>NZ_JBCNNF010000023.1:0-31014 GCF_039594555.1 Inquilinus sp.
GCAAGCCGAGCGCGCCCGGCGCCTGGTCGCGGTGCGGCGGATCCTGGAGGGACGGGACGGATGACTCAGCGGCAGACCAGCCGGTCGCCTTCCGGCGCGCAGCCCACCGCGATCGCCGCCCCTGCGGCGACTGGGCCGGCGTGGCGCGGCAGGTCGATCGGGCTGCGCGTCGCCCAGCTGCGGCCGGCCACGCCGCACCACAGCGCCTCGACCGGCAGCCGGTCCTGCTTGTCGTTGAGCAGGTACACCGCGCCGCCCGCCGGGTCGAACCACAGCCGGGCGTTGACCGATGCCCCCGGCCCGGCCTGCCCGAGATCGACCGAATACCAGTGGGCGATGGCGGCGCCGCAGGCGATGCGGCCGTTGCCGCGATTCTCCGCCTGGAACGACCGTTCCGTCAGCCCGTCGGTGCCGTGCCCGGCCGCGAAAGCCGGGCCGGCCGCGAGCGCCAGAGCGATCATCGGAAGGGCGCAGGACCGGAACCGCATCATCGGACCACCCCGAAAAGCTGACTTGCAGAAGACAATATCGTACAAATACTCTTTCACAAGATAACAAATAATCTGCAGCGTACATCACAACAATAAACAGGGAGTCGAGACATGATGAAGAGCTTGATGATCAAAGCCAGCCTCGGCGTGCTGATGCTGGCCCTGGCTTCGACGGCGGGCAGCGCCGGGGACGTGAAGAGCATCGCCATCCTGACGCCGGAACAGGGCACCGATTTCGGCTGGAACCAGCAGGGCGTCACCGCCGCCAAGGCAGCCGGCGCCAAGGAGGGGGTGCAGGTCACCGTGGCCGAGGGCCTCGGCTACGGCGACGTGCGGCCGACCATGCGCGAGCTGGTGGCGGACGGGGCCAGCCTGCTGATCGCCCATGCCAGCGGCTACAACACCGCCGCCCCGGAGATCGCGGCCGAGACCGGCGTGCCGGTGGCGATCGTCGACCGGCCGGACCTGCTGAAGCCCGGCCTGATCGCCGACTACACGCTGAGCGGCCATGAGGGCGCCTATCTGGCCGGCCGGCTGGCGGCGAAGATGACGCGGACCGGCACGGTCGGCATCGTCGTGTCGGGCGAGCCGCCGTCCTGGAATTCGCAGTCGGCGGCCTTCGCGCAGGGCGTGAAGGCGGAGAAGCCGGCGGTGAAAATCCGCTACGCCGTGATCGGCCCGGCCGCCTACAGCGACGCCGCCGGCGGCAAGCGGGTGACGGAGTCGGTGATCGCCGCCGGCGCCGACATCATCTTCGGCCAGGGCAACGGGTCGAGCTTCGGCATGATCCAGGCGGTCGAGACCAGCAAGGCCACCGATGGCGGCAAGGTCTATTTCATCGACGTGATCGGCGACAAATCCAGCATCGACAAGGGCAACCTCCTCTCCTCCGTCGTCTGGAACATCACCCCGGTCTACGCCGCGATGATCCAGGACCTCAAGGCCGGCAGCTTCGGCACCAAGCACTATGCCATCGGCCTGGCCGATGATTCCGTGCAGCTGCTGAAGACGAAGGCGATCCCGGACGACGTCTGGACCCAGGTGCAGGCGATCCGCGCCGACATCGTCAGCGGCAAGATCAAGGTCGAGCCGGTCTGGGACGCGGCCGCGGTCCGGGCGCTGATGTCGGATGTCTCGGCAGCCGCGCAGTAGCCCTTTCCCAGGAACGGCACCCCGCCGTGACAGGCCGGCGGGGTGCGGAGCGACCGAGCCATGACCGCAGCACCGCCGCCCGATGCCGGCGCGCCGATCGTCGCGCTGCACGGCATCACCAGGCGCTTCCCCGGCGTCGTCGCCAATGACCGGGTCGATCTCGCGATCCGGCCCGGCGAGGTGCATGTGCTGCTGGGCGAGAACGGGGCCGGCAAGTCGACCCTGATCGCGATGCTGTCCGGGCTGCTGCAGCCGGATGAGGGCACGATCCGGATCGACGGGCGGGAGCAGCCCATCGCCTCGCCCCGCCATGCCCTCGGCTTCGGCATCGGCACGGTGTTCCAGCATGTGATGCTGGCCCCGACCCTGACCGTCGTCGAGAACCTGGCGCTCGGCCTGTCCTGGTGGCACCGGCCCGACCGGGCCCGCCTGGCCGCCGAGTTCACCCGCACCGCCGAAGGGCTGGGCCTGTCGATCGACCCGCATGCCGTCACCGGCGAACTGTCGCTCGGCGAGCAGCAGCAGGCCGAGATCGTGCGCGCGCTGCTGCGCGGCAGCCGGGTGCTGATCCTGGACGAGGCGACGTCGATGCTGACGCCGAAGGGGGTGGAGGAGCTGGGCGCGCTGATGCGGCGGCTGGCCGGCCGCGGCATCGCCGTCGTCTTCATCACCCACAAGCTGAAGGAGGCCTTCGATTTCGGCGACCGCATCTCGATCCTGCGCCTCGGCCGCAAGGTCGGCGAGATCCCGCCCGAGCGGCTGCGGGCGCTGGGCGAGCGCGCGGCGACGGCCGAGATCGTGCATCTGATGTTCGGGTCTTCCGAATCCCCCCTCCCCTCGCCTGCATCGAGTCCCCCCTCCCCTCGCGGGAGGGGGGTAGGGGGAGGGGGTTCTCTCGGCTCGCCCCGGCCTGGATTGTCGCAACGTGGCACGCATGGTGAGCACGGGTCTTGGCCCATTCGCGCGCAGACGCGCGCAGACCCCTCCCCCTACCCCCCTCCCGCAAGAGGAGGGGGGACTATGGAAAATGTCCCGGCCCCAATCCTGGTCGTGCGCGACCTCAGCGTGCCCGGCCATGGCGCGGCGGCCGTCGCCGACATCGCGCTGCAGGTCGCGCCGGGCGAGATACTGGGCATTGCCGGGATCGACGGCAACGGCCAGAAGCAGCTGGCCGAGGCACTGGCGGGGCAGCGGCCCGCGAGCGGCGGCACGGTGCTGCTGGACGGCCGGTCGATCGACCGGCTGGATGTCGGCGCCCGCCGCCGGCTGGGCCTGCGCTACGTCACCGACGACCGACTCGGCGAAGGCACGGTCGGCGCCTTCCCCGTCTCCCTGAATCTGCTGCTGAAGCAGATCGGCGAGCCACCCTTCTGGTCGCGCGGGCTGGACCGGCCCGAGGAGATCGACCGGAACGCCCGCTCCCTGGTCGCGGCCTTCGACGTGCGCACACCGGGTATCCGCACGCCGGTCGGCCGCCTGTCCGGCGGCAACATCCAGAAGGTGCTGCTGGCGCGCGAGCTGTCCGGCGCCGCCCGGGTGGTGATCTACAGCAAGCCGACCTACGGGCTGGATGTGCAGAACATCGTCGCCGCACGGCGGCGGATCCGCGACGCCGCCGCTGCGGGTGTCGCCACCATCCTGATCTCGACCGACCTGGAGGAGCTGCTGGAGCTGTCGGACCGGATCGCGGTGATGTCCCATGGCCGCATCGCCGGCACCGTGGCCAATGACGACCGGGCGCGGCAGCGCGTCGGCGAGCTGATGATCGGGGCGCAACCATGACGGCGGATGCGGTGAACGGCACGGCGCCCGCCCAGAAGCCGCCGGCGAAGCCCGGCCTGGCCGGCGCCGCCCTGCACTGGGCCCTGGTGACGCTGGGCCCGATCCTGGCCGCCCTGCTGCTGTCGGGCGCCGTCCTGCTGGCCCTGGGCACCGATCCCCTGGCCTATTACGGGCTGGTGCTGCAGCGGGGCCTGCTGTCCTGGCTCGGCCTGCAGGAGACGCTGTCGCGGATGGGGCCGCTGCTGTTCCTCGCCGCCGGGCTGATTGTCGCCTTCCGCGCCGGCATCTGGAACCTCGGCACCGACGGGCAGTTCCTGCTGGCGGCGGTGATCGTCGCCGCGGCGGGGCCGCCGCTGGCGGACGCCCTGCCCGGCTGGATCGCCCTGACGCTGTGCCTGGCCCTGGCCGCCCTGGTCGGCGCCGCCTGGTCGCTGCTGCCGGCGCTGCTGCGCGCCTATCAGGGGGTGAACGAGATCATCACCACCCTGATGATGACCTTCCTCGGCACCTCCTTCGCCAATGTCCTGGTGAAGCTGGCCTTCCGCGACCCGGCGACGACCGTGCCGCAGACCCGGACGCTGCCGGTGGACGAGCGGCTGCCGCGGCTGTTCGGCAGCACCATCAGCAGCGGCCTGCTGCTCGGCCTGCTCGCCGTCGTGCTGGTGCATCTGATGATGACCCGCACCGCCTTCGGGCTGAAGCTGCGGGTGGTCGGCGCCAATGCCCGTGCCGCGGTGCATGCCGGGCTGCCGGTGCCGCGGCTGACCATCGCCGTCTTCGCCCTCTCGGCCGGGCTCGCGGCCATGGCGGGGGCGGTCGACATCATCGGCGTGCAGGGCAACGTCCGCGCCGACTGGAACCCGGCCTATGGCCTGGCGGTGATCCCGCTGGTGTTCCTGGCCCGCTTCAACGGCTTCGCCAGCATCGCCTTCGTCTTCCTGTTCTCGGTGCTTTCGATCGGCGGCGAGAGCGCGGCGCGGCGGCTGGGCGTGCCGCATTTCTTCACCCTGGTGGTGATGTCGATCCTGCTGATCGTGCTGGCGCTGGTCGAGTTCGTCGACCACCGGCGCCGCGAGCGGATGAGGGCCTGAGCATGGACGGGCTGCTGACCCAGGCCTTCCTGACCTCGCTGGTGCTGGGCGCCATCACCGCCGGCGTGCCGCTGCTGCTGGCCGGGCTGGGCGAGCAGATCTCGGAGAAGGCCGGCGTGCTGAATGTCGGCATCGAGGGCATGATGCTAGCCGGCGCCTATCTCGGCTTCCTGGTCGCCTATTCCAGCGGGTCGATCTGGCTCGGCTTCCTCGGCGGCGCCGGCGGTGGGCTGCTGGTGGCCCTGCTGATGGCGCTGCTCTGCGTCCGGCTCGGCCTCAACCAGATCGTCATCGGCATCGCCCTGACCCTGGGCGCCGAGGGCATGACCGCCCTGCTCCACTTCTTCCAGTTCGCCCAGAGCTATCCGCGGCTGGAGGGCGCGAGCACGCTGCCGATCCCGCTGCTGTCGGCGATCCCGGTGATCGGTCCGGCGCTGTTCGACCGGCATCCGGTGGTCTATCTCGCCGTCGCGCTGGTCTTCGTCCTGGCCTGGGTGTTCCGGCGCACGGCGCTGGGCCTCGACCTGCAGGCGGCCGGGGACAAGCCGGCGGCGCTGGATGCCGCCGGGGTCGACGTGATCGGCATCCGCACCGCCGCGGTGCTGGCGACTGGCGCGCTGGCCGGCATCGGCGGCGCCTTCCTGGCCAATATCGGTGCCGGGCTGTTCATCCCGTTCATGACCAACGGCGCCGGCTTCATCGGCATCGTGCTGGCGATGCTGGCGCGCGGCCGGCCGGTGTGGGTGCTGCTCGGCGCCCTGCTCTTCGGCGCCTGCCTGTCGCTGACCACGGCGCTGCAGGTCGCGGGCGTCAATGTCCCGACCGACGTGATCCAGATGCTGCCCTTCGCCGCGGTGATGGCGGTGCTGGTGCTGTTCGGGCGGCGCGCCAGCCTGCCTGCGGCGCTGGGCCTGCCCTATGTCCGCGGTGCCCGCTGATGTCTTCCGGAGGAACCCTGCCATGACGGACACCAAGGTCTATCTGCTCGACGGCGGCTCGCTCGTCCTCGACGGCTACCACGTCTTCTGGAACCGCGGGCCCGGCGGCGAGATCCGCTTCCCGGTCTATTCCATCCTGGTCGAGCATGCCGAGGGCCGCTTCCTGATCGACAGCGGCTTCGACTACGACCATGTGATGAAGGTGCTGCCCTTCGAGAAGCCGCAGCAGACGAAGGAGCAGACCATCCCCGGCGCGCTGGGCCTGCTGGGGCTGGAGCCGAAGGATGTCGGCACCGTCGTCAACTCCCATTTCCACTTCGACCATGTCGGCGGCAACAAGTACTTCCCGCATGCCAAGAAGCTGTGCCACCGCGACGAGATCGCCCAGGCGGCGACGCCGCAGCCCTTCGAGGTGCTGGGCTATTCCGACCTGAGCTTCTCGGCCGACGCCGCGGCCGCGCGCGGCAAGAGCGACCAGCTGCTGGCCGGCACCACCGACGCCAATTCCCGCTTCGAGACGATCGCGGGCGATGTCGAGCTGGCCAAGGGCGTCCACCTGCTGTTCACCCCCGGCCACGCCATCGGCCATTACAGCCTGCTGGTCGAATTCCAGACCCGGCGGCCGATCCTGTTCACGATCGACGCCGCCTACACCCAGAAGAGCCTGGAGACTTTGTGCCAGGCCTCGTTCCACATCGACCCGGTGGCCGGCGTCGCCTCGATGCGCCGCCTCGCCAAGCTGGCGGAGGACCGGGAGGCGGAGCTGATGTTCTCGCACGACCCCACGAACTTCGCCCATTACCAGACCGGCCCGAAATTCTACGGGTAGCTCTTTCCTGTCATCCTCGGGCTTGACCCGAGGATCCAGGGGCCTTCAAGAGCCGCTCTTGGTGGCCTCTGGATTGCCGGGTCAAGCCCGGCAATGACAGCAGGGAGTGAACCTCCGAACAGGAGTTTCCGATGCCTACGCCCACATTGCGTGACCCCGTCTTCACCCTCACCTCCGGCCCTGTCGACGCCTATCCGGCGGTGCTGCGCGGGCTGTCGCGCACCATCCATTACGATTACGACCCGGTGT
Source organism: Inquilinus sp. (assembly GCF_039594555.1). GTDB lineage: Bacteria > Pseudomonadota > Alphaproteobacteria > DSM-16000 > Inquilinaceae > Inquilinus. Next base: position 6,533 of record NZ_JBCNNF010000023.1, read on the forward strand.
TCCAGGCCTTCTATGAGCAGGTCGTCGGCAAGGCGCAGGCGGCGATGCGCCTGTCGACCAAGCCGGTGATCCTGCATGGCGAGCCGGTGCTGGGGCTGGAGGCCGCGGCGGCCTCGCTGATCGCCCGCGGCGACGTCGTGCTGAACCTCGCCTCCGGCGTCTACGGCAAGGGCTTCGGCTACTGGGCCAATCGCTATTGCGCCGAGCTGGTCGAGATCGAGGTGCCGTACAACGAAACGATCGACCCGGACGCTGTCGCCCGGATGCTGCGGGAGCGCCCCGACATCCGGATCGTCTCGCTCTGCCACCACGACACGCCGTCGGGCACGATCAATCCGGTCGATGCGATCGGCCGGATCGTGGCGGAGCACGGCGCTTACCTGATCGTCGACGCGGTGTCGTCCTTCGGCGGCATGGATGTGCACCCCGAGGCCTGCCGCGCCGACATCTTCGTCACCGGGCCGAACAAGTGCCTGGGCGGCGCGCCGGGCCTCAGCCTACTCGGCGTCTCCGACCGCGCCTGGGCCAAGATGAAGGCCAATCCGGACGCGCCCCGCGCCTCGATGCTGAGCATCCTGGACTGGGAGCACGCCTGGCGGCGCGACCGTCCCTTCCCCTTCACCCCCTCGGTCGCCGAGGTCAACGGCCTGGACGCGGCGCTGGACCAGTATCTGGCGGAGGGGCCGGAGACGGTCTGGGCCCGGCATGCGCTGACCGCCCGGGCCTGCCGGGCGGGGCTGCAGGCGATGGGGCTGGCGCTGTGGCCGGCGCGCGAAACCATCGCGTCGCCCACCACCACGGCGGTGCGGGTGCCCGAGGGCGTCTCCGACGCGGCGCTGCGCGGGGTCGCTCGCGACCGCTACGGCGTCACCTTCTCCTCCGGCCGCGGCGAGACGCTGGGGAAGCTGGTGCGCATCGGCCATATGGGGCCGACCGCCCAGCCGCTCTACGCCGTCATCGCGATCAGCGCATTGGGCGGGGCGCTCGGCGCGCTGGGCCACAAGGTCGATATCGGCCGCGGCGTGGCGGCGGCCATGGCCGCGATCGACGCCGGCTGAACAATCAAAGAAGATAGAAGGAACAGGGACATGGCTTCGGATCTTTCGGGCAAGGTCGCGATCGTGACCGGAGCGGCGCAGGGCATCGGCCGGGCGATCGCGGAGCGGCTGGCGGCCGATGGCGCCCGCGTGGTCGTCGCCGACATCAATGCCGACGGCGCCGCCTCCGTGGCTGCAGGGCTGGGCAACGGCAGCTTCGCCGCGGCCTGCGACGTCTCCGACCCCACCGCGGTCGCGGCGCTGCACGAGACGGTGGCGGGGCGGACCGGGGGCGTCGACATCCTGGTCAACAACGCCGCGATCGTCCCCTTCATCGCCTGGGACGAGGTTGACCTGCCGCATTGGAACAAGATCATCGCGGTCAATCTGACCGGCGTGTTCCTGATGTCCCGCGCCGCCTCCGACCTCATGCGGCGGGACGGCCGCCAGGGCCGGATCATCAACATCTGTTCCAACACCATCTTCGCCGGCACGCCGAACATGGCGGCCTATGTCGCGGCCAAGGGCGGCGTGTTCGGGTTCACTCGGGCGCTGGCGACCGAGTTGGGCAAGCACGGCATCACCGTGAACGCGGTGACGCCGGGGCTGACCGCGTCGGACGGGGTCATGGCCAGCCCGCACGCCCAGGCCTTCGGCTTCGTCGAGATGCTGCAGGCGATCCCCGGCCAGGGTCAGCCGCGGGACATCGCCCCGGCGGTCGCCTTCCTCGCCTCCGACGACGCGCGCTGGATCACCGGCCAGACCCTGAATGTCGATGGCGGGATGGTGCGCTGGTGAACCGGCATCCCTGAGCGGCGGACCTGACGGAACCCCGGCGCTTCAGGTCCGACATCTCAAGCGGTGGTAGCGGCCGCCGTGCGGCCGCTACCGGTCCGTGCCGTGACGGCTTTTGAATGCTCTTGCGCATCGGCTAATTATCGATATCGTTATCAATATCGATAATTTGAGTCAGGGACGGAGATGCTTGCCATCGCGCAGGACGGCATACGGCCCGGCAAGAGCGCCGAGGTCTTCGACGGCCTCAAGCGGATGATCATGCTGGGCGAGGTCGCGCCCGGCATCGCCCTGCTCGAGCTGGAGCTGGCGCAGCGCTTCCAGTGCAGCCAGGGCACGGTGCGCGAGGCGCTGCTGGCGCTGCAGGAGGAAGGGCTGGTGCATCGCCTGCCGCACAAGGGCACCCGCGTCGCGGACTGCACCGAGGACGAGGCGGCCGAGATGTTCCGGCTGCGCCACGGCATCGAGACCCGCGGCATCGCCCGTGCCCTGCGCCGCCCCGATCCCGCTTTGCTGCCGGACCTGACGGCCCTGATCGAGGGCATGGAGGCGAAGGCGCTGGCCGGCGACGAATACGGCCAGACCGAGCTGGACCGCGCCTTCCATCGCCGGCTGTTCCGGACGGCCGGCCTGCCGGCGGTGGAGCCGCTGCTGCACCGCTGCATCCTGCACAACCACCGCTTCAAGATCACCCGCAGCGGCGAGCGGCGCGACCTGACGGCCACGGCCCAGCGCCACTGGACCATCGTCGAGGCGCTGGCCGCGCGGGACGAGGCCGCGGCGGTCGCCGCCATCGGCCACCACATCGAGACCATCGTCGATGTCGGCCCATCGATCTTCGGCGCCGCCCCCGAGGGGCCAAAGGCATGACCGGCTTCGACCCCAACGACGCGCCGAACCCCGAGATGGCCGCGATCATGGCACGGCTGGCCGCCGAGGATGGGCATCTGCCAGACCCGACCACCCTGCCGCCCGTCGAGGGCCGGGCCCAGGCCGAGGCCGGCAATCTCCGCTGGAACCGGGACCTGCCGCCGATGGAGACGGCCGAGCTGACGCTGCCCGGCGACGACGGCCCACGCCCGGCGCGGCTGTTCCGGCCGGACACGGCGCGTAGGGCGATCCTGTACATCCATGGCGGCGGCTGGGCATTCTGCAGCCTCGGCACCCATGACCGGGCGATGCGCTGCCTGGCCGAGGCGACGGGCATGGCCGTGATCGGCATCGACTATCGCCTGGCGCCGGAACACCCCTACCCGGCCGGGTTGGACGATGCCGTCGCCGCCTGGCGGGCGCTGCCGGAAGCGCTGGCGCGGCACGGGATCGCCGGGCCGATCGGCATCTCGGGCGATTCCGCCGGCGCCAACCTGGCGCTGGCGCTGATGCTGCGGGAACAGTCTGCCGGCCGGCCGCTGCCGGCGTTCGGCCTGCTGTTCTACGGCGTCTATGCCGTCGAGCAGGAGACCGACTCCCACCGCCGCTTCGGCCCCGGCGGCTACGGCCTGACCAGCGCGAAGATGATTCGCTACCGCGACTGGTACGCGCCCGACCCCGCCACCTGGACGCACCCGCTGGTCTCACCGCTGGCGGCCGGCGACGCGGCGCTGCGGGCGCTGCCGCCGCTCTATCTCAACGCCGCCGGGCTCGACCCGCTGCTCAGCGACACGCTGCTGCTCGGCGAAAGGCTGCAGGCGCTGGGGCGGGGCGATCCGGTGCGGGTGCATCGCGGCGTCGTCCACGGCTTCATGCAGATGACGCTCGCGCTCGACGAAGCCCGGAAGGCCTTCACGGAGGCCGGAGCCTGGGCCCGCCGCTTCAACGAAAACGCATAACGATAAACAGAGGAGGACACGTCGTGACCAAGATGCGAGGGGCGGCCCTGGCCGCGCTGCTGGTGCTGGCCGCGGGGTCGGCGCGGGCCGAGAGCACGGTCCGCTTCTGGTACCATTTCGACAATCCGGACAACCCGGTGGCGGGGCTGGTGGCGAAGTTCGAGGCGGCCAATCCGGGGATCAGGGTCGAGGCCGAGAACATCCCCTGGAACAGCTATTACGACAACCTCTACACCGCGATCGCCGGCGGCAATGCGCCGGACGCGGCGATGGTGAAGCTGTTCGCGCAGCCGCGGCTGGTGGAGATGGGGGCGCTGGAGGCGCTGGACGACCGGATCGCCGGCTGGGACGGCAAGGCCGACCTGCAGGACGACCTGCTGAAGATCAATGGCGGGCCTGACGGGCACCAGTACTACCTGCCGGTGCAATACGTCGTCTCCTACCTCTATTACCGCGCCGATCTGTTCGCCGAGGCGGGGCTGCAGCCGCCGAAAACCTGCGAGGATTTCGCTAAGGCGGCCAAGGCGCTGACCCGCGACACCAATGGCGACGGCCAGCCGGACATCTGGGGCTTCGGCTTCCGCGGCAGCAAGGGCGGCTACGACCATTGGGGGCCCTTCGTCCTGTCGGCCGGCGCCAAATTCGAGAAGGGCGGGCTGACCAGCCAGCAGGTGATTGCCGCCAATACCTGGCTGGTCGATCTCTTCCGCAGCCAGAAGCTGTTTCCGCCCTCGGCCCCGAATGACGGGTTCCAGGAGATCATCGCCGCCTTCCAGCAGGGCCGCACGGCGATGACGATCCACCATATCGGCTCCTCCGCCGGCATGGTGAAGGCGCTGGGCGACAAGGTCTCGGCCGTGCCGGTGCCGGAATGCAACGGCGGCCGCTGGACCTCCTATGGCGACGAATCCCTGGCCGTGCTGTCCTCGGCCGAGGATAAGGACGCGGCCTGGAAATGGATCGCCTTCCTGGCCAGCGGCGACGCCAATGTCGAGTTCAACAAGGCGACCGGACAGCTGCCGGTGACCAAGAGCGGCGCGGCCAGCTGGACGCTGCACGAGAAGCGCTTCGTCGACGCCACGGTGCAGTCCCTGCCCTTCGCCCACAGCCTGCCGGCGCTGCCGCAGACCGCGGATTTCGTCAACACAGTGTGGCCGGCGGCGATGCAGCGAGCCCTGACCGGCGAGATTACGCCCGAGCAGATGATGCGCGAGATCGAGCAGCTCTACGCCCCATGAAGTCCGTCTCGATGACCCTGGCAGCGGCACAGAGAGCCCCGGTCCGCGGCAGTTCGCGAACCCGGATCCTGCCCTATGTGCTGCTGAGCCCGGCGGTGCTGGTCACGCTGCTGATCGTGTTCCTGCCGATGCTGCAGGCGGTGGTGCTGAGCCTGCACGACTTCGTGCTGTTCCGGCCGAACCAGATGCCCTTCGCCGGGCTCGGCAACTTCGCCAAGGCGCTGGCCGACCCGGTGTTCTGGACCTCGCTGCAGCACACCGCGATCTGGGTCGGGGTGACCATCCCGGCCCAGCTGCTGCTCGGCCTCGCCACCGCGCTGCTGCTCAACCAGCGCTTCTGGTGGCGGCCGCTGGCGCGGGCCGTGGTGATCATCCCCTGGGCGCTGCCCAGCGTCGTAATCGCCCTGATGTGGCGCTGGATCTACGACCCCAACGCCGGGGTGCTGAACGACGTGCTGGTGCGCCTCGGCATGCTGCAGGGCGCCTTCCCCTGGCTGGCCGATCCCGGCACCTCGCTCTATGCCATCATCCTGACCCTGACCTGGCAGGGCTTCCCGTTCTTCGCGGTGATGATCCTGGCCGGGCTGCAGGCGGTGCCGCGCGACCTGTACGAGGCCGCGGCGATCGACGGCGCCACGCCCTGGCAGCAGTTCCGGCGGATCACCCTGCCCTCGATCGCCGGGGTGATCGCGACCGCAGTGCTGCTGCGCCTGATCTGGGTCGCCAACTCGATCGACGTCATCTTCGTCATGACCGGCGGCGGCCCGGGCTATGCCACCCACACCCTGCCGCTCTACGCCTTCATCAAGGCCCGGACCAATCTCGACTTCGGCTACGGCTCGGCGCTGGCGGTGATCTTCACCCTGCTGCTCGCCGGCTTCGTCCTGGTCTATCTGCGGCGCACCACGAGGGCGATGGACTGATGGTCACCCGCAGCTCCCCCTGGCAGCGCGTCGCCCTGATCCACCTGCCGATGCTGCTGATCGCGGCCTTCGCCCTCGGCCCCTATCTGTGGATGGCGCTGACCTCGCTGACGCCGCCGGACGACATCGTCGGCCGCGGCGTCGCCGTCGACCCGTCGGCCTGGACCGGCGCCAGCTACGAGCGGCTGTTCGGCCGCACCAGCTTCCTCGTCAATATGGGCCACAGCCTGATCGTGGCGCTGGGCACGGTCGCGGTCGGGCTGACGCTGAGCGTCACCGCCGCCTATGCCTTCTCGCGCTTCCGCTTCGCCGGGCGCCGGCTGCTGATGGTTCAGTTCCTGGTCATCAACATGTTCCCGGTCGTGCTGCTGATCCTGCCGCTGTTCGTGCTGATGCGGCGGCTCGGCCTGCTCGACACCCACCTCGCGCTGATCATCGCCAACGCCACCGTCGCCATCCCCTTCGCCATCTGGATGATGACGAGCTACATCGACGCCATCCCCAAGAGCCTGGACGAGGCGGCCATGACCGATGGCTGCTCCCGGCTCGGCGCGCTGTGGCGGGTGATCCTGCCGCTGTGCGTCCCCGGGCTGGTGGCGACCGGTATCTACATCTTCATCACCGCCTGGAACGAATATCTCTACGCCCTGACCTTGGGCGGCCGCACCGTCCGCACCATGACCGTGGCGATCCAGACCCTGATCGGCGAATACCAGATCGAATGGGGCCTGCTGACCGCCGGCGGCGTGGTCGGTGCCCTGCCCGCCACCATCCTGTTCCTGCTCGTCCAGAAACGCCTGATCGGCGGCCTGACCCAAGGCGCCGTGAAGGGATGACTGACCCTCGACCGAAAGTGATCCCGACAATGCCGAACCCGATCGGCCTGATCTCCATGCAGGTCGCGCGACCCTTCACCGCCGAGCATTTCGGCTGGTTCGAGCGGATCCGCGCCATGGGCTACGACTTCATCGAGCTGCTGGTGCCGGAGCCGGGCGAGCTGGACCTCGCCGAGACCCGCCGGGCGCTGGCCAGCGCCGGCCTTTCCGTCGTGCTCGCCGCCCGGGTCAACCTGCAGCGCAACCTGACCGGCGACGAGGCCGGCGCGCGCGAGGCCGGAGTCGAGTATCTGCGATACGCCGCCGACTGCGCCGAGAAGCTCGGCGCGCGCATCGTCGGCGGCCCGCTCTACGGCAACCCGCTGGTCTTCGCCGGACGGCCGCCGGCGCCGGTGCCGGAGGATCTGCGCCTGCGCCGCCGCGACTGGTGCGTCGACGGGCTGCGCCGGGCCGCCGACGCCGCCCGCGACCACGGGGTGACGCTGGCGGTCGAGCCGCTGAACCGGTTCGAGACCGACATCCTGTGCACCACCCGCCAGGGGCTGGAGCTGATCGACCGGGTCGGCCGGCCGGAGGTGCGGCTGATGCTCGACACCTTCCACATGCATATGGAGGAGGCGGATATCGCCGAGGCGATCCGCCTGGCCGGCGACCGCTTCGTCCATTTCCAGGCGAACGAGAACCATCGCGGCTTCATCGGCACCGGCGCCACCGACTGGGTGGCGGTGGCGCGGGCCCTGGCCGGCGCCGGCTATCAGGGTCCGATCTCGGTCGAGCCGTTCCGCCGAGACGACGACCGCTTCGGCGTGCCGATCGCGCAGTGGCGGCCGCCGCATGAGGACGAGACTGAAAAGCTGACGCAGAGCCTGGCCCTGCTGCGCGGCGCGCTGGCGATGGGAGGACACCGGCGATGACGCTGAAGATCGGCTGGATCGGCTGCGGCACCCACGCGACCCAGATGCTGCTGCCGCAGCTGACGCGCCATGATATCGAGCTCGCGGCGCTGTGCGATGTCGACGGCGCCAACCTGGCCCGCGCCGCCCGCCAGTTCGGCGTCCGCGCCGCCTATGCCGACCATCGCGACCTGCTGGCCCATCCGGGGCTGGACGCGGTCGGCATGGCGGTCGGCCCGGCGGCGCATCATGCCATCGGCCTCGCAGCGCTGGCCAAGGGGCTGCCGGTGTTCATGGAGAAGCCGCCCGGCGGCAATCCGGAGCAGGCGGAGGAGCTGCTGGCGGCCTCCGAACGCGCCGGCAAGCCGCTGGTGCTCGGCTTCATGAAGCGCTTCTCGATCGGCAACCGCATCGCCGGCAGTATCGTTCGCGGCGGCGAGTTCGGCCCGGTTCTGGGCTTCTATGGTTCCTACATGACGGCGCCGACCTATTTCCGCGGCGCGGTCGACTACAGCGGCTTCTTCCTGCATCACTGCGTCCACTACATGGACCTGCCGGCCTTCATGGCGGCGTCGCCGATCCGCGAGATCTCGGCGCGCAAGGTCGAGAACGGGCCGGGGCGCCTCTTGATGCACATCGCGCTGGGTTTCGACAGCGGTGCCATCGGCACCATCGTCATGGGCACGGTGCAGTCCCGCGGCACGCCGATGGAGTTCGTCCAGGTCATGGGCGACCACCACCGGCTGGAGGTGCGCAACGTGATCGACGTGACCTACTACCGCGACCCGCCCTTCAAGACGCAGGATCTCGGCGCCACCCTGTCTAACGCCCAGGACGCGCTGACCTGGTCGCCCAACTTCACCGCCGCCGCCAATGAGGATGTGAAGGGCTACCATGCTTTGCTGGAGGTGACGCTGAAAGCCTTCCGCGGCGAGGCAGCCGACGCCCCCACCATCCGCGACGGCGTCACAGCCATGCGGCACCTGCAGGAGCTGCGGCGGCAGGTCGGCGGATAGATCCGCGCTCTCGCCTCAGCCCACCACCGGCGCTGCCTTCTGCCGCGGATAGTCGTAGGCATTGACCTTCGAGGTCGAATAGCCGGCCCCCACCAGCGCCTCGGCGAATTTCAGGGCGGCGGTGACGCCGTCGATCACCGGCACGCCGGTCGCGGCCGTCAGCCGCTCGCACAGCCGCGACATGCCGGCGCAGCCCAGGATGATGGCCTCGGCCTGGTCGTCCCGCCTCGCGCGCCCGATCTCGTCGACCAGCAGGCGTTCGGCCAGCTCCGGCTCCTCCTCCAGTCCCAGGACCGGCAAGTTGATCGACCGCACCGACCGGCAGTGATGCCCGGCGCCATAGGCCTGCACGATGTCCTCGATGATCGGGACGGACCGCGGCAGCGTCGTGACCACCGAGAAGCGGCGGGCGATGGTCATCGCCACCTGCACCGCCGCCTGGCAGATGCCGATGACAGGGCCAGCCGCCACTTCCCGCGCCGCGTGCAGGCCGGGGTCGTCGAAGCAGGCGATGACATAGGCGTCGACCCCTTCGCTTTCGCCGGTCCGGATCTCGGACAGCATCCCCGGCACGGCCAGCGCCTCGTCCGCGCCGCCTTCGATGCTGACCGGCGTGCCGGCCGGATTCACGGCCGTCACCCGCGTCCCCGGCTGGGCGACCCGCAGGGCACTCTCCAGGGCCTGGGCCGTCATCGAGGCCGTCGAGTTCGGATTGATTAGGCGGATATGCACGGCGGCATCCTTATTCCGTGCGCCCCGATGCCTTGAGGACGTCCGCGATGGCGGGGGCCTTGAGCACGAACTGGCGGTCGGAGGTGATGTAGTTGTCGGCATGCAGCCGGGCGATCGGCTGATAGGTCTCCGGGTTGACGTAGCGGCCGGCGGCGTCGAGGCAGTCGCGCCGGACATGCATGTGCACCACCTCGCCCAGCACCAGCACGCGGCGTGGATAGTCGATCAGCCGCTCGACCCGGCATTCGAAGGTGCAGGGCGAGCTGGCGATGCGCTCGACATCAACCCTGGCGCAGGGCGTGGTGGACAGCCGCGCCATCTCCAGCTCGTCGACATCGCTGTCGAAGGCCAGGCCGCAGACCAGCATCTGCTGCGCCAGCGCCATGTCGACCATGCTGACCGCGAACTCGCCCGCGCGCCGGATGTTGGCGACGGTGTCCTTGTCCTGCCCCGACGGCCGCGGCTGGATGCCGAGGACGACGATCGGCGGTTCGTGCGAGAACACGTTGAAGAAGCTCATCGGCGCGGCGTTGCTGTGGCCGCCAGCGGAGCGGGTCGTCACCAGCGCGATCGGCCGCGGGCCGACGAAGTTGGTCAGCAGGCGGTAGCGGCTTTCCGCTTCCAGCGCGGTGAAATCGAATTCCATGGCACTCTGTGCTTGATCTTCCATGAATTGCCCACAATATTCGGAATTATTGTTCACAAACCAGACCGTCAAGCTGGCCGGATTCGGGTCTTGAGGGCGGGTGGCGATTATCCGTCACGGGTGGCGGGGACCAGGGTATGACCGAGCAGGCAGGCATCTCGATCCAGCAGATCGTCGAAAAGGTGTGGCTTTCGATCGCGGAGCGCCGGCTGCGGCCCGGCGTGCAGCTGAAGGAAAGCCAGATGGCCGAGATCTTCGACGTCAGCCGCGGCCGCATCCGCCAGGCCCTGACGGCGCTGGAGCGCGAAGGCCTGGTCACCATCATACCGAACCGCGGCGCCTTCGTGTGCCAGCCTTCGGCCGACGAGGCCCGGGATGTCTTCTCCGTCCGCCGCGCGGTCGAGCGCTGCGCCATCCAGCGTCTCGCCGGTACGATCTCGGCCGCCGGCCTGGAGAAGCTGCGCGGCCACGTCGCCCGCGAGCGGACGGCCAACGCCAATGACGTCACCACCGACATCATCAGGCTGTCCGGTGGCTTCCACCTGCTGATCGCTGAGCTGTCCGGGTCCGACTTCCTGTTCGGGATGATGCGGGACCTGATCTCGCGCACCTCCCTGATCACCGCCGTCTACCGCAACACCGCCCGCTTCAACTGCGGGCCGGATGAGCATGCCGAGATCGTCGAGGCGCTGGCCGCCGGCGACGTCGGAACCGCCATGCGGCTTATGGACCATCATCTCGAACATGTGGAGTCGGAGCTGGACCTCCGCGACGTCCGCGACCTTTCTCACGACCTGAAGGCTGCCCTGGCCTAGCACCGCCACCAGCATCGTCAGTCCTCCGCCAGGTGGCAGGCGATGCGCGTGCCGTCGGCGAGAACCCGCATCTCCGGCACCTCCGCCGCGCACCGTGCGGTGGCGAAGGGGCAGCGAGGATGGAAGGTGCAGCCGGAGGGGGGCTTGAGCGGGCTCGGCACCTCGCCGGCCGCGACCTCCCGGTCGCGATGCGGCTGCGCGATGTTCGGGATCGTCTCCAGCAGCAGCCTTGTGTAGGGGTGGCGCGGGCGGGCGAACAGCGCCTCGGTGTCGCCCTCCTCGACGATGCGGCCGAGATACATCACTGCGATCCGGTCCGACATGTGGCGGACGACACTGAGGTCGTGGCTGATGAACAGGTAGGTCAGCCCCAGCTCGTCCTGCAGCCGGCGCATCAGGTTCAGCACCTGGGCCTGCACCGAGACGTCAAGCGCCGAGGTCGGCTCGTCGCAGACCAGGAAGCGCGGCTCGCTGGCCAGCGCCCGCGCGATCGAGATGCGCTGCCGCTGCCCGCCCGAGAACTCATGCGGGAACTTGGCGCCGTCCGACGCCGAGAGGCCGACGGTGAGGAGCAGTTCTTCCACCCGCTCCGTGATCTCGGCGGCCGAGCCGCGCAGCTTCAGCTCCCGCAGCGGCTCGGCGATGATGCTGCGCACCCGCCAGCGCGGGTTCAGGGACGCGTAGGGGTCCTGGAAGATCATCTGCGCCGACAGCGGCGCGCCGTCCGGCCCAGGCGCGAATCGCATCTCGCCGCTGCTGGGCCTGTGCAGGCCGGTGACCAGCCGCGCGACGGTCGACTTGCCGCAGCCGCTTTCGCCGACCAGGCTGAGGCAGCCGCCCATCGGCGTGTCGAAGCTGACATCGTCGACCGCGCGCAGGATCTGCCGCGGCTTGCGCTCGATCACCCGGCTCAGCCAGGGCGGGGAGACGTCGAAGGTCTTGACCAGATGCTCGACGCGCAGCGCGGGCAAAGGGACCGAGGCGACGGTCATGCGGTGCCTCCTGCGTTCAGCCAGCAGGCGCTGGCGCCCTGACCCGCCGGGCTCATCTCCGGCCGCTCGCGCCGGCAGCGCGGCCCGGCCGACTGGCAGCGCGGATTGAAGGCGCAGCCGGGCGGGATGGCGTCCAGCCGCGGCATCGCCCCGTCGATCTGGTTCAGCCGCTCGACCCGGGCCCCGAGCGCCGGGATCGAGGCCATCAGGCCGCGCGTGTAGGGATGGGTCGGGGCCTGCAGCACCTGGTCGACGGGCCCGATCTCGACCAGCCGCCCGGCATACATCACGGCGATCTTGTCCGCCGTCTCGGCGATCACGCCCATATCGTGGGTCACCAGCATCACGGCGGTGAGCTTCTCCTTGCACAGCCGGCGTAGCAGCGCCGTGATCTGTGCCTGGATCGACACGTCCAGCGCCGTGGTCGGCTCGTCGGCGATCACCAGCTTCGGCGAGGCCGCCAGGGCCAGGGCGATGACCACGCGCTGGCGCATGCCGCCGGAGAACTGGTGCGGATACTGGTTCACCCGCTCCTCCGGCGACGGGATGCCGACATCCCGCAGCAGCGCCACCGCGCGGGCCCGCGCCTCGGACCTGCCGAGCCCGAGATGCAGGCGGATGGTCTCGACCAGTTGCGCGCCGACCGTGAACAGCGGGTTCAGCGAGGTCAGCGGGTCCTGGAAGATCGCGCCGATCTCCCGCCCCCGGATCGCCTGCATGCCGCGGTCGTCGAGCGTGTCGATGCGGCGGCCGGCGAGGTGGATCTCGCCCGCGGCGATGCGGCCCGGGCGCTCCAGCAGCCCCTGGATCGCCAGGCCGGTCATCGACTTGCCGGCGCCGGATTCGCCGACCACGCCCAGGATCTCGCCCGGCCGGATCGACAGGCTGACATCGGACAGCGCGGTGGCCACCCCGTGACGGCTCGGGAACTCCACCCTCAGGCCGCGGACCTCGAGGACGGCCGTCTCGCCAACCTCAACCATTCGCGTCCCCCTCGATCGGATAGCTCGGCGGGAAGATGTCCGAGACCGGCGGGTGGCCCCAGCTGCGCTCGGGGTATTTCGCGACCAGCCCGTCGAACTGAAGCTGCGCCCGGCGGCGCGCCGCTTTCATGTCGATGCCGGCCACCTCGCCGTCGCGCATGGACAGGCGGCCATCGACGAAGACGGCCCGGGTGACCTTGCCGGAGCCGCCGGCCACCAGGGTGGTGATCGGGTCGATCGACGGCGCCATCACCGGGTCGTCGAGGCCGAACACCGCGATGTCGGCCCGCGCGCCGGGAGCCAGCCGGCCGAGATCCTCGCGGCCGAGGGCCCGCGCCCCGCCCAGCGTGGCGGCGTCGAACAGGTCGGCGCAGCGCACCCGGTCCGGCGCCCGGTCGTTGATCCGGCAGGCGATCAGCCCGACCAGCAGGTTCATCAGCATATCGGCGGGCGCCGTGTCGGTGCCCATCGCGATGGTGATGCCGCGCTGCCGGCAGGCGGAGAAGGAGTTCAGGGTGTTGCCGCCGCGCGCCGAGACCAGCGGGCAATGCACAATCGACACGCCGTTTTCGGCATAGAGCCCGAGATCCTCGGCGGTGGCGCTGGTCGCGTGCGGCGCGATCAGCCGGTCGCTGAGCAGCCCGGCCCCCGCCAGCCGGGCCGGGGCGGTGGTGCCGTGCAAGGCCCGCACCGTCTCCACCTCCATCGCCCCCTGCGCCATGTGCAGGCGGATTTTGCAGCCGAGGTCGCGCGCCGCGGCGTCGGTGCGGCGCAGCAGATCGATGGTGCAGGTCTCGACCCGGTCGGGCGCCAGCAGGCCGCGGACGAGGTCGCCGTGGCGGCCGGACTGGCGGCCGATGAAGTCGACGGCATCGCTGAGGCCGGCCAGGCCCCGCGCCTCGTCGAACACCGGCACCATCCGGCCCGGCGCGTCCAGCACCATGCCGCCGGAGCGGTAGGCCGGGCTGAGATAGACCCGCAGGCCCAACTCGCCGGCCGCATCCGCCGCCGCCTCGAACTCGGCGACGGTCTCGCCCCACTCCCGGTAGAACAGCGAGGCGATCGGCGCCGCCGTGGTGATGCCGTTCAGCAGCAGCTGGCCGAAGGCGAAGCGCTTCTGGAACGCCAGCTCCTCGGCGGAATACATCTCGTAGGGGCCGGCCTCGACATAGGAGCGCGGCCATACCCGGCCCTTGGCCCAGCCCGGATGGTGGTCGATGCCGAGGATCGTGGTGTCGAGGTCCGACAGGGCGTCGAGGTCGATGAAGCCCGGACTGACCAGCGCGTCGCCGAAATCGATGCGCCGCGCCACCTCGCCCGGGAATCGGGATCCGGCGAACAGGACCTCCCCGCCCTCGATCACCACCTCGCCCTTCGGGATCAGGCGGTGGCCGCCCGCGCCGTGGCCCAGCACCCAGGCGGCGGTCAGCAGCGTGCGGCCGTCCGGCCGCCGGCCGAGCTCCAGCGCCTCCAGCCCCGGCGCGGTCATGGCATGTCCACCACGGCCAGGCCCTGGCGGGCGGTGACCCGGCCGCCCTTGACCACCAGCGGTCGCGGCGCGACCTCGACCACCGCATGGGCCAGGGTCTCGCCGGCCAGCAGCGTCAAATCCGCCCGGTCGCCCTGGCGCAGGCCGTAGCCTTCCAGCCGCATGACATCCGCGCCGCCCTGCGACACGACATGCAGCACGTGCTCCAGTTCATGGTCCTGGCGCAGCCCGTTCTTCATGCCGACGACCTTGGCGCGGTCCAGCATGTCCGGCTGGCCCCAGGGGCCCCAGGTGTCGCGGATGCCGTCGCAGCCGGCGCCGACCCGGATCCCCGCCTGCTTCAGCCGCATGATCGACGGCACCGTCGCCGACGGCGCGCCGGTGGTCAGGATGGCGATGTCGAGTTCGGCGATCCGCTCGATCAGCTGGCCGACGCGGAGATGGTCGTTCATGCCCAGCGCGAAGGCATGGCTGATCGCGACCTGGCCCTGCATGCCGTTGGCGCGGATGCGCTCGAAGATCAGCTCCATGGTGAAGGCGCCGAGGTCGCCGGCCTCGTGCAGATGGATGTCGATCGGCTTGCCGTGCTTCACCGCCAGCGCGAACAGGCCGTCCAGCTGGCCCTTGGGGTCGCGGTCGATGCCGCAGGGATCGATCCCGCCCAGCACCTCGCAGCCCTGGGCCAGCGCGGCGTCCAGCAGCTCCACCGTGCCCGGCATCACCATCACGCCGGACTGCGGGAAGGCGACGATCTCGATGTCGATGATGCCGGCCAGCCTCTCGCGCGTCTCCATCACCCCGTCCACCAGCGCCAGGCCGTGGGTCGGGTCGATGTCGACATGGCTGCGGATATGCGTGGCGCCATGCGCCGCCAGGCCGATGGCGTGGCGCATCGACTGGCGGTGCGGATCGATGCCGATGGCGGTGCGGTTCTCGCGCTCGAAATCGATCCGCTCGCGCAGCACGGCCCGTCGGTTGTTGACGTGCCAGGGCATGCCCCAGGTGGTCTTGTCGAGATGGGTGTGAGCGTCGATCAGCCCCGGGATGGCGATCGCGCCGCCGCCCTCCTCCACCGGCATCCCCGGCTCCGGCTCGAACCGCCCGATGCCGGCGATGCGGCCGCCGCGGACCAGCAGGTCGCAGGCTTCGGCCGCATAGGGGCGGATGTTGCGCAGCAGGAGGTCGTTCATCGGTCCTACCTCAGTTTCGGATTGAGCACGTCGCGCAGCCAGTCCCCCAGCAGGTTGACCGTGACGACGAGCAGGCACAGCTGGATTACCGGGAACAGCACGATCCACCATGAGCCCGAGAACAGATACTGGTTGCCGATCCGGATCAGCGTGCCCAGCGACGGCTGGCCCGGCGGCATGCCGATGCCGAGGAAGGACAGCGTCGCCTCGGTCAGGATCGCCATGCCGAAATTCAGCGTCGCCGCGACCAGGATCGGCGTCAGCGTGTTCGGCAGGATGTGGCGCGCCATGATCCGGCGGGCGGGCACCTTCAGCAGCCGCGCCGCCTGCACGTATTCCTTGCCGCGCTCGACGATGGTCTGGGCCCGCACGGTCCGCGCATATTGCACCCAGGCCGACAGGGCGATGGCCAGGATCAGCACGGCCGACGCGCCGATCTCGCGCAGATCGGCGGGCAGCATCTGGCGGACCACGGTCGACACCAGGATCGCGATCAGGATCGTCGGGATCGACAGGGTGATGTCGCCAAGGCGCATCAGGACGTTGTCGACGAAGCCGCCGAAGAAGCCGGAGACCAGCCCCGCGCTCATCCCGATCACCAGCGACAGCGCCACCGACGCCACGCCGATGACGATCGAGATGCGGGTGCCGTAGAGGATCGCCGACAGCATGTCCCGGCCCTGGGTGTCGGTGCCCAGCAGATAGGGCCATTCGCCGCCCTCCTGCCAGACCGGCGGCAGCTCGGCCTTCCACATGTCGAGCTGGGCGGCGTCATACGGGTTCTGCACCGCGAACAGCGGGGCCAGGAGGGCGGTCAGCACCAGCACGCCGAGGATCAGCGCCGCGGCCATCGCCGTCGGGCTGGCCGTGAAGGACCACCAGATATCGCTGTCGCGCAGGCGCCGCCCGAAGCCCCGCGGCACCGAGGGCGCCGCCGCCGGCTCGGGCTTGGTCACATCGGCTGTCATCGGTCCGGTCTCCCCGCGGTCAGCGCGCGTCGCGCAGGCGCGGATCGATCACCGCATAGGCGATGTCGACCAGCGTGTTCAGCGCGACGAAGATGAAGGAGATGATGCAGAGATAGGCCGCCATCACCGGGATATCGATGAAGGTCACGGCCTGGATGAACAGCATGCCCATGCCCGGCCATTGGAACACCGTCTCGGTGATCAGGGCGAAGGCGATCAGCGAGCCGATGTTCATCGCGGTCATGGTCACCACCGGCATCAGGCAGTTGCGCAGCGCGTGGCGGAAATGGATGCGCCAGCGCGGGACGCCACGGGCCCGCGCGAACTTGACGTAGTCCGAGCGCAGCACCTCCA
The DNA here is from genome assembly GCF_039594555.1 of Inquilinus sp. GTDB lineage: Bacteria > Pseudomonadota > Alphaproteobacteria > DSM-16000 > Inquilinaceae > Inquilinus. The sequence goes on from NZ_JBCNNF010000023.1 coordinate 23,269, forward strand.
GCATCTCGGCCCGGACCAGGCGCATGATCAAGGTGATCTGGTACAGCGACAGCGCGATCGCCGGCAGCAGCAGCGCGGCGCGGCCCGACGGAGTCAGCAGGCCGGTCGACCACCAGCCGATGGTCACCACCTGGCCCCGTCCGAAGGCCGGCAGCCAACCCAGGCTGACCGAGAACACCAGGATCAGGAGGATGCCGACGACGAAGCTGGGCAGCGAGACGCCGACGATCGACACGAATTGCAGCGATTCCGAATACCATCGGCCCCGCCGGATCGCGGTCAGCACCCCGAGCGGGATGCCGGCCACCAGCGAGATCACGGTGGCGACCAGCACCAGCTCCAGCGTCGCCGGGAAGCGGTCGGCGATCAGCCCCAGCACGTCCTGGCCGTTGCGGTAGGAGATGCCGAAATCGCCCTGTGCCGCGTGGACGACGAAGCGGCCGAACTGGGTGACGATGCCGTCGTTCAGGCCCAGCCGCTCGCGCAGCCCGTCCCGGTCGGCCTGGGTCATCTGCTCATTCGCCATCAGCTCGACCGGGTCCCCGGCCAGGCGGAAGATCAGGAAGGCCAGCATGGCCACGGCGAGCATGACCATGACGGCGTTGGCGATGCGGCTGAGGATGAAGACCAGCATGTCGGGCCTCGCGATCGTGGCCGGCGCGGGCTCATCCCGCGCCGGCCGTGAACCTAGTCGGCGAACCGGGTCAGCCAGTGGCGCGGCTTGTTGTCGGCCAACTGCGCGACGCTCGCGATCTCGTCGCTCATCACCCAGGCCATCGGCTGCTGGTGCAGCGGCAGCATCACGATCTCCGCCTTCGCCATCTCCAGCGCCCTGGTCTGCAGCGCCAGGCGCTTGCCGCGGTCCATCTCGGTCGAGGCCTGCACGATCAGCTTGTCGATCTCGGGATAGCTCCAGCCGCCCCAGTTGAAGACGCCGGCCTTGTCGGTCTTGGTCTCGATCATCTGCAGCAGGATGGAATAGCTGTCGAGCATCGGCTCGTTGGCCCAGCCGATCAGGTAGACATCCGCCAGCCCGCCGGTGCGCTTCGGCGCCTGGGCCGCCGTCGGCGCGATGTCGAGCTGCGGCTTGAAGCCCGCGCGGCTGAGCATGTTGACGATGCCCTGGCACAGCTCCTCCTCGTTCACATAGGCGTCGGTGGTGCACACCATGGTGAACGGCAGGTCGGTGGCGCCCGCCTCGGCCAGAAGCGCCTTCGCCTTGGCCGGGTCATAGGGGATGACCGCATCGAGCGCCTCGGTGTAGCCGGGGATCTCCGGCGCGATGATCGCGCCCGCGGTCCGCGACTTGCCGCGCATGATCCGCTTCTGGATCAGGTCTTTGTCCAGCGCGTAGGCGAAGGCCTGGCGGACGCGCAGGTCGTTGAACTTGTTGTCGTCGCCATTGGCCAGCTTCGGCTTGCGGTTGAAGCCGATCATCACGGTGCGGAGGTCGCTCCGCTCCATCACCTTCAGCCCGGGCTGAGCCGAAAGCCGCGGAAGATCCTGAGCCGGCGCGTTCTCGGTGAAGTTGATCTCGCCCGACAGCAGGGCGGCGACGCGCGTGGCCGGGGAGGTGATCGGCGTGAACTCGATGCGGTCGACATTGCCCTGCGGCTTGTCCCACCAGGCCGGGTTGCGGACCAGCACGGTCTTGCTGTCCGGCACCCGGCTTTCCAGCATGTAGGGGCCGGTGCCGTTGGTGTGATAGGTGGCGTAGCCCTCGATCTTGGCGCCGACATCGGTCGGCTTCAGCGAGTTGTTCTCGGCCAGCCAGCCCGCATCGAAGATGTGGATGTTGGTCAGGTCGTTCAGCAGCAGCGGATACGGCCCGACCAGTTCGATATCGACGGTATAGTCGTCGATCTTCCTGGCGCTCTTGTAGGCCGGCAGATTGCCGCGCAGCGGCGACACCGGGTCGCTGACCCGGGTCAGCGACGCCAGCACGTCGTCGGCCGTGAAATCCGCGCCGTCGTGGAACTTCACGCCTTTGCGGAGGTGGAACCGCCACACCGTGTCCGACACCGCCTCCCACGACGTCGCCAGGGCCGGCTCGATCTTCAGCTGGGCGTCGTAGCGGACGAGGCCTTCATAGACGTGGTTGAGGAAGGACAGGGTGTAGCTGTCGCCGTAGGAATACGGGTCCAGCGAGTAGATGTCGCGCGAGGCGCCCCATTTCAGCGTCTCGGCCTGGGCCGCGGTGGCCAGGCCCGCCGCGATCAGCCCGGCGAGGGCCAGTGTCCTGAACATGCCATTCGTCTCCCTGTTTGAGGACCCCGTCCCCTGGCGGGGATCTTTTCGGATCGTGGAAAGGCCTTCGGATCAGCCGCCGATCCGGGTCAGCCAGTGGCGCGGCTTGTTGTCGGCCCGGATCACCACGTCCGTGACCCGGTCGGACATCGCCCAGGCCATCGGCTGCTGGTGCAGCGGAACCATGATCAGCTCGTCCTTGGCCAGTTTCAGCGCGGCGGTCTCGATCTCCAGGCGCTTCGCCCGGTCGGGCTCGTTCGCGGCCTGCCCGACCATCCGGTCGAGCTCCGGATAGGACCAGCCGCCGTAATTGGCGACGCCGGCCGCGCCCTGGCGGGTCGACAGCACCTGCACCAGCAGCGAATAGGCGTCGAGGGTGGGCTCGTTGGCCCAGCCGATCATGTACACGTCCGGCCGGCCGCTGGAACGCTTCGGCGCCTGCGCGGCCCGCGGGCCGATGTCGAGGCTGGGCCTGAAGCCCGCCCGGCTGAGCATGTTGACGATGCCGGCGCAGACGTCCTCCTCATTCATGCTCTCATCGTTCATGCAGAGATAGGTGAAGGCCAGACCGGTCTGCGCCGCCTCGTCCAGCAGCTTGCGCGACAGCTCCGGGTCGTAGCTGGCCGGCTCGTCCAGCGCGGCGCTGTAGCCCGGGATCTCCGGCGCCACCAGGGTCCCGGCGGGATGGGCCAGGCCGCGCATCACCTTCTTGTTGATCAGGTTGCGGTCGATGGCATGGTCGAAGGCCTGGCGCACCCGGATGTCGTTGAACGGGTTGGCCCGGCCATCCGCCAGCGTGTCCCGGCGGTTGAAGGCGATCGAGATCGTCCGCAGGTCCGACCGCTTGTCGACCTTGATGCCGGGGGCAGCCTCCAGCCGCGGCAGGTCTTGGATGGGCGCGGCGTCGACCAAGTCGACCTCGCCCGACAGCAGCGCCGCGACCCGCGTGGCCGCGGAGCCGATCGGCGTGAACTCGATCCGGTCCAGGTTGTGCTTCTTCTCGTCCCACCACTGGTCGTTGACCACCAGCACCGTCTTGCTGTCCGGCACCCGGCTTTCCAGCTTGAACGGGCCGGTGCCGTTGGTGTGGTACGTCGCGTAACCCTCGACCTTGGCGCCGACATCGGTCGGCTTCTCGCTATCGTTGTCGGCCAGCCACTGCGCGTCGAACATGAAGATGTTCGTCATGTCGTTCAGGAACAGCGGCGATGGCGACGACACCGCGATATCGACCGTGTAGTCGTCGACCTTGGTCGCGCCGGCATAGAGCGGGATGTTGCCGCGCAGCGGCGATGCCGGGTCGCTGACCCGCTTCATCGAGGCGATCACGTCATCCGCGGTGAAGTCGGCGCCGTTGTGGAACTTGACGCCCCGGCGCAGCGTGAACCGCCACACCTTGCCGTCGATCAGGTGCCATTCCGTGGCCAGTGCCGGCACCACCTCGAATTCGGGCGTGTATCGCACTAGGCCTTCATAGATGTGGTTCAGGAAGGCGAGATTGGACGTCGACCCGTAGGAATATGGGTCGAGCGAGAAGATGTCCCGCTGCCCCGCCCAGCGCAGCGTTTCGGCCTGCGCCGCGCCGGCCAGCAGCCCGAGCGACACCACCCCTGCGAAAAGCCCGCGACCGACGCGCATCGATGCCCCCTGTCTGATTTTCAGACATCCATAGCGACGCGTCGGAAACTATGTCAACATGATTGTTAACAATTTTATCTCAGCACGAAGATCTTTCTGTCGACAAATTGGCGAAGTGAGGAGATCAGGCGCATGGCTGGCAGCCACGCCGGATTGCAGACGCAACGAAGGATGACAGTCAGGCGGCTGCGGTCGGGACCACGGAGGCTTCTGCAGGCCATGCCGCGCAACGGGATCGCCAGCGATTGGCTCGCGCCACGAGATTAATATAACTTTATTTTTTAGTTATTTTGATTCTATTGACACACTAGATTTAATGTATGACGTTTGAAATCAGTCCGCCTTGTAAAAGCAAGGCGTCTCCAATCGCACAGCTTCGACACGACGATGGCCCTGACCTCCGACATCCTGCCCATCTCTCCGCTGGCCCGGCTGCCCGAGGACACCGCTGCGCGGGACGCGGCGGTCGCGGCCGTGCTCGAAGGTGCTGCCTTCGCCGGTGCCCGCGGCTGGGTGCCGGCCACCAGCGGCAACTTCTCGGCCCGGATCGATGCCGATGAGATCGCCATCACCGCCACCGGCACCGACAAGGCCCGGCTGACCCGTGACGATATCATCAGCGTGTCGCTGGCCGATCCGGCGCATCCGCGCGCCTCGGCCGAGGCGCCGCTGCATGTCGATCTTTACCGGGCGTTCCCGGAGATCGCGGCGATCTTCCATGTGCACAGCCCGGCGGCGACGCTGCTGTCGCTGGCCGACGCCCCGAAGGGCGCGGTGCGGATCCAGGGCTTCGAGCTGCAGAAGGCGCTGGCAGGCGTGAAGACGCATGAGGTCGCGCTCGACATCCCGGTCTTCGCCAATTCGCAGGACATGGCCGTGCTGGGCCCGCAGGTGCTGGCGCGGCTGGGCGGCGCCCCTGCCGTTCCGGGCTATCTCCTGGCCGGGCACGGGCTCTATGCCTGGGGCCGCACCGCGGCCGAGGCGCGGCGCCATCTCGAGGCGCTGGAGGTCCTGCTGGGATTCGAGTTCGAGCGACGGAGGCTGCAGCCGTGACCCGGCTCTATGTCTATGACGAGACCAACCCCGCGGCGCTGCTGGTGGACACCGAGGACGGTGCGGCGATCGCACGCGAGCTGAACGCCATCGGCGTGCGGTTCGAACGCTGGGAGGCGAGCGCGCCGCTGGCCGCCGATGCCGACCAGGACGCCGTGATCGCGGCCTACAAGCCCGAGATCGACCGGCTGAAGGCCGAATGCGGTTACAGATCGGTCGACGTGGTGCGGATGCAGCCGGACCACCCGCAGCGCGAGGCCTTCCGCGAGAAGTTCCTGGACGAGCACACCCACAGCGAGGACGAGGTCCGGTTCTTCGTCGAGGGCTCCGGCGCCTTCTACCTGCGCAAGGCCGGCCGGGTGTTCAAGGTGGTTTGTACCAAGGACGACCTGATCAGCGTGCCCGCCGGCACCACCCATTGGTTCGACATGGGCCCGGCGCCGCGCTTCACCGCCATCCGCCTGTTCGAGAACAGCGACGGCTGGATCGCGAAGTTCACCGGCGACACCATCGCCCGCCGCTTTCCGCTCTACGCCGGCTGACCGGGCCGAGGGGCGCCTGCCCCCTCACCCTCCCGTCGCTGACGCGACGGGCCCCTCCCTCTCCCCGAGAAGAGGGGAACCGAGTGCCGCCATCCTTTACCTCTCCCCCGGGGAGAGGTCGAAATCGCGCAGCGATTTCGGGTGAGGGGCGGCTCCGGCCCATCCGCCTGCATCCCTTCAGGATCCACCGCCATGACCACCTTCCGCGACCACACCGTCCCATTCGGCCGCCGGCGCTTCATGGCCGGGGCCTCGGCCGGCGCCCTCGGGCTCGGCCTGTCCGGCACGCCGCTCGGCCGAGCCTTCGCCCAGGCGAAGCGCTTCGACGGCCAGAGCCTGAACCTGATGATCATCCAGCCGCATGTCGTGGCCGGGCGGTACCTGGCCGAGGCGTGGGAGAAGCTGACCGGCGGCAAGATCAACGTCACCGCCGTGCCCTACGACCAGCTGCAGGCCAAGGCGACGCTGGACGTGCAATCCGGCACCAACAATTTCGACGTGATCGACTACTGGTACACCGGCGTCGGCGCGCTGGCGAATGACGGCATCATCGTCGATGTCACCGACCGGATCGAGCGCGACCGCGCCGAGATCCAGCCCGACGACTATCTGCGCTCGATCTACGACCCCTACACCCTGGCCGGCGGCAAGCGCTGGGGCCTGCCCTATGACGGCGACAGCCACCTGCTGTTCTACAACACCGAGATCTTCGGCCGGCACGGGCTGACGGCACCGACCACCTGGGACGAGTATCTGGAGCGGTCGAAGGCGATCACCGAGGCCGAGAAGACCAACGGCATCTACGGCGCCGCGGTGCTGGGCGGCAAGGCGCCGATCATCATCGGCGCGTCCTACACCAACCGCCTGGCCGGCTTCGGCGGCCGCTACCTGAAGGAGGACGGATCCTCCGCCCTGGACGAATCCGCGGCGGTCGAAGCGGCGAAGGCGCTGAAGGACGCTGCGCCCTCGGCCCTGCCGACGCCGCTGGAGACGCGGTTCGAGGAAGGCCTGCCGGCCTTCTTGTCCGGCAAGGTCGCGATGATCGAGTTCTGGAGCGACCTCGGCGTCTATGCCCAGGACCCGAAGGGCTCGAAGATCGTCGACAAATGGGACGCGGTGCGGATCCCGGTCGGCGGCGCCAACAAGACCAGCCGCCTGGCGCTCAACTCCGGCTTTGCCTTCGCCATCTCCTCGGGCTCCCAGAAGCAGGACCATGCCTGGGAGTTCATCAAGTTCGCCACCAGCGCCAAGACTGGCCTCGGCCTGCTGCTGACCACTGGCAGCGGCATCGACCCGGACCGGACCTCCACGCTGAACGCTCCGGAATACAAGGCCTTCGCGCCGAAGGTGCAGACCGCGCTGGCCGGGGCGCTGGAGAACGGCCTGCCCTGGCCGAACGGCCCGGAATCGCCGCAGCTGATGCAGGTGCTGGCCGATGAGCTGGCCCTGGTGCTGGCCGACCAGAAGGCGCCGGAGGAGGCGATCGCGGCCGCGCACCAGCAGTGGACCTCGATCATCGGTTCGTGATGGCCCTGGCGGAGAGCATCGACACGGCCCGAGCGGAAGCGCCGGCGCGGCGCCGGCGGTGGCGGCTGGGGAACAGGTCCCTGGCCGCGCCGCTGGTGGCGATGCTGGTGCTGACCACGCTGTACCCGCTGGTGGCGCTGGTCGCCCTGTCCGTCAGCAAGAGCACGCTCGGCAAGCCGCTGCGCGACTGGGCCGGCATCGCCAACTTCGCGCGGGTGCTGGGCGACCCGGCATTCCTGGCCTCGCTGTGGCGCAGCGCCGCCTTTGCCTTCCCGATGGCGGCGGTGGAGCTGGTGCTGGGCCTGGCGCTGGCCCTCTTGTTCCACCGGCTGGTCAAGGCCGGACGGGTGCTGACCAGCCTGGCGCTGCTGCCGCTGATGACTCCGCCGGTGATGGTCGGCGTCGCCTGGAAGCTGATCTTCGCCGCCGATGGCGGCCTGCTGAACGGCTGGCTGCGCGCCGCCGGGCTGACCGACGCGCCGATGAGCTTCCTCGGCTCCTCCACCTGGGCCGCCGTCGCCATCGTCGTCGCGGATGCCTGGCAGTGGACGCCCTTCGTCGCGTTGTTGTGCTTCGCCGCGATCAAGGGCTTGTCGGAGGAGGTGATGGAGGCGGCCCGGCTGGACGGCGCCACAACCTGGCAGCGCTTCCGCCACATCACCCTGCCGCTGCTGGTGCCGACGCTGGCCGCCGTGTTCCTGCTGCGGCTGGTGATGGCGCTCAAGCTGTTCGACTTGGT
>NZ_JBCNNF010000230.1:0-11077 GCF_039594555.1 Inquilinus sp.
GCCGGCGATGGCCGAGGCCCAGCACATGCTGCGCCACCTTGCGGGCGGCGCCGCGGTCGTCGATGCCGACGAAGGCCACGCCCTCCGGCACCTGGTTGTCGATCGCCACCACCGGCAGGCCGCGGCGCAACAGCGGCGCCCAGGCCTCCGCCCCATTGAGGAAGCCGTAGACCAGGAAGCCGTCGACCGCGGCGCGGTGGATGGCGCTGCGGCTGGCCGGGCTTTTCACCGCCGGCAGGATCAGGAGGCCGGACCGCGCCTTCTCGCAGGCGCTGGCGATGCCGCGCAGCATGCCCACCGCCGCCGGGTCGTCGAAGGCGAAGGGCAGCGTCTCGTGGAACAGCAGGCCGATCGCCTCGGCCTTGCCGGTGCGCAGCATCCGCGCCGCCGGGTTCGGCCCGTGCACGCCCATCGCCCGGGCCGCCGCCATGATCCGGTCGCGCAGCTCGGCCGACAACTGGTCCGGCCGGTTGAAGGCGTTCGACACCGTGGTGCGCGAGACACCGACCGCCGCCGCGATGTCCAGCAGCGTGCCCCGCCGCTTCTCCGATCCGTCGCTCATGCGGGCAGCCTAGAGACTCCCTCTTGATCGATCAAGAAAGCGTCTGTTACTGTAAAAACTGAATGCATTCAGATGATCCTGGCCAGGGGGCGGGACGGCGCGCGCGGAGTCTCGCTGACGCGCGGATGCAGGGGGACATGCGGAGGGGATGAATGCGCGAATGGTGGCGCGGCGCGGTGATGTACCAGATCTATCCGCGCAGCTTCCTGGACACCAATGGCGACGGCGTCGGCGACCTGGCCGGCATCACCGAAAAGCTGGACCACATCGCCGATCTCGGCGTCGACGGGATCTGGATTTCGCCCTTCTTCAAGTCGCCGATGAAGGATTTCGGCTACGACGTGTCGGATTACCGCGACGTCGACCCGATGTTCGGCACGCTGGCCGATTTCGACCGGCTGATCGATAAGGCGCATGCGCTCAACCTCAAGGTCATCATCGACCAGGTGATCAGCCACACCTCCGACCAGCACCCCTGGTTCACCGAGAGCCGGTCGAGCCGCGACAACCCGAAGGCCGACTGGTTCGTCTGGGCCAACGCCAAGCCGGACGGCAACCCGCCGAACAACTGGCTGTCGATCTTCGGCGGCTCGGCCTGGCAGTGGGACACCCGCCGGCGCCAGTACTACATGCACAACTTCCTGACCCAGCAGCCGGACCTGAACCTGCACAACCCCGAGGTGCAGCAGGCGGTGCTGGATGTGCTGGAGTTCTGGCTGCAGCGCGGCGCCGACGGCTTCCGCCTGGACACCGCGAATTTCTACATGCACGACCGGCTGCTGCGCGACAATCCGGGCAAGCCGGCCGACCGGGCGCCGACCGGCGACGACCGGGCAGACAACCCCTACTACATGCAGCTGCACCTGTACGACAAGTCGCAGCCGGAGAACCTGCTGTTCCTGCGCCGGATGCGCGAGCTGATGAACCGCTATCCGGACCGGATGGCGGTGGCCGAGATCGGCGACGACGACCCGATCGGCCGCACCGCCGAATACGTCCAGGCCGACCTGCTGCACACCGCCTATAATTTCAGCCTGCTGAACGACACCTACAGCGCGGCGCATATCGCCACGGCGCTGACCGCCTTCGAGGCGGCGACCACCGATGGCTGGCCGTCCTGGGCCTTCTCCAACCACGATGTCCGGCGGGTGGCGTCGCGCTGGGGCGGAGCCGAGGCCGACCCGCGGCTGCCGCGCCTGCTGGTGGCGCTGCTGACCTCGCTGCGCGGCACCGCCTTCCTGTACCAGGGCGAAGAGCTGGGCCTGCCCGAGGCCGACGTCCCGTATGACAAGCTGCAGGACCCCTACGGCATTACCTTCTGGCCGGAGTTCAAGGGCCGCGACGGCTGCCGCACCCCGATGCCGTGGCAGGCCGAGGCACCCCAGGCCGGCTTCTCCGGCGCCGAGCCGTGGCTGCCGATCCCGGAGGCGCATCGCCGCCTGGCCGTGGACGTGCAAGCCGGCGACCCGGAGTCGACCCTGGCCTTCACCCGCCAGTTCCTGCGCTGGCGCCGCAACCACCCGGCCTTCGCCACCGGGTCGCTGCGCTTCCTCGACACCGCCGACGGGGTGCTGGCCTTCGAGCGGGTGCTGGAGGATGAGCGCATCCTCTGCGTCTTCAACCTGACCGGCGAGACCCGGATCTGGACTGCCCCGCCGACGCAGATCGCCCCGACCGACGCGCCGGGGCTGGGCGCCCGGCTGGATGGCGGCCGGGTGGCGCTGCCGCCCTATGCCGCCTTCTTCGGCGCATTGGCCGCCCAGGCGATTCAGGCGGAACAGAACGCCGCCTGAGACTTTGTTCATTTGGACTCGCCACAACCGGCGCGGCGAGTCACCCTTGGCCCAAGACGAGCACGCGGGGGGCGCGCCGGTCTTCCCCCGCTGCCAAAAGCAGACGGAGGAGACATGTCGAGGAGCGCAATCCTTCCCCTCAGCCTCGCCCTGGTCCTGGCCGGCGCCGCCGCGCAGGCGGAAGGGGTCAAGGTCACCATCTCCTGCGGCTCGGCCGGGGCCGAGCAGGCGCAGTGCCAGCAGGGCGCCAAGGCCTGGGCGGCGAAGACCGGCAACACGGTCGACGTCGTTGCCGCGCCGCAATCCACCTCCGACCAGCTGGCGCTGTACCAGCAGATCCTCACCGCCAAATCGGCCGACGTCGACGTGTTCCAGGTCGACGTGGTCTGGCCCGGCATCCTGGGCAGCCACTTCATCGACCTGAAGCCCTATGTCGACCAGGCGACGATCGACCAGCATTTCCCCAGCATCATCCAGGGGCTGACCCGCGACGGCCACCTGCTGGCCCTGCCCTGGTTCACCGATGCCGGGCTGCTGTACTACCGCAAGGACCTGCTGGAGAAATACAAGCTCAAGGTGCCGGAGACCTGGGCCGAGATGACCGAGGCCGCCAGGACCATCCAGGAGGGCGAGCGCAAGGCCGGCAACGACCGCTTCTTCGGCTTCGTCTTCCAGGGCCGGGCCTATGAGGGGCTGAGCTGCAACGCCCTGGAATGGGTCGTCAGCTTCGGCGGCGGCTCGATCGTCGGGCCGGACGGCAAGATCACGGTCAACAACCCGCAGGCGGCCAAGGCGCTGGACACCGCCGCCGCCTGGGTCGGCACCATCGCGCCCGACGGCGTGCTGAACTACATGGAGGAGGATGCGCGCGGCGTGTTCCAGTCCGGCAACGCCGCCTTCATGCGCAACTGGCCCTATGCCTATTCGCTGGTCAATTCCGGCGACAGCCCGGTCAAGGACAAGGTCGGCATCGCGGCCCTGCCGAAGGGCGACGGCGAGGGCGCCCGCCACGCCGCGACGCTGGGCGGCTGGAACCTGGCGGTGTCGAAATACTCCGCCCATCCGAAGGAGGCCGCCGACCTCGTCATGTACCTGACCGGCAAGGAGGAGCAGAAGCGCCGCGCCATCGACGCCACCTTCCAGACCACGATCCCGGCGCTGTACGAGGACCCCGACGTGCTGAAGGCGCAGCCCTTCTTCGCCGACCTGAAGGCGGCGTTCGAGAGCGCGGTGCCCCGGCCCTCGGCGATCACCGGCGAGCGCTACAACGAGGTCTCGACCCTGTTCTGGAACGCGGCCCACAACACCCTGTCGAAGCAGGGCGACGGCGCCGCCAACCTGGCGCAGCTGCAGAAGGACCTGAACCGGCTGAGCCGCGGCGGCCGCTGGTAAGGAGCCGGGCCGGCTCTCCCCCTCACCCTCCCGGCCTGCGGCCGGACCCCTCCCTCTCCCCCAGGAGAGGGAAGGTTCACCTCTCCTCGGGGAGAGGTCGGAACCGCGCAGCGGTTCCGGGTGAGGGGGTGGCTCCGGCCCCGCCATTGATCGAGCGCCTCTGCCCACACAATCGGGGAGGATCCCATGACCGTCGCCACCTCGACCCCGGCTCCTGCCACCCGTGCTGCGAAGCCGGCCGTCTCCCGGCTCAGCCGGCAGCGCATCCGCGCCGCCTGGATGTTCCTGATCCCGATGCTGCTGGTGCTGGCGCTGGTCGCCGGCTGGCCGCTGGTGCGGACCATCGCGCTGAGCTTCACCGACGCGACCCTGAAGGCCGAGCGGCCGACCCGCCTGGTCGGTTTCGACAACTACCTGTTCTACGGCCCGAACCGCGCCGATTGGGACGACAAGCTGGGCGGCTACTACGTCTTCTACGACCCCAAGGGCACCAACCTGGTGTGGAAGCCGGAGGAGGGCAAGTTCTGGGACATCGACGAGAACAAGCCGGTCGATTACGACGTCGACACCAGCGGCATCTTCTCGTGGCAGGGGCTGCTGGTCGACCCGGTGTGGTGGCGGTCGGCCTGGAACACCATCCTGTTCACCGTGATCTCGGTGACGATCGAGACCATCCTCGGCCTGATCGTCGCCATGACGCTGAACGCGCATCTGCCGGGACGCGGGCTGCTTCGGGCCGCGGTGCTGATCCCCTGGGCCATCCCCACCATCGTCTCGGCCAAGATGTGGGGCTGGATGCTGAACGACCAGTACGGCGTGGTGAACGAGCTGCTGCTGTCGCTGGGCGTGATCACCCACCGCATCGCCTGGACCGCCGATCCCGGCCTGTCGATGGCATCGGTGATCGCGGTCGACGTCTGGAAAACCACGCCCTTCATGACGCTGCTGATCCTGGCGGCGCTGCAGATGCTGCCGAACGAGGTGTATGAGGCGGCGAAGGTGGACGGCATCCGGCCCTGGCGCGTCTTCACCCGCATCACCCTGCCGCTGATCTGGCCGGCGCTGATGGTGGCGATCCTGTTCCGGGCGCTGGATTCGCTGCGGGTGTTCGACCTGATCTACGTGCTGACCTCGAACAGCATCAACACGATGAGCATGTCGGTCTTCGCCCGGCAGCAGAGCATCGATTTCGGCAATGTCGGCTTCGGCTCCGCCGCCTCGACCCTGCTCTTCGTCATCATCGCCGTGATCGCCGCCCTGTGGATGGTGGCGGGCCGCGTGCGGTTCGACAAATAGGGGGGAGGCGCATCATGGCCATGTCCAAAGCCAACCGCCGCGCGATCGGCCGCACCTTCTTCTACCTGCTGGTCGCCGCGATCATCCTGTACACGGTGTTCCCGTTCTACTGGGCCGTGATCTCCTCGCTGAAGAGCGGCCAGCAGCTGTTCGGCACCGAGCTGATCCCGCCCTCGCCCACGCTCGACAACTACGCCAGCGTGTTCCGCGAGCAGCCCTTCCTGACCAATATCGTTAACTCGCTCATCGTGGCCGGGTCGACCGTGCTGGTGTGCCTGGCGCTGTCGATCAGCGCAGCCTATGCGCTGGGCCGGGTGCGGTTCCGCGGCCGCAGCACGGTGCTGATGATCACGCTCGGCGTGTCGATGTTCCCGCAGGTGGCGGTGCTGACCGGGCTGTTCGAGCTGGTGCGCTGGGCCGGCCTCTACAACCAGCTCGGCTCGCTGATCGTCAGCTACATGATCTTCACCCTGCCCTTCTCGGTCTGGGTGCTGACCACCTTCATCCGCGAGCTGCCGCGCGAGCTGGAGGAGGCGGCAATCGTCGACGGCGCCTCGCCGCTGCAGATCCTGGTGAAGGTGTTCCTGCCGCTGCTGGGCCCGGCGCTGGCGACCACCGGCCTGCTGGCCTTCATCGCCGCCTGGAACGAGTTCCTGTTCGCCCTGACCTTCACCCTGACCAACGAGGTGCGGACCGTGCCGGTGGCGATCGCCCTGATCTCCGGCGCCACCCAGTTCGACATCCCCTGGGGCAACATCATGGCGGCGTCGGTGGTGGTGACCGTGCCGCTGATCGTGCTGGTGATGATCTTCCAGCGCCGCATCGTCTCCGGCCTCACCGCCGGCGCGGTGAAGGGGTAGCGGCGGCGAGAGAAGGAAAGTGCATCCCGGCGCCCGGGAAAAGGCGGCGCCGGGATGCGGACCGTCGGTCGGTCTGGAGGCCGGGACCCTAAACGTGCGGGACCCGGCAGGGAAGCACGAACGCTTCCGGATCTGAGACGATCGAGAAGGCTGAGCGCTTACCTCATCATGGTGAGCCTCCGTCATCCCGTGCGCGCTGCGGCGCGCAGTGCCGCTGCGCAGACACGGGATCCCGCACCGTCCTGCGAGAGATCCCGGGTCTGCAGCGCATCACTTCGTGCTGCGCCGCGCCCGGGATGACGGAAAGGCATGGCCGTGCCGCTACTCCACCAGGGCTTCCTTGGCATGAGCGGCGGCGCCGCTGCGCAGCGGCCGCTCCTCCATCAGCAGCAGCCAGACGAAGCCGAGGGCCAGGCCCACCGCCGCGGCCAGGAACAACCAGTGGAAGGCGCCGACCAGCCCCTCGCGCATCGCCGGGGTCAGGTCGCCGAGGTTTTCCGCCGAGCGGCCCGGCCCGCCGCCGCCGATGGCGCCCAGCACGATGGCGCCGAAGCCGGCGACGACGATGGCGCTGCCCAGCGAGCGGAAGAAGTTCATGCAGCCGGTGGCGGTGCCCAGCTGGTGCATCGCCACCGCGTTCTGGATCGAGATGGTGGTGACCGGCAGCACGGTGCCGAGGCCCAGGCCGATCGCGGCCAGCAGCACCTCGACCAGCCACATCGGCCGGCCGGCGGGGTCCAGCGCCAGCAGCACCAGCGCGGCCGCGGCGATCACCAGCCCGACCAGCGGCGTGCGCTTGTAATGGGTCATCCGCGCCATGAAGCGGCCGGCGATGTTGGCGCCGGTCACGGTGCCGGCCATCAGCGGCATCAGCGCCAGGCCGGCATTGCTGGCCGAGAGGCCGAGGATGCCCTCAAGATAGACCGGGACGTAGATCGACAGGCCGATGAAGGTGCCCATGACACAGAAGGCGGCGGCGGTGCCGGTGCCGACCACCGGATTGACCATCACCGCCAGCGGGATCAGCGGCTCGTCCGCCTTCAGCAGGCGCACGGCGAACAGCACCCAGAACACCAGCGAGACGGCGAACAGGCCGAGGATCTCCGACGACCCCCACGCATAGCGGGTGCCGCCCCAGGTCAGCGCCAGCATCGCGGCCACGGTGGCGCCGACCATCAGCACGGCGCCGAGCACGTCGAGCTTGTGCCGCCGCTCGTGCCGCGGCAGGCGGCGCAGCGCACCCCACACCATCCAGAAGGCGCCGAGGCCCAGCGGCAGGTTGATCCAGAAGATCACCGACCAGTGCAGGTGGTCGGCGAACAGCCCGCCCAGCACCGGCCCGACCACGCTGGAGGTGACGAAGACGCTGGCGATATAACCCTGGTAGCGCCCGCGCTCCTTCGGCGAGACCACATCGGCGATGATGGTCTGGGCCAGCGAGATCAGCCCGCCGCCGCCGAGGCCCTGCAGCGCCCGGGCCAGGATCAGCGCCAGCATGGTCGGCGCCAGGGCGCAGACCACCGAGCCGACGATGAACACGGTGATGCTGACCAGCAGCGTCACCCTTCGGCCGTGGATATCGCTGAACTTGCCGTAGAGCGGGGTCACCGCGGTCGAGGCCAGGAGATAGGCGCTGACCACCCAGGACAGGTGCTCGACGTCGCCCAGCTCCTGCCCGATGGTCGGCAGCGCGGTGGCGACGATGGTCTGGTCCAGCGCGGCCAGCAGCATGGCCAGCATGATGCCGATGATGATCGACCGGACGGTGGCGTGGTCGAGCGGCGCCGGGGCGGCGACCGCCGGACTGTGTGCGGACATGGTGCGGCGTTCCGAAGGCGGTGGCCGAGGGAAAGGGGTCGGCGGCGGCGAAGCGCCCCGAGCCCCCTAACCTTCGCCTCCGGCACTTGTCGTACAAGAGCGCTATGGGCAGTGCAGCCATCGTCGCCCGGCATGGGCCTGGCCGAGGGCGGGCGCGGCATTCGATCCTGCCGATCGCGGTTTCCAGCAAACGGCGCTTGGTCTAGGGTGCGGCCATGACCGACCAGACCCAGCCGCGGGCCGACACGCAGGCCGTCGCCAAGCCCGAGAAGGGCCCGTTCCTGCGCCTGGCGCTGGAGGCGGGGCCGCTGCTGCTGTTTTTCATCGCCAACCAGACCGCGGGCATCATGCCGGCCACGGCCGTGTTCATGGTGGCGACCGTGGTGGCCGTGGTGCTGTCGGTGCGGCTGGAGAAGCGCTGGCCGATCATGCCCATGGTCGGCTGCGTCTTCGTGCTGATCTTCGGCGGGCTGACGCTGTGGCTGGACAACGACCTGTTCATCAAGCTGAAGCCGACGGTGGTGAACCTGCTGTTCGCGGCGATCCTGTTCACCGGGCTGGCCACCGGCCGCAACTTCCTGAAGCTGATGATGGGCACGGTGTTCGAGCTGACGGAGCAGGGCTGGCGCATCCTGACCTGGCGCTGGGCCGTGTTCTTCGTCGTGCTGGCGGTGATCAACGAGGTGGTGTGGCGCGGCTTCTCGACCGAGTTCTGGGCCGGCTTCAAGCTGTTCGGCATCCTGCCTCTGACCCTGGTCTTCGCCATGGCGCAGATGCCGGTGCTGATGCGGCACCAGACCAAGCCGGCCGAATGACCATGCCGCCGACCGATCCGCTGCGGCATGTCGAGCACTGGGTCTTCGACCTCGACAACACCCTGTACCCCGCCCGCACCAACCTGTTCGCGCAGATCGACCGGCGCATGGGCGAGTATATCCGCGAGCATTTCGATCTGCCGCCGGACGAGGCGCGGGCGCTGCAGAAGCGGCTGTTCCGAGACTACGGCACCACGCTGAACGGGCTGATGCGGGAGCGCGAGATCGACCCCGGCCCGTTCCTGGAATATGTCCACGACATCGATATCTCGGCGATCGGGCCCAGCCCGGCGCTGGCGGCGGCGCTGGGCGACCTGCCGGGCCGCAAGATCGTGTTCACCAACGGCTCGGTCCGCCATGCCGAGCGGGTGCTGACGCGGCTCGGCGTCGTGGCGCAGTTCGACGGCATCTTCGACATCGTCGCCGCCGACTATGTGCCGAAGCCCGATCCCGGCCCGTACCGGACGATGCTGGACCGCTACGGCCTGGTGCCGGCCTCGACCGTGATGGTCGAGGACATGGCCCGCAACCTGCTGCCGGCGCACAGGCTGGGCATGACCACGGTGTGGGTGCGCACCCCGTCCGACTGGGGCCAGCCTTTGCCCGGCGACGGCCATATCGACATCGCCGTCGACGACACCGCGGAGTGGCTGGCGGCGGTGGCGGCGGCGCGAAGGACGATTTAAAGGCGAGAGCCCTTCGGAGCTCCAAACACCGTCATTGCGAGCGCAGCGAAGCAATCCGGGGGCCGTTTGGCGTGGCCCCTGGATTGCTTCGTCGGCTTCGCCTCCTCGCAATGACGGCGAGGGACGGAGGTCTCGCTCGCGGGAGAGTCAACGCAAAAGCGCCGGTTCAAATCCTCAGCAAGCCTTGAAGCTGCCCGGCTGCTGACGCGTCCAGGTGTCGGTGCGGCCCAGCAGGCTGATGCCGACATAGCCGCGCAGATCCAGCGTGTCCGGCCCGGTCAGGTGCATCTTGGCGTCGTAGGTCTTGCCGCTCTTCGGGTCGTAGATCGTGCCGTCCTCCCACTCCGTGTCGGAGACCTGGGTGAAGCTGTGCAGCATGATCAGCTTGCACAGCGGCTTGCTGCGCTTGCCCTCGTCCGGGTTGTTCACGTCGGTGGCCGGGGCATCCGGCGGCAGGCCGGCGATGCGGCCGCAGATGCCGGTGTTGCAGTCCAGGATCTCGATCACCGACCGGCCGTCCCCGGTGCGCCAGAAGCCCTTGATGCCGCCGGCGGCGGACGCCGGGCCTGCCCCCAGGACGACAGCCAGGCCGAGGGCGACGACGGAGGCGGCGCTGCGGATGGTCATGGGCACTCCCATATCTTGTGTTGTTGCTTCTCTCCCGAGGATGCGGCCGGACCGGAATCCTGTCCATCGTCCCGATTTGCACCGCGGGGAGGGTGACAACTTTGAAATTATTCCAGCTTTTGCCTCGGTTTGCCCTCGGCTATGGTCCAGCGTCGGCCGAAAGGGCCACCGGCGAACGAGCCGGACGGACGGAGATGTGAGAGATGAGCGCGCCGCGGACACTGTTCGACAAGATCTGGGACAGCCATGTCGTCCACCGCCAGGATGACGGCACGTGCATCCTCTATATCGACCGCCACCTCGTGCATGAGGTGACCAGCCCGCAGGCCTTCGAGGGGCTGCGCATGGCCGGCCGCAAGGTGCGGCAGCCGCAGGCCACCCTGGCCGTGCCGGACCACAACGTCCCGACCAGCGACCGCGCCGGCGGCATCGCCGACGAGGAGAGCCGGATCCAGGTCGAGACGCTGGAGAAGAACGCCGCCGATTTCGGCGTGCCGATCTTCACCATGAACGACATCCGCCAGGGCGTGGTCCACATCATCGGGCCGGAGCAGGGCTTCACCCTGCCGGGCACCACCATCGTCTGCGGCGACAGCCACACCTCGACCCACGGCGCCTTCGGCGCGCTGGCCTTCGGCATCGGCACCAGCGAGGTGGAGCATGTGCTGGCCACCCAGACGCTGCTGCAGAAACCGGCCAAGAACATGCGCATCACGGTCGAGGGCGACCTGCCGCTGGGCGTGACCGCGAAGGACATGATCCTGGCGATCATCGGCACCATCGGCACCGCCGGCGGCACCGGCCATGTCATCGAATATGCCGGCGACGCCATCCGCGCCTTGTCGATGGAAGGCCGGATGACGGTCTGCAACATGTCGATCGAGGCCGGCGCCCGCGCCGGGCTGATCGCGCCGGACGAGACCACCTTCGCCTATGTGAAGGGCCGGCCGCTGGCGCCGAAGGGCGAGGCCTGGGATCAGGCGGTCGAGTACTGGCGCACCCTGCCGTCGGATGAGGGCGCCCGCTACGACCGCGAGGTGGTGCTGAAGGCCAAGGACATCGTGCCGATGGTCACCTGGGGCACTAGCCCGGAGGACGTGGCGCCGATCACCGGCGTGGTGCCGGACCCCGACGCCGCGCCGGACGCCAACAAGGCCAGCGCCTGGCGCCGCAGCCTGGACTATATGGGCCTGAAGCCCGGCCAGCGGCTGAGCGAGGTGCCGGTCGA
>NZ_JBCNNF010000231.1:0-11072 GCF_039594555.1 Inquilinus sp.
GGCGGTGAGTTCGCCTTCGTTGAGATAGGCGAGGATCTTGCGCCGGGGGGCCGAGGCCAGGGCTTCGAAGACACGCTGCATGGTCCATCCTGCCGCCACGGCGGCGCCATCATTTAGGTAGTTAACTAACCATTGACAGATATCGCTACCTCATAGTTAGGTAAATACCTAAATACTGAACCTCGCCGCGCGGCGCAACCCTGACGGAGGATCCGATGCCCTGCCTCTCCACCGCGCGGATGATCGCCGACCCCGACACCAGCGCCGTGCGGGGCCGGGTGGAATGGGCGCCGGCCCGGTCGCTGTGGACCGGCGGCATGACCGTGGCAGCGCTCGGCCTCGCCCCCTTCGCCACCAGCTGGAGCGCCGTGGCGCTGTTCGTCGCCACCACCGCCGTGACCATCTGCGCCGGCCATTCCGTCGGCATGCACCGGCTGCTGATCCATCGCAGCTTCTCGGCGCCGCTGTGGCTCGAGCATCTGCTGGTCTATCTCGGCACCCTGGTCGGCATGGCCGGGCCGATCGGCATGATGCGGCTGCACGACACCCGCGACTGGGCGCAGCGCCAGACGGAATGCCATGACCTGCACGCCCATCGCGCCGGGCTGCTGCGCGACGCCTGGTGGCAGATGCATTGCCGGCTGGTGCTCGACCGCCCGCCCCACTTCGCCCCGGAGAACCGGGTGCTGAACGACCGCTTCTACCGGTTCCTGGAGCGCAGCTGGATGCTGCAGCAGCTGCCCTGGGCCCTGCTGTTCTGGAGCGTCGGCGGCCTGCCCTGGCTGGTCTGGGGCGTGCCGATGCGGGTGGCGGTGTCGCTGACCGGGCACTGGCTGGTCGGGCACTTCGCCCATCGGCGCGGCGACCAGGGGTGGCGGATCGAGGGCGTGGCAGTGCAGGGCTACAACATCCGCTGGTGCAGCCTGGTCACCTTCGGCGAGTCCTGGCACGGCAACCACCACGCCTTCCCGGATTCGGCCCGTCTGGGCGTCGAGCCCGGCCAGGCCGATCCCGGCTGGTGGCTGCTGCGCGGGCTGGAGCGGCTCGGCCTGGTCCGCGACCTAAAGCAGCCCGCTGACCTGCCGCCGCGGCCGGGGCTGCTGCGGGTGGGGCCGCAGCCAGCTGCGGGCTGATCTGAAGGCTGGAGAACGCCATGCCGTTTGCCTGGATCGCGGCTAGTCTTCTCAGCGCATTGGTGCCTGCCAGCGTGATCACGATGATAGCACGCGGCCCGGAACTCGCGAGACTGTGGCTCTTCGCATTCACCGTCGCGCTTGCCCATGGGCTTGTCCTCGGCCTGCCGATCGCACTCCTCTACCGGGCCAAGCGCTGGCAGAGGCCCGGCCTCGCCGTCGCAACGGGATTCCTGATCGGCGCGATCCCGGTTGCCGTGCTCATCGCGCCTGTCGGCGTTTGGCCGGATCACCTCGACCTTGTGGGTCTGTTCGGAACCCTTGGCGCCTCCGGGGCCCTGGCCTTCTGGCTGACGCTGCGCTTGGCCGGCGCCCTGGACGATGCCTCGCCATCCTCCGAATAGGCACGCCCGGCCAAATCGCCTAGCCTTCCCGGGCAGAATCGGCACAGAGGTCCGGCGGGTGACGGCGGAGACGATCGAGGCCATGGCGACGCAGATCCGGGACGGCGACCGCCGCGCCCTGGCCCGCGCCATCACCCTGGTCGAATCCCGCCGCGCCGACCACCGCGAGAAAGCCGAGGCGCTGTTGGAGGCGCTGGCCCCAGCCGCCGGCGGCTCCGTCCGCATCGGCATCTCCGGCCCGCCCGGCGTCGGTAAGTCGACCTTCATCGAGGCGTTCGGCCTGCATCTGACCGGCCGGAGCCACCGCGTCGCCGTGCTGGCGGTCGACCCGTCCTCGCAGCGCTCCGGCGGCTCGATCCTCGGCGACAAGACGCGGATGGAGCTGCTGACCCGCGACCCGGCCGCCTTCATCCGCCCCTCCCCGGCCGGCAGCACGCTGGGCGGGGTGGCGCGGCGCACCCGCGAGACCCTGCTGCTGTGCGAGGCCGCCGGCTATGACGTGGTGATCGTCGAGACCGTCGGCGTCGGCCAGTCCGAGACCGCGGTGGCGCAGATGGTCGACGTGTTCCTGCTGCTGCTGCTGCCCGGCGCCGGCGACGAGCTGCAGGGCATCAAGCGCGGCATCGTCGAGGTCGCCGACATCCTGGTGGTGAACAAGGCCGATGGCGACCAGAAGGGCGCCGCCAACCACGCCGCCGCCGAGTACCGCCACGCCCTGGCGCTGCTGCGCGGCAGCGGCGGCTGGACCCCACCGGTGCTGCAATGCTCGGCGCTGGAAAACCGCGGCATCGATGCGGTCTGGGACACGATCGGGCAGTTCCGCGCGCGGATGGGCAAAGCCCTGGCCGAGCGCCGCGCCGAGCAGGCCCGGTCCTGGCTGTGGCGCGAACTCGGCGACGGCCTCCTGGACGCGCTGCGCGGCCATCCCGCCGTGGCCGCCGCCCTGCCCGGCCTGGAGGCCGAGGTCGCCGCCGGCCGCCTGTTGCCGACCGCCGCGGCACGGCGGCTGCTGGAGCGGTTTCTAGGAGGTTGAGCGAAGCCCGTGCCGGCCGGATCCCTGAGAGACCCGGCCGGCGCCGGATGTCAGGCCTTCTTCAGCGCCGAAGCCGAGGTCGCGGCGCCCTTCTTCAGGGCGGCGTCCTTCTTCGGCTTCTTGGCTTCCTTCGGCTTGCGCATTTGACCCTTGGCCATGGCATGCCTCCTTCGCTCTTGGGCCTCTACATCATAGCGAAACGCCACGGATCGTCATAAAAATTCAATATCGGCGGACGGTGCGAGAGATCCCGTCTCCGCCGGCCCGGATGCGTTATCCTCTCTCCCGGCAGACAGGGAGGCGGCGATGACCAGCTATGACGCCATCATCATCGGCACGGGCCAAGCCGGACCGGCGCTGGCGGACCGGCTGAGCCGCGCCGGCCAGCGCGTCGCGGTGATCGAGCGGGCGCGCTTCGGCGGCACCTGCGTCAACACCGGCTGCATCCCGACCAAGACCATGGTCGCCAGCGCCTATGCCGCCCGCATGGCGCAGCGCGCGGCCGAATTCGGCGTGGTGCTGCCCGGCCCGGCCACGGTCGACATGAAGCAGGTCAAGGCGCGCAAGGACGGCGTCTCCGGCCAGTCCCGCATCGGCGTCGAGGGCTGGATGCGCGGCCTGGAGAACGGCACCGTGATCCAGGGCCATGCCCGGCTGACCGGGCCGAAGACCGTGCAGGTCGGCGACGAGACCCTGACCGCGGAGCGGATCTTCCTGAATGTCGGCGGCCGGGCCGCGGTGCCGCCAATGCCGGGGATCCGCGACGTGCCGTTCCTGACCAACAGCACCATGATGGATCTGGACACGCTGCCGGAGCATCTGGTGATCGTTGGCGGCTCCTATATCGGCCTCGAATTCGGCCAGATGTTCCGCCGCTTCGGCAGCCGGGTCACCATCATCGAGCAGGGCCTGCGGCTGATCGGGCGGGAGGACGAGGACGTCTCCGACGCCGTCGCCGACTTCCTGGAGAAGGAGGGCATCGTCCTCCGCACCAACGCCAAATGCCTGAGCGTGGCGCCGGACGGCGACGGCGTGGCGGTGACGGTCGACTGCACCGCCGGTGCTCCGGTGGTCCGGGGGTCGCACCTGCTGCTGGCGGTCGGCCGGCAGCCGAACACCCACGACCTGGGGCTGGAGGCGGCTGGCGTGGCCACCGACGAGCGGGGCTACATCACCGTCGATGACGCGCTGCAGACCAGCGTGCCCAGCATCTGGGCGCTGGGCGACTGCAACGGCCGCGGCGCCTTCACCCACACCGCCTATAACGACTTCGAGATCGTCGCCGCCAACCTGCTAGATGGCGACACCCGCCGGGTCAGCGACCGGATCACGGCCTACGCCCTCTACACCGACCCGCCGCTGGGCCGCGCCGGCATGACCGAGGCGGGGGCGCGCCGCTCCGGCCGCCGCCTGCTGGTGGCCAAGCGGCCGATGACCCGGGTCGGCCGCGCCGTCGAGAAGGGCGAGACCGAAGGCTTCATGAAGGTGGTGGTCGACGCCGGCACCCGGCAGATCCTCGGCGCCGCCATCCTCGGCACCGGCGGCGACGAGGTGGTGCACGGCCTGCTGGACCTGATGTACGCCAAGGCGCCCTACGACGTGATGCAGCGGTCGATGCCGATCCATCCCACGGTGTCCGAGCTGCTGCCGACCCTGCTCGGGTCGCTGGAGCCGCTGCCGTGAGCGGCCGCGACCGGGTGGAGGCCGAGGTGTTGCGGGTGCTGCGCGCTGCGACGCCGGCGGCCCGCTCCATCGCATCGGACGACCGGCTGCTGGAGGATCTCGGCCTCGCCCCGGCCGACGTCACCCGATTGGCCTGGGACATCGAGCAGGCACTGGGCGCGGACATCCCGCGCGACGACCTGGCCTCGGTCTTCACCGTCGGCGCGCTGATCGACCTGGTCGACCAGCACTACGACCCTCTGACGGCCGAGCCGAAGCACGGCTGGCACATGTAGCGGCCGTCGCCCTGCCCGCCCCAAGGGGCATGCCGGGGCTACGCCGAAAGGATGAGTGCACTGCAGCGCCGCGCCGGACCTACGGCGTTGCGGGATCGGCGAGCAGGCGCCAAGCTGGTTGAGCTGCCGGAGGGTTCTGCAATGCATCCCCAGCGTCGGCTGACCGTGATCGTGTCGCTCGATGTGGCCGGCTTCACGCGCCTGGTCCAAGAGGACGAGCGCGGCACCCTCGCGGCTCTCGCCGCGATCCGCCGGGATCTGCTGGGCGCGCCACTGCGGGCCCGGCACGGCCATGTCTTCAAGACCATGGGCGACGGCGTGCTGATCGAGTTCTCGAACATCGAGGATGCCGTGTGCTGGACGGTAGACTTCCAGAAGGCCATGGTGATCCGCAACGCGCAGAAGCCCAGGCGGCCCATGCAGGTGCGGGCCGGCATCGCGCTCGCGGATGTCTTCGTCGAAGGCGAGGACAGGTTCGGGGCGGCCGTCGCCTTCGTCGTCCGCCTGCAGCAGGCCGCGCCGCCGGGAGGCATCGCCATCACCCATTCCGTGCGCTGGCAGCTCGGCAAGGCGCTGTCGGCACCGTTCGTCCAGGAAATGAAGACCCTGAAGGACATGGGCGGCCCGATGGAAATCTGGGTCTGGCGTCCTTCCGGCGGCGATATCGAGAGCGCCGCCGCCGTGAACCGCGACATCGCCGGGGCGGAGGACGGCGAGGAGGACCTGCCCTCGATCGTCGTCCTGCCCTTCGAGAACCTGTCCGGGGATCCTGCCGCCTCCACCCTCGCCGACGGCGCGGTGGAGGAGATCACCGCGACCCTCTCCCGGATCCGGGATTTCACCGTCATCGCGCGCCATTCGGCCGTGGCGTACCGGGCCGCCGGACGCCCCCTGGACCCGCGCGAGATCGCCCGCACCTTCAAGGTCCGCTACGTGCTCGAGGGCAGCGTGCGGACATCCGGCAAACGGGTGCGGATCTCGGCGCGGCTGGTCGATGCGGCCAGCGCGCGCCAGCTGTGGTCCGGACGGTTCGACGGCACGGCCGAAGACGTCTTCGACCTGCAGGACCGCATCGCCGAAGGCGTCGCCGGCGAACTGCATCCATCGATCCGCGCGGCCGAGATCGCGCTGGCGCTAGGCAAGCGGCCCGAGAGCCTGGCCGCCTACGACCTGATGCTGCAGGCCCTGCCGCATCTCTGGGCCCATCGCAAGCCGGAGAATGCCGAGGCGATCCGGCTGCTGCAGGATGCGCTGCGGCTGGATCCGGACTACAGCCGCGCCGCCGCGCTGGCCGCCTGGGCCCATGGGCAGCAGGTCACCTACAACTGGGCCGCCGACTACGCGGCGGAACGGACGGCGGGTGACCTCCTGATCAAGCAGGCCTCGGAAGGGGCGCAGGATGACGCGACGGCGCTGAGCGCCCTGGCCACGGCGACCATGCTGCTGTTCGGCGACATCGGCCGGGCCGAGCAGTTCGTCGATCGCGCGCTGGCGCTCGACCCGAACCACGCCTGGGCCTGGACCCGCCGCGGTTTCCTGCACGTCTATCGCGGCAACCCGTCCGCAGGCCGCCCGTGCTTCGAGCGGGCGATCCGCTTGAGCCCGCTCGACCCGTTCAGCTTCAACTGCTTCATCGGCCTGGGCCTGGCCGCCTTTGCGGAAGGGCGCCCGGAGGAGGCGGCCGGCTGGACGCGCAAGGCGCTGCATCAGAAGCCCCAGGCCACCTGGATGTTCCGCGATCTCGCCACCTTCCTGGCGCATGCCAGGCAGATCGAGCCCGCCCGCGCGGCGCTGGCGCAGTTCACGGCCTCCAGGCCCGGCATCGCCCTGTCGAATGTGGCCGACGCCCTGCATTATTTCGAGCCGGACCTGCTGCGCCGCTATCTCGACGGCCTTGCCCGCGCCGGCCTGCCGCAGGAAGCGACGGATCCGCCGGCACGATGAGCTTCGGTCGGAAGCGACGTCACCAAGATGCATGTCGGCTGCAGTCGATCCCGGCTTACGGGTAGACTGGGGCCGGATCCCGCAGCGAAGGATGCGCGCCATGGCCACGACGCCCCCGCCCCTTGCCCTCGACCTGCCGGCCCCCGGCTTCAGCCTGCCCGGCACCGACGGCCGGACCTATTCCCTGGACGATGTCGCCGGGCCGCGCGGCACGGTGATCGTCTTCATCTGCAACCACTGCCCCTATGTGAAGGCGGTGATCGATCGCCTCGTGGACGACGCCATGACGCTGCTGTCCGAGGGCATCGGCTTCGCCGCGATCTGCTCGAACGACGCCGTGGCCTATCCGGAGGATGGCTTCGCGCAGATGAAGGAATTCGACGAGGCGCACGACCTGCCCTTCCCCTATCTGCATGACGAGGACCAATCGGTGGCGCGCGCCTATGGCGCCGTCTGCACCCCGGATTTCTTCGGCTACGACGCGCAGCGCCGGCTGAAGTACCGCGGCCGGCTCGACGAGGGCCGCACCGCCCCGCCATCGCCGCATGCCCGACGCGAGCTGGTCGAGGCGATGCTGCAGATCGCCGAGACCGGCCGGGCCCCCGCCGACCAGGTGCCGTCGATGGGCTGCTCGATCAAATGGAAGGCGGCGTGAGGCGCATCGCCTGTCCGCACCGCCTTGGCCGCATCCCCTCGACAGCACGACCCGGCCTCGTCAAGGTGCCGCATGGACACTCTCGGCGAGAACGAACTCCGGCTGATGCAGGGCCTGGCCCAGCAGGTCATGGCGCAGCGGCCGGAGCTGGTGAACGGCGATGCCAGCGTCGGCGAGCTGGCCTGGGTCTGGGCCAAGGATGTCGACGCGCTCGGCCGGTTCTGGCGGCACCGGCTGTGGTTCGCCGACGGCCGGCTGGCCGCGTGGGGATGGGCGCATCTGCCCTACCGGGTGCCGCGCGGCGACGGATCGTTCCGCGAGGCCGGGACCGCCAATTTGATCTGGCAGACCCATCCGGACCGGCCGGAGCTGCTGGCCGAGATCCTGGAATGGTACGACGGCGCCGCGGCCGGCGCCGACCGGTCGCTGACGGTCCAGTCCGGCGATGTCCGGGCCCGGGCCATCGTCACCGCGCATGGCTATGCATTCGACACGGAAGCCGGCGCGGATGACGGGTCCTGGGTGCAGTTCAACGCGCGGGAGCTGACGGAGGTGCCGGATCCGGTACTGCCCGAGGGCTTCCGCTTCCTGTCGGCCGCGGACATGCCGGCGGAGGAAGCGGTCCGGGCGCATCGGGATGCCTGGCACCCGTCCGGCTTCACCGTGGCGGCGTTCGAGCGGGTGCGGCGGACCTGGCCGTACCGGGCCGACCTGCATCCGCTGGTCGCGGCGCCCGACGGCACGCTGGCCGCGACCGCGATCATCTGGCTGGACGAGGCGACGCGGACTGCCGAGTTCGAGCCGGTCGGCACGCATCGCGATTTCCGGCGTCGGGGCCTCGGCACCGCGCTGCAGCTGCACGGCATGCGCCTCGCCAAGGCGGCCGGCGCGACCCGGATGCTGGTCGCCTGCCTGGGCGCGCCGGCGCATCCGGCCGCCCGAGACCTGTATTACGGGGTGGGCTTCCACCCGTTCACGCGGGACCTGCCGCAGATCAAGCCGGCGCGATAGTCCGAGGGGCGCGGTTCAGACAGATCGGGTCACCTTGCGCGGTCGCGGCGCCGCCCTGCGCCAGGCCCGGGCTTCCTCGGCGCGTTCATCGCGGGCGATGTCCTCCTCGTCCTCGACCGGGTCCGGGCCGCTGAACACCAGCGCCGTCGCCACGAACACCACCGCCTGCGTCCCCGCGAACATCACCAGCTCTTCGAGCATTGCTTCCCTCCATCAGTGAGGCTGTTGGAGGAGAAACGGGCGGAGAGAGATTTTTGTCTCACCCCTGATCCGCGGATTCTAGACCGGGCCGTCCGACTGCCGTCGCAGGGGTTCAGCGCCCCGGGAGCGCGGCCTCGTACTGCTCCGGCTTGAAGCCGACCAGGAGCGTGCCGCCGATGTCGAGGACCGGCCGCTTGATCATCGAGGGCTGGTCGAGCATCAGCGCGATCGCCTTGGCCTCGGTCAGGCCCTCGCGGGCGGCGTCCGGCAGCTTGCGGAAGGTGGTGCCGGAGCGGTTCAGCAGCACCTCCCAGCCGGCCTTCTTTGCCCAGCCCTCGAGCGTGGCGCGGTCGATGCCGGCGGCCTTGTAGTCGTGGAAGGCATAGGCGACGCCGTGGCCGTCGAGCCAGGCCCGCGCCTTCTTCATCGTGTCGCAGTTCTTGATGCCGTAGATCGTGACCGGCTTCGCCATCGTGCCTTCGCCCGTTCGTCCATGGTGCCGGCCCGACCATAGGGGTAGCTGCGGCCGGCGTCATCCCCGATACCTGACAACCGCTGACAGCCATCGCCTGTAGAATGGCGCGCAACGAGCAGCGAGGCGGGAATGACGAAGACGACGGTCGGAAACAAAGTGCGGACGGCGCCGGCGGAGACATCGGAAGGCCGGTGCCTGTGCGGCCGGGTGCGGGTGGAGATCGGCGTGCCGGCGCGCTGGGCCTGGCACGACCATTCCCGCAACAGCCGGATGGCGCATGGCGCCGCCTACGCAACCTATGTCGGGTGCTGGCGCAGCCGGGTGCGGATCGTCAAGGGCGAGTCCGCCCTCACCCGCTTCACCGAGGAGGAGACCGGGCGCATCCGCAGTTTCTGCCGCCATTGCGGCACGCCGGTGCTGTATGAGCGGCCGCATGCGTCGCAGATGGTTAACATCCCGCGCGCTTTGTTCGAAACCCGCACCGGCCGTGAGCCGCTGTACCATATCGGCATCGAGCAGGCGCAGGAATGGACGTATCGCGGCGAGCCGCTGCGGCCGTTGAAGGGCTTCCCCGGCGTGGTCTGGACCGGGCCGAAGCGGAAGAAGAAGCGGCCGCTGCTGGATGAGGAATTCTAGGCCGTCGCCCGCGCCGGGGTGGCGACCACCGCCGGCCTGTCATCGATCGGGAAGTGCAGCAGCGCCGCCACCAACCCCGCGATCGCGGTGGCGATCCAGATCAGGGAGTAGGAGCCGGTGACGTCGAAGACATAGCCGCCGGCCCAGGCGCCGAGGAACGACCCCATCTGGTGGCTGAGGAAGCAGACGCCGAACAGCGTGCCCAGATGGCGCACGCCGAACACCTTGGCCACCAGCCCGCTGGTCAGCGGCACGGTGCCCAGCCAGGTCAGCCCCATCACCGCGGCGAAGACCACCACCGACGCCTCGCTCTTCGGCGCCAGGAAGAAGGCGGCGATAGCGGCGCCGCGGATCAGGTACAGCCAGCCCAGCACCTGCTGCTGGCGATAGCGCCCGCCGAGCCAGCCGCAGGCCCAGCTGCCGGCCATGTTGAACAGGCCGACCAGCGCCAGCGCCGTGGCGCCCAGCCCCACCGGCATGTGGCACAGCAGCAGGTAGTTCGGCAGATGCGTGCCGATGAAGGCGAGCTGGAAGCCGCAGGTGAAGAAGCCGAGCGTCAGCAGCCGGTAGCCGCGATGACCCAGCGCCTGCGCCACCGCCGCCCGCAGCGGCATCGCCGGCTCGGCCTGCTGCGCCGCCGGCGCGCCGGCCCGTCCGCCCTTGTCGAGAAACAGCCCGAGCGGCGCCACCGCCAGCAGGCAGGCGGCCAGCACCAGCAACGACGCAGCCGTGCCCGAGGCGTTCGTGATCCACTGGGCCACCGGCACCAGCGCCACCTGGCCGAGCGACCCGCCGGCGCTGGCCAGGCCCATCGCCATGCTGCGCTTCTCCGGCGGCGCGGCGCGGCCCAGCGCGGTCAGCACCACGCCGAAGGTGGTGCAGCTGATGCCGATCCCGACCAGCAGACCGAGGCCGACCACCAGCAGCACGCCCGACGAGGCGAAAGCGGTCAGCACCAGCCCGGCGGCGAAGGCCACCGCGCCAAAGGCCACCACCGGGGGCGAGCCCCAGCGGTCGGCGGCGGCACCGGCGAAGGGCTGGGTGAAGCCCCAGACCAGGTTGTGCAAGGCGATGGCGAAGGCGGTCAGCGTCACCGGCAGGCCGCGATCGAAGGAGAACGGCCCGATGAACAGGCCGAAGGTCTGCCGGGCGCCCATCGCGGCGCTCATGATCAGGGCCCCCGCCAGGATAACCGCCCCGATCCGCACCGCCGGGGATGCGATCCGCCTGCTGTCCGTCGCCACCATCGTCCGGGCCCTCCTCGCCCGGCCCCACAATGGCAACGGCGGGAATGGCCGGCAAAAGAGAAGGTTTCGACGGTGGGTGAAGGATCTTCACCCGTTCCTGTGGGTCTGGGCGGAGCGGCGCTCCGGCGCGGCCTCATCTGAGCCGGAAGCCTCGACCTCGCCCAGCAGCCAGCGCCGGAAGCCCAGCAGGTCCGGCCGGCGCTCCGCCCCCTCGGCGCCGACCAGCCAATAGGCGGTCTCCGCCTCGATCTCCGGCAGCCCGGCCTCGACCAGGGTTCCGGCGTCGAGATCCTGCCCGACCAACGGCCGCCGGCCGATGGCGACGCCGAGCCCGGCCGCCGCCGCCTCGAACGCCATCTGGATCGTATCGACGCG
>NZ_JBCNNF010000232.1:0-11057 GCF_039594555.1 Inquilinus sp.
GACTGGGCCTATTACAACCCGGTCAGCCTGGTGCTGAAGGACAAGGGCTGGCTGGAGGAGGCGCTGAAGCCGCAGGGCGTGTCGGTGACCTGGGTGCAGAGCGCCGGCAGCAACAAGGCGATCGAGTTCCTGAACTCCGGCAGCGTCCAGTTCGGCTCCACCGCCGGCGCCGCCGCGCTGCTGGCCCGGATCAACGGCAGCCCGATCAAGGCCGTCTATTCCTACTCCAAGCCGGAATGGACCGCGCTGGTGACCAATGGCGACAGCCCGGTCCGGTCGGTCGAGGATCTCAAGGGCAAACGCGTGGCGGTCACCCGCGGCACCGACCCCTATATCTTCCTGCTGCGCGCCCTGGCCGATCACGGGCTGACCGAGCAGGATATCGAGGTGGTGCTGCTGCAGCATGCCGACGGCCGCAACGCGCTGATCGGGAAGCAGGTCGACGCCTGGGCCGGGCTGGACCCGATGATGGCGCAGGCGGAGCTGGAGCAGGGGGCGCGGCTGTTCTACCGCAAGCCCGACCTGAACACCTATGGCGTGCTGAACGTGAACGAGCAGTTCGCCGCCGACCATCCGGAGGTCGTCGAGACCGTGATCCGCGCCTATGAGCGGGCAAGGACCTACGCCCTGGCCCATCCGGACGAGCTGCGCGCCGCCCTGGTCCAGGCCGCCGGCCTGACCGACGCGGCGGCGGCGAGACAGCTGGAGCGCACCGACCTGTCCGGCCCCGCGATCGACGCGCCGAAGCGCGACACCATCCTGGCCGCCGGGGTGGCGCTGCAGAAGGCCGGGGTGATCGAGTCCGGGGTCGATGTCGCGGCCACGGTCGACGCGCTGCTCGACGCGCGCTTCAAGACCGCGCTGGCGCAGTAGCCATGGCCAGCCTCGACCCCGCCGCGACCGCAACCGGACTCCGCGATCCGAGGGCCGCCGGCGCGCTCGGCACCGTCGCGGTCGGGCTGATCCTGCCGGTCGGGCTGGCGCTGGGGTGGGAGGTGCTGGCCGCGCTCGGCGTCGTCTCCACCCACCTGCTGCCGCCGCCGTCGCAGATCCTGAAGACGCTGGGCGACCTGGCGGCGCGCGGCGTGCTGCTGGACCACATCCTGGTGACGCTGTGGCGGGTCTGGTGGGGCTTTCTGCTCGGCGCCGCCGCCGGTACGGTCCTGGGCGCCGCCACCGGGGTGTGGCCGCTGGCCCGCCGCCTGCTGGACCCGACCATCCAGGCGCTGCGCAGCATCCCGTCGATCGCCTGGGTGCCGCTGTTCATCCTGTGGTTCGGCATCTTCGAGACGCCGAAGGTGCTGCTGATCGCGGTCGGCGTGTTCTTCCCGGTCTACCTGACCCTGGCCGGCGCCATCGCCTCGGTCGACCGCAAGCTGGTCGAGGTCGGGCGGATCTACCGCTTCGGCACCTGGGACCTGGTGCGCCGCATCCTGCTGCCGGCGGCGCTGCCGACCTACATCACCGGCCTGCGCGGCGGCCTCGGCCTCGGCTGGATGTTCGTGGTGGCGGCGGAGTTCATGGGCGCCAGCAAGGGCCTGGGCTACCTGCTGGTCGACGGCCAGATGACCGGCCGCCCGGCCACCATCCTGGCCGCAATCCTGCTGTTCGCCGTGCTGGGCAAGCTGACCGACATGGCCCTGGCCGCGCTCGGCGCCCGGCTGGTGCGCTGGCAGGACGGCTTCCGTCCGGAAGGGGCGTGACCATGCTGTCGCTGCAGGGCGTCGCCAAGCGTTATCCGACCGGGCTGGACGCCCTGGCCGGCATCGACTTGGCGGTCGAATCCGGCGCCATCGTCGCCGTGGTCGGCGCCAGCGGCTGCGGCAAGAGCACGCTGCTGCGCCTGATCGCCGGGCTGGAGCGGGCCTCGGCCGGCGCGCTGTCGGTCGCCGGCCACCCGGTGGACGGGCCGGGCGAGGATGTTGGCGTGGTGTTCCAGGAGCCGCGGCTGATGCCCTGGCTGACGGTCGAGGCCAATGTGCGCTTCGGCCTCGGCCGGCTGCCGCGGGCCGAGGCGGCGCGGCTGGCGGCGGAGGCGATCGCCCGGGTCGGGCTGTCGGGCTTCGCCGATGCCTGGCCGCGCCAGCTGTCCGGCGGCATGGCCCAGCGCGTCGCCATCGCCCGCGCTTTGGTGGCCCGGCCGAAGGTGCTGCTGCTGGACGAGCCGTTCAGCGCGCTCGACACCTTTACCCGGCGCGACCTGCACCGCCATCTGCTGGAAATTCGCGACTGGCTGCAGCCGACGCTGATGCTGGTGACCCACGACATCGACGAGGCCTTGGCCCTGGCCGACCGCGTGGTGGTGCTGGCCGGCCGCCCGGGCCGGATCGCCGCCGACATCGCCGTGGCGCTGCCGCGAGCCGAACGCGCCGGAGCGCCGGAGCTGCTGCGCCTGCGCGAGGCCGTGCTATCCTCCCTGGCGCCGCCGCGCGATGCGGCGGCCGGCCGCGATGCGGGCGCCGCAGGGGCCCGCGCTTCGGCCGTGCCCGTCACGATCTGAGAGATCACCATGGATGCGGATTCGCTGCGCGCCCTGCAGGCGCCGCTGAAGGACAAGTATCGCGAGGCGCCGGATGCCGCCCTGGTCACCCTGCGCGCCAAGGGGCGGCTGGGCGAGGAGGGGGTGACCTGCAAGGTCGAGACCGGCCGCGCTTTGGCCGAGGCCGGGCTGCACCCGGCGACCGGCGGCGACGGGCTGTCGCTGTGCTCCGGCGACATGCTGCTGGAGGCGCTGGTGGCCTGCGCCGGGGTGACGCTGAAGGCGGTGGCGACGGCGCTGAACCTGCCGATCACCGGCGGCACCGTCTCGGCCGAAGGCGATCTCGATTTCCGCGGCACGCTGGGTGTGGCGAAGGATGCCCCGGTCGGCTTCCGCGCCATCCGTCTGCATTTCGCGGTCGAGGGCGACCTGACCGAGGACCAGCGCGCCACCCTGCTGAAGCTGACCGAGCGCTACTGCGTCGTCTACCAGACGCTGCGCCAGCCGGCGGCGTTCGCGGTCGACCTGGTGACGGCCTGAATCCTTTCTGTATTCGTCGAAAACATCGGACGAATCCTTGGGCCGCTGAATCGCTGCCGCCCGCCGTCCGAGGGCTGGCGGTCCGGCCGGGCAGGGCGATAAGATCGGACAAAACGACGGAGTCTCGACGTGATCCATGTCATCGCCTTGCTGACCGCCAAGCCCGGCCAGCGCGCCGTCCTGCTGGCGGAGTTCCGCAAGATCATCCCCGAGGTCCATGCCGAGCAGGGCTGCATCGAATACGGCCCGGCGGTGGATGCCGAAGGCAGCCCGGCCCGCTTCGGCGACGACACCTTCGTCGTGGTCGAGAAGTGGGAGAGCCCGGAGGCGCTGAAGGCGCATTCCGTCGCCCCGCACATGAAGGCCTATGGCGAGCGCACCAAGGACCTGATCGCCGACCGGGCCATTCACGTCCTGACGCCGGCCTAGTAGACAGACCTCGCCAACTCCAAACCGTCATGGCGAGCCCCGAAGGGGCGTGGCCATCCAGGGGCGGCTCGCACCGGCTCCTGGATGGCCACGGCGCTGCGCGCCTCGCCATGACGGGAAGGGCGGTCAGCGCTGCTTCCTCGCCTTCTGGAAGTGCGCGATGAAGGCCCGCAGCCCGGCCGAGGGCAGGCGCTGGCGCGGGTAGTAGAGGCACAGGCCGGGGAAGGACGGGGTCCAGTCCGCCAGCACCTGGCGCAGCCGGCCTGACTCCAGATCCGCCGCCGCCGTGCGGGCGCTGACGAAGGCCAGGCCGGCGCCGGCCAGCGCCGCGTGCTGGCTCAGCTCCGGGCTGCCGATGGTCAGCCGGCCGGGCGGGTCGATGCGGATCTCCTCGCCCTGGTGCTCGAACTCCCAGCGCAGGATCGCACCGCTCGGCAGCCGGGCGCGGATGCAGTCATGGCCGAACAGGTCGGCCGGCGCCCGAGGCACGCCGCGCGCTGCCAGATAGCCGGGCGCCGCGACCACGATCATCGCCTCATCGATGCCCAGCGGCACCGAGACCATGTCCTGCGGCACGGCTTCGGCCAGGCGGATGCCGGCGTCGAAGCCGGCGGCGACGATGTCGATCATCCGGCCCTCGGTGACCAGGTCGACCCGCATCTCCGGATACGCGGCCATGAAGTCGAGCACCACCGGAAGGATCCGCGCCGAACCGCCTTCGGAGCTGTTCAGCCGCAACAGTCCCGCCGGCGTGTCGCGGAACCGGTTCACGGTCTCCACCGCCTCTGCGATCTCGCGCAGCGCCGGCTGGATCCGGGCCAGGAACTGCTCGCCCGCCTCGGTCACCGCGACGCTGCGGGTGGTGCGGTTGAACAGCCGCACGCCCAGCCGCCGCTCGAGGCTGGCGACCATGTGGCTGAGGGAGGAGGGCGACAGCCCCAGTTCCGCCGCCGCGGCGCGGAAGCTCCGATGGGTCGCGACGGCCCCCAGCGCGGTCAGTTCGGTCAAAGCGAGGTCGGCCATTATCCGGCTGCCTTCATCAACTCATCCGAGATTGAGCGGATTATCACATCAGAGAGGCGGGGGCATATCGAGGGCTCATTCAGGAGATCCCGATGACCCGCACCGTTCTCATCACCGGCTGTTCCACCGGCTTCGGCGAGGCCACGGCCCGCCTGTTCGCCACGCGCGGCTGGAACGTCGTGGCCACCATGCGCCGGCCCGAAGCGGGCGCGAGCCTGGCCGCGCTCGGCGACAACGTCCTCGTCACCCGGCTGGACGTGCAGGACCCGGCCAGCATCGATGCCGCGGTGGCGGAGGCGATCGCGCGGTTCGGCCGCATCGACGTGCTGGTCAACAATGCCGGCTTTGGCCTGTTCGGCGTGTTCGAGGCCGCGCCGCGCGACAAGATCCAGGAGCAGTTCGACGTCAACGTCTTCGGCGTCATGGACGTGACCCGCGCCCTGCTGCCGCATTTCCGCGCCAACCGGGCCGGGACGATCGTCAACATCAGCTCCGGCGCCGGGGTCTTCACCCTGCCGATGATCTCGCTGTACTGCGCCTCGAAATTCGCGCTGGAGGGCTTCTCCGAGGCGCTGTCCTACGAGCTCGGGTCGCTCGGCATCGCGGTGAAGATCGTCGAGCCTGGCGGCGTCACCAAGACCAGCTTCGGCGAGCGCAGCGCCGCCGAGGCGGGGCATTCGGCCGAACTGCCGGACTACCGTCCCTTCCTGGAGGGCGCGATGGCGATCTTCGCCGGGCTGCGCGCCTCGCGCGCCGACGCCACCAGCGAGGAGGTGGCCGAGGTGATCTGGACCGCCGCCACCGACGGCACCGACCAGCTGCGCTATGTCGCCACCGACGACATCAAGCCGCTGGTCCGGGCCCGGCGCGAGACCTCGGAGGCCAAGTACATGGCCTTCATGCGCGAGCGGATGACGCCGCGGATCGGTTGAGGGCCGCCCCGCCGGGACGGCCCGCCGCCGATCAGTCGCGGCAGCCGTTCTCCCGGCGGAAGGCTGCCAGCAGCGTGTTGCGGCCGGCGCTCAGATCGGCGCCGCTGCGGCCCGGCAGCGCCGCGTTGTCGCCCTTCAGACCATGCCAGAGCGCGGCGTTGAAACGCGCGGTGTCGAGGTGGTCCTCCTCCTCGAAATCCTGGCCTTTCATCACCGCCTGCCAATAGGCGGCGCTGCGCATCGGCTGGGTGAAGCAGCCGCCGGCCTCGGCCTTCTGCGGGCCGCGCGGCGGCAGCGGCAGCCGGGTGGTCCGCAGCACCTCCGGCACGATCGCCTGATAGGTCCAGTCGGCGGCACGCGGGTCGAACACCTCGGCCATCGGCTCGGCCAGCCCGTCATTGAGCCCCAGCGCCGGCAGGCCGAGCACCGCCTCGATGGTCTTCAGCAGGCTGACGGTGGTGTAGTGCTCCGACACAACAGCATGGCGGCGCACATAGGGCCCGGCGATCAGGGCGATCGAGCGATGGGCGTCGACATGGTCGGCGCCGTCCTGGGCGTCGTCCTCGATGACGAAGATCAGGGTCGACTTCGCGAACGGGCTGGCCGCCACCTTGGCGACGATCCGGCCGACGGCGTAGTCGTTGTCCGCCATCTGAGTCTCGACCGTGTTCACCCCGTCGACCGCCTTGTCAAAATCGCCGAAATGGTCATGCGAGACGCGCAGCAGCGTCAGGTTCGGCAGCTTGCCTGACTGGACGAAGCCGTCGAATTCGCGCTCCCACTCGTCCACCCGATAGGCGTCCGGAAACTTCTGGTCGTAGCCGCGGAAATAGGGGTCGCTGTGCGGCGCCAGCGACGGCTTGTCGGGGAAGAACACCTGGGTCTTCGAGCCGAATGGGTCACGCAGTTCGGCCGACAGCGCATTGGGATGGGCGGGCTCGTAGCGCGACCCGTCGCCGTAGAAGCCGTAGTTGCGGACGGTCAGCCCGGCCCGCAGCGCCGCATCCCAGAGATAGCCGGTGCCGGCCTCGCCGGCATCGGCCTCCTCCGGCGCGTCGGGCGCGGCGACATCGGCCGTGCCGGCCAGGACATTGGGGTCGTGCGGCGTCGCGGGATTGGCCTCCTCGCGCTCGTCCTGCTTGGCCAGGCCGATATTGATACCCCGGTTGAGGCCCTCCCAGTCATATTGCAGGCCGCGCCCGGCATAGTTGACCGGCGAGGTGCGCTCGGTGAAGTCGGTGGTGCGGGCCGCGGTCGTCCAGTTCCAGCCGGTGTTGCTGGACTCGCCGCTGTCGTAGAAATTGTCGAGCGTGACGAAGCCGAGCGCCAGCGCATGGTGGTTCGGCGTGATCGGCTGCGGCAGCAGGGTCAGGCTGGGGTCGCCATTGCCGACCGGCAGGTCGCCCAGCACCTGGTCATAGGTGCGGTTCTCCTTCACCACATAGATCACGTGATCGATCTTGGTGCGGAGGAACGCCATCGTCTCGGACCGGCTGTCATGGCCGGCGACGCTGGGAAAGTTGTTGTTCACCGCGACCTGCCAGCTCATCTCGGCGAGCTGGCGCGGCCGGGGCGCCGGCAGCGTCAGCAGCCCGGCCTTCTCCAGCTGCCAGACATACTGGTCGGCCTGCTTGCAGGGGGTGAGCGCCGCCTTCTCCGGGGCGAGCGTGTTGCGGCAGGCAAGCGGGTTGGGGCCGGCATTGGATTTGCCGTTGGCGATGTAGATGCGGGCATCGTCCGGGCGCACCGCCACCGCGGTCGGATACCATCCGGTCGGCAGCAGGCCGATCACGTGGGACGCCTGGGGCAGCTTGCCCTCTTCCTCGATCTCGTCGCCGTCATCGTCCAGCTTCGCCCTGGCGTCCTTGGCCGCCTCGGCCGCCTCCGGGTCGATCGACGGTTCGCCGAGCTCGATCACCGCGGCGGCGTTGATCCCGCCATTGGTGGCGATCAGCGTCAGCCCGTCGCCGGACAGCGCCAGCCCGTTGGCGTTGGCGCCGTGCAGCCCTTCGGGGTTGAGCCAGACCTCGGTCGGCGCGGCGGTCGCGATGTCCTCGATCACCTTGTCGGTCCCGGTGTCGACGCTGACCACCCGGTCGGTGTTGTCGAGCGCGACATAGGCGCGGCTGCGCTGCCGGTTGAGGATGATCGCCGAGGGCTGGCCCTCGACGGCCCGGCGGCCGGCGACCGTGAGGCCGTCCGGGCGGACATCGAGAGTGATCAGCTCGCGGTCCCGCTGGCTGGCGGCATAGGCCTTCCCGTCGGAGACGAAGGCCACCAGGTTCGGATAGGTGCCGCCCGGCTGGCCGGCCTTGGCGGGGTCGATCACGCCGGGACGCAGATCCGCTTCGGCCACCACCTTGTGCCCGGCGGTATCGATCAGGCTGACCGAATCGTTCTGGTAGTTGGCGACCAGGAGCTGCTTGCCGTCCGGCGAGACGGCAAGGCCTGCCGCCTCCGGCTTGGTGCCGTCGACGCCGACGCCCGCCTTGTGGCCGAGCGCGACGGTGCCGGCGAGCGCGAACTTGCCCTGGGCGAACGCGTAGTCGTAGACCACGTCGTCGACGCCGCCGGAGACGAAGAAGCGCCGGCCGTCCGGCGCCCAGGCGATGCCGAGGAAGGTGTTCGGCACCTGCACCACCTGCCGCTTGACCGGCAGCGGGCCCGACACGTCGTAGATGAACACGTATTCCGTCGACAGCTCGGGGACCGGCTTGCCATCCGGGCCGACATTGCGGTTGTAGCCCGAGGTCAGCATCAGCAGCGTCGTGCCGTCGGGCGACAGCGCCATCGCCGAGGCCTGCCCGGCCGTGAAGTCGGGCAGGCCGGGAAGGTTGGGGTTGAGCGATTCCAGCTTCGACCCGGGCATCGCCTGCGGGGTCAGGCGCTGGCCGGTCGGCAGCAGCTCGCCAACGAGCGGCGTCATTCTCGGCGGCGGCGCGTCCTGGGCGAGCGCGGGCGTCAGCGCCCCGCAGACGAGGCCGAGGGCGGCCACGGACAGGGCGAGGGGGCGCGGTGCCATGCTGAGGCTCCGTTGATCGTTGCGGCGGCGCCAGACTAGGCCGGTTGGTTGACACAATGGTGACGGCCGGCCGGATCTGCGGCGATCCGACGCCCGGGGCTGCCATCAATGTGGACGCGGGTCCCTCGGGATCAATGTCCCGGCCAGCCGGCGCGGCGGCTGTGCCGCTCGACGAGCGCCTTGGCGGCCAGCGTCACCAGGGCCAGCAGCGCCAGGGTCGAGGCGGCGGCGAAGGCGCCGACGGCATTGTAGTCGTTGTACAGCAGCTCGATCTGCAGCGGCAGCGTGTTGGTCTGGCCGCGGATATGGCCGGAGACGACCGAGACGGCGCCGAACTCGCCCATCACCCGGGCGTTGCACAGCACCACGCCGTACAAGAGCGCCCATTTGATGTTCGGCAGGGTGACCCGGAAGAAGGTCTGCCAGCCATTGGCGCCCAGCGTCGCCGCCGCCTCCTCCTCGTCGCGCCCCTGCGCCTGCATCAGCGGGATCAGCTCGCGCGCCACATAGGGCGAGGTCACGAACAGGCTGACCAGCACGATCGCCACGGGCGTGAACATCAGGCGGATGCCCTGGTCCTGCAGCCAGGGGCCGAACAGGCCGTTGGCGCCGTACAGGAACAGGTAGACGACGCCGGCGACGATCGGCGACACCGAGAACGGGATCTCGACCAGCGTGGTCAGCAGGCGCCGGCCGCGGAACTGGAACTTGGCGATCGCCCAGGCCGCCATGATGCCGAACACGGTGTTGACCGGCACCACGATCAGCGCCGTGGTCACGGTCAGACCGATGGCGTGCAGCGTCTCGCTCTGCCCGATGTTGCGGGCGAAGACCGCCAGGCCGGCGGAGAAGGCCTGGGCGAAGATCACCACGATCGGCGCCACCAGCACCAGGCCAGCGGCCAGCAGGGCCAGGCCGATCAGGATGCGCCGGGTCCAGCGCCCCTCGCCGATGCGGGGCGACCGCCGCGGCCGGGCCTTGGCGGCGGCTTCGGTCACCGGCACCACCGCCGGGTCGCGGTCAACGGCGATCGACATGGCGCAGGAACCGGGCCTGGAGGAGGTTGGTGGCCAGCAGCAGCAGGAAGGCGGCGGCCAGGATGGTCAGCGCCAGCGCCGCGGCGGCGGCATAGTCGTATTCCTCGAGCCGGATGAACACGAGCAGGGCCGCGATCTCGGTCTGCATCGGCCGGTTGCCGGCGATGAAGATGACGGCGCCGAACTCGCCGAGCGACCGGGCGAAGGCCAGGCTGCAGCCGGCCAGGAAGGCAGGCAGGATCGCCGGCCATACCACATGGCGCAGGGTCGACCAGTCGCCGGCGCCCAGCGTCCGGGCGGCTTCCTCGACGCCCTCGTCCAGATCCTCCAGCACCGGCTGCACGCTGCGCACCACGAAGGGCAGGCTGGTGAAGGCCATGGCCACGGCGATGCCCAGCGGGGTGTAGGCGACCGGGATGCCGATGGCGGCCAGTGGCGCGCCGAACCAGCCGTTCTTTGCGAACAGCGCGGTCAGGGCGATGCCGGCCACCGCGGTCGGCAAGGCGAAGGGCAGGTCGACGATGGCGTCCAAGAGGCGCCGGCCGGGAAAGCGGTAGCGCACCAGCACCCAGGCCAGCAGCAGCCCGACCACGCCGTTGAACAGCGTCGCGGCCAGCGCCATGCCCAGCGTCACCTCGTAGCTGGCCAGGGCGCGCGGCGAGGTGACGATGGCCAGGAACTGGGCCGGGGTGAGGCTGGCCGCCTTCAGCGCCAGCGCGCCCAGCGGCAGCAGCACGATCAGCACCAGATAGACCAGCGTGCAACCCAGCGTCAGCCGGAATCCAGGCAGCACCCGGCGCCGGGCGGGACGGGGGGAGGCGAGGGCGACGCTGGTCATCGGGCGCGTCGGCTCACTGGTTCACGAACACGGTGTCGAGGATGCCGCCGGAGACGAAATGCTCGGCATTCACCTTGTCCCAGCCGCCGAACACCTCGTCGACCGTGGCCAGCGTCACCGCCGGGAACTGGTCGGCGTGCTTCGTCGCGACCTCGGCCAGGGTCGGCCGGTAGAAATGCTCGGCCAGGATTTCCTGGGCCCCCGGCTGGTACAGGAAGTCGAGATAGCCCTTGGCCACCTCGGCCGTGCCGCGGGCATCGGCCACCTTGTCGACCACCGCCACCGGGAAGTCGGCCTTCAGGCTGGTCGGCGGCACCACCACCTCGAAGCCGCGGTCGCCATATTCCTTCTGGATGCCGCGGGTCTCGGCCTCGAAGGTGATCAGCACGTCGCCGGTCTCGCGCTCGACGAAGGTGGTGGTGGCGCCGCGCCCGCCGGTGTCGAACACCGGCACATGCGACAACACGGTCTTGACGAAGGCCTTCGCCTTCTCCTGGTC
This sequence comes from Inquilinus sp., assembly GCF_039594555.1. Classification (GTDB taxonomy): domain Bacteria; phylum Pseudomonadota; class Alphaproteobacteria; order DSM-16000; family Inquilinaceae; genus Inquilinus. The sequence goes on from NZ_JBCNNF010000232.1 coordinate 10,800, forward strand.
GCCGCCATTGGCCTTCAGCGCCCAGGCATAGGCGGCGAGGTAGGTGTAGCGGGCGTTGCCGGAGGTCTTCGGGTTCGGGAACACCGCCTGCACGTCGTCGCGCGCCAGGTCGCCCCAGTCCTTGATCCCCTTCGGGTTGCCCTTGCGCACCAGGAAGGCGGGGAAGGAATAGTAGGGCGAGGCACCGTTCGGGAAGGCGGTCTGCCAGCCCGGCTTGACCGCGCCGCCCTTCTCCAGCGCCGAGATGTCGGTTGCCTG
>NZ_JBCNNF010000233.1:0-11056 GCF_039594555.1 Inquilinus sp.
TGCACGGCATAGCCGCCATTGCCCGGGTTGCCGTTGCCCTGGCGCTTGAGCGAGACGGTCCGCAGCCCGCCATCCGATCCCCGCCACGTCACGCGGTCGACGGCGACGCCGTTGACGGTGGCCGACTGGATCTGGGCCGCCTTGGCCGGCAGCACCATGAGAACGAGGGTGGCGATCAGCCCGGCGGCTGCGGTTTTGAGACCCTGGCTCATATCTGTTCTCCGATGCGGGTCGAGGATTGAGGCTCAAAAGGCGCTAGAGAACGAAGTCTGCGGCGGCCAGGGCGACATGGCCGGTCAGCACGATGTGGAAATCGGTCGTGCCGTCGCCATTGACGTCGCCGGCAATGATGGTGTCGGCGCCGCTGAAGGCATAGCGCAGCTCGCCGGCCTGGTGGCTGTAGAGGCCGGTCCCGATGAAGGTGAAGGCCTGGTCGCCGGCTGCGCCGGTATCGGCGTCGATGCCCGACAGGTCGACGCGGTCGCCCTGGGCGCGGCTGAAATCGGTGATCCGGTCGGCATTCGCCCCGACCACGCTGTCGCCGACCGTGGTGTAGACGAAGCGGTCCGCCCCCGCGCCTCCGGTCAGGGTGTCCTTGCCGAGGCCCCCCGTGAGCACGTCGTTGCCGTTCCAGCCCTGCAGAGTGTTGGTCCCGACGCTGCCGACGAGCGTATCGTTGCCCTGGCTGCCGGAAAGGGACTCGATCGAGACCAGGATGTCGCCCTGGGCATCGCCGCCGCTGCCGGTGCCGGTGGCAAGGCTCACCGTCACGCCGACCGTGCTGGTGTAGTAGCTGGCGGTGTCGCTACCGGCGCCGCCGTCGAGATGGTCGGCCCCGGCGCCGCCGCGGAGCACGTCGCTGCCGTTCCAGCCCTGCAGCGTGTTGGCGCCGGCATTGCCGGTGAGCGTGTCGTTGCCCTGGCTGCCGGAGAGGTTCTCGATTCCGGTCAGGGTGTCGCCCTGCGCCTCGCCGCCGCTGCCGGTGCCGGCGGCGAGGTCGACCGAGACCCCGGCCGTGCCGGCGAAGTAGCTGGCCAGGTCGGTGCCGGCGCCGCCGCTGAGCTGGTCCGCCCCTGCCCCGCCGCGGAGCACGTCGTTGCCGGCGCCGCCGTCGAGCTGATCCGCCCCCGCCGCCCCGGCCAGCGTGTCGCTGCCGGCATAGCCGAAGAGCTGGTCGTCGCCGGCGGCGCCGGTGACGGTGTCGCCGCCGCTGCCGCCGCTGTAGATCAGCGTCTCGAAATTGGAGGATCCGAGCAGGCCATCGCCGCTCGTCCCGTTCAGCGTGAAGGCCAGTGCAAGGCCGGATCCGGCGAAATCGACGATCAGCGTGTCCGCCCCGGCGCCGCCGTCGGCGATGTCGACGCTGGCCGGGTCGCTGAACGTCCTGGTGACGGTGACCGTATCGTCGCCACTGCCGCCATTCAGGCTGTTGCTGCCGCCACCGCCATAGAGCTCGTCATTGCCGTCGCCGCCGTTGAGCACGTCGTCGCCCCCGTTGCCAAGGAGCACGTCGTTGCCGCCCAGGCCGTCGATCCTGTCGTTCTCGTCACCACCGGCGAAGACGTCGTCATTCGCGGTGCCGCTGATGATCGCCATGGGCTTGCCTCCTGGACGGGTGGACGGGACGGCCTGTCAGACCGCTGTATCCCGCCTTCGCGGCGGCCGGGCATGCCCATATGGGAGGGGGAAGGAAAAATGTCGGCGGCGGTGCGACGGAAGCGCATTCCGGAGACGGCGGATCGGTCAAAGAAGAAGGCCGGATGGCGATCTCCGCCATCCGGCCTCGGCCTCGCGCTTTCCTGAATTTGGCTTGCCGCGCTACGGCAGCAGCACCGTTGACCCCGTGGTCTTCCGTGCCTCCAGGTCGCGATGGGCCTGTGCGGCTTCGCGCAGCGGATAGGTCTGGGCGATCGAGATCTTCACCGCGCCCTTGGCCACCACGTCGAACAGCTCCGCCGCCGCGGCCTCGTACTCCGGCCGGGTGGCGATGTAGCTGCCGAGCGTCGGCCGGGTCAGGAACAGCGATCCCTTCTGCGACAGCACCAGCGGGCTGATCGGCGCCACCGGGCCGGAGGCGTTGCCGAAGGTCACCATCATGCCGCGCGGCGACAGGCAGTCGAGCGAGCCGTCGAAGGTGGTCTTGCCGACGCCGTCATAGACCACCGGCACGCCCTTGCCGCCGGTGATGGCGCGGACGCGGGACACGAAATCCTCGGTCGAATAGTCGATCACATGGTCGCAGCCGGCTGCGCGGGCCAGCGCCACCTTCTCCGGCCCGCCGGCGGTGCCGATCACCGTGGCGCCGAGATGCTTGGCCCATTGCGCGGCGATCTGGCCGACGCCGCCGGCGGCGGCGTGGAACAGGATGGTCTGGCCCGGCTGCACCGGGAAGGTGCGGCGCAGCAGGTACCAGGCGGTCAGCCCCTTCAGCAGGATCGCGGCCGCGGTGCGGTCGGTGACACCGTCCGGGATCTTCACCACCTTCTCGGCCGGGATCACCCGCTCCTCGGCATAGCTGCCGGTCGGGCCGTTGCCGTAGCCGACGCGGTCGCCGGGCTTGAAGCCGGTGACGTCCGGGCCTACGGCGACGACCTCGCCGGCCGCCTCCTGCCCCAGCACCAGGGGCAGCTGCGACTTGTAGAGGCCGCCGCGGATATAGGTGTCGATGTAGTTCAGGCCGATGGCGGTGTGGCGGATGCGGATCTCGCCGGGCCCGGGCGCGGGCACGTCGACCGCCTCCCAGCGCATTGTCTCGGGGCCGCCGGTCTCATGAATGCGGATGGCGTGGACCATGGGGTTCCCTCAGCCGAGATGGGTCTTCAGGAAGGCGGCGGTGCGGTCGTTCGCCAGGGTGGCGCCGGCCGCGTCGTAATGCTCGCCGCCGACGCGGGCGAAGGCGTGGTCGAGGCCGGGATAGGTGTGCACCGTGACCGTCGGCAGCGACGCCATGCGGGCGCGGATCTGGTCCTGGGCCTCCGGCGGTACGAAGCGGTCCTTCTCGGCGATGTGCAGCAGCAGCGGCCGGGTGATGGCGGGCGCCTCCCCCAGCAGCTTGTCGATGCCGACGCCGTAATAGCTGACGGCGCAGTCGGCGTCCGAGCGGGTGGCCATCAGGAAGGCCAGGCGGCCACCCAGGCAGTAGCCCAGCGCGCCGGCGCGGCCGGTGCATTCCGGCAGGTCGCGTAGCGTGGCCAGCGAGGCGATCAGGTCCTCGACGCCGGCGGTCTCGTTGAAGCCGTTGAACAGGGCGAAAGCCTTGTCCCACTCGGCCTGCGACTTGTCGGTGATGTCGACGCCCGGCTCCTGCCGCCAGAACAGGTCGGGGCACAGGGCGACATAGCCCTGGGCCGCCAGGTCGTCGCAGATCTGGCGCATCACCGCGTTGACGCCGAAGATTTCCTGGATGACGAGGATGCCGGGGCCGGAGCCCGCGGCGGGCCGGGCGAGATAGGCGTTGAAGCGGCCGCCATCGGCAGCGGTGACGGTGACTGTCGCCATGGAGTCGCTCTCCCTCGAGCGTTGCGGTGGACGAGGCAATCGTATCAAGCGGGGTGGACGATAACCGGAGCCCGGCGGGCTTGTCACGGCGGGCGAACGGTCCTGCGTCTCGGCCGCCAGATCGGCTCAATTCTCCGAGAATTGTCCCGGATATCCCTCGAAGGCGAGCAGCCGGCGCTTGCGCTCCAGGCCGGAGGTGCTGCCGTAGCCGCCGAGGGTGCCGCCGGCGCCGATGACGCGGTGGCAGGGCACCAGCAGGACGAGATCGTTGCGGCCGCAGGCTTGGCCGACGGCGCGCGGACCGCTGTTCAGGATATGCGCGACGCCGCCATAGGATGCTGCTTCGCCATAGGGGATGTCGATCACCGCCTGCCGCACCCGCTGCTGGAACGGGCTGGCCGCCGGCGCCATCGGCAGGTCGAAGCGGCGGCGCTCGCCGGCGAAATACTCCTCGATCTGCCGGATCGCCTTGCGCAGCAGCTTGTCCTTCGGCGCCGCCTCGTCGGGCGGGTCCTGGACATGGTCGACGGCGGCCACCACCCCGCCGGCCACGGTGATCCGCACCGGCCCGACCGGGGTGTCGATGGTGGCGGTCGCCCGCTCCAGGATCGGGCGGCTTCGCGTGGCCCGGGTCATGCTCCGATCAGCTCCAGCAGCGCCTCGGGCGTGGTGACCGGGGCCTGGCACACCGGCCCGCGGCAGAGATAGGCGGTCGGTTTTCCCTCCAGCATCGCCTTGCCGGCGGCGGGGTGGTCGTCCGGCAGCGCCGCGCCGGGGTCGAGCCGCAGCAGCATCCGGCCCGGCAGCGACCGGCCGTGCACCGCCCGCAGCAGCGCCCGGGTGGCGGGGTCGTCCTTCGGGCCGATGACGACGATCTGCAGCGGCTCCATCCGGTCCTCGGCCCGGTTCAGCCAGGTGGCCAGCGGGATGAAGTTGCGCTGCAGCTCGCCGGTGAAGGCGGCGATCAGGGAATCGGCGCGCAGGGCGTACAGCCGGTCGCCGGTCAGATGATGCAGCCGCGTCAGCACCCCGAGCATGGTGCCGTTGCCGGACGGCACCGCGGCGTCGTACGCGCTCTTGGTGCGCACGATCAGCGCCTCACCGTCATCGGCGGTCAGGAAATAGCCGCCGCGGCCGCCATCCCAGAAATGCCGGTCGAGCACCGCGGTCCACAGCTTGGCGTGCTCCAGATACGCCGGGACCTCCGTCGCCTCGTGCAGCGCCAGCGCCGCCGCGGCCATGTCGGCGTAGTCCTCAAGCAGCCCGGGCGCGGTGGCCTTGCCGCGGCGCCAGGCATGGGCCAGACGATCGCCCTGCCCCAGCTGCCGGACCACGGCGGCGAAGGCGGTTTCCGCCAGCGCGATCCAGCCCGGCTGGTCGAAGGCCTGGCCGGCCTGGGCCAATGCCGCGATCATCAGCCCGTTCCAGTCGGCCAGTACCTTGTCGTCCCAGCCCGGCCGCACGCGTACGGCACGGCGCTGGAGAAGTACGGCCCGGTCCTGCGCCAGCGCTGCCTCGGTCCCGGCATCGCGCAGCGCCGGGTCGTGGCGGCGGTTCAGGATCGTCTTGCCTTCCCAATTGCCGCCCGGCGTCACGTCGTATGCCTGCTTGAACGCGGCCGCACGGTCGCCGAGTACGGCGTCGATCTCGGCCTCGCTCCAGACGTAGAAGCGGCCTTCCTCGCCCTCGCTGTCGGCGTCGAGCGTGGCGGCGAAGGCGCCGCCCTCGGCGATCATCTCGCGCTCGATCCAGGCGATCGTCTCCTCGACCCGGGCGGCGTACAGGGGATCGCGCGTCTCCTGCCACGCCAGGGTCAGCAGGCCGACCAGCTGGGCGTTGTCGTACAGCATCTTCTCGAAATGCGGCGCCAGCCACTCCTCGTCGGTCGAGTAGCGGGCGAAACCGCCGCCGAGATGGTCGTAGATGCCGCCCTGGCTCATCGCCGTCAGGGTCCGCAGCGCCGCATCGCGCCACTCTGGCCGGCGCGAGCGTCGCCAGCCGCGCCACAGCAGCTCGACGAGCCCCGGCTGCGGGAATTTCGGGGCGCCGCGCAACCCGCCCCAGACCGGGTCGAACTGCCCGGCCAGCTGCGTCGCCACCTGGTCCAGCACCTCCAGGCTCAGCCCGGCGCCGGGCTGGTTCTCGGACTGCTTGGCCAGCGCTTCGGCCAGGGCGGCGACATTGCCGGTCACCTTCTCCGGCTCGGTGGCGTAGGCGGCGGACAGGGCGCGCAGCACGTCGGTGAAGCCCGGCCGGCCCCAGCGGCTGGTCGGCGGGAAATAGGTGCCGCCCCAGAACGGCGCGCCGTCCGGCGTCAGGAACATGGTCAGCGGCCAGCCGCCCTGCTGGCCCAGCATCGCCAGCGCCGACTGGTAGATGGTGTCGACATCCGGCCGCTCCTCGCGGTCGACCTTGATCGACACGAACAGCTCGTTCATCACCGCCGCGATGGCGGGGTCCTCGAAGCTTTCATGCGCCATGACATGGCACCAGTGGCAGGCGGCATAGCCGACCGACAGCAGCACCGGCTTGTTCTCGGCCCGGGCGCGGGCGAAGGCTTCAGGCCCCCAGGGCTGCCAGTCCACCGGGTTGTCGGCGTGCTGCAGCAGATAGGGGCTCGTCTCTTCGGCGAGGCGGTTGGGCATGTCGATATCCCGGTCTGTAGTGGCGCTGGCGCCGGACGCTATACTCTCCTGCCAGGATAACGCCGCCAACACCGCCGGAGGATCCCGATGAAGGTTTCAATCGATATCGACTGCACGCCGGAGGAGGCGCGCGCTTTCTTCGGCCTGCCGGATGTCGGCCCGATGCAGCAGGCCCTGCTGAAGGATCTGGAGGACCGGATGCGCGCCAACCTGGCGGCGATGGAGCCGGAGGCGATGCTGAAGACCTGGCTGCCGGCCAGCATCGAGGGCTTCGAGACGCTGCAGCGCGCCTTCTGGCAGGGCATGACCGGCGGCAAGGGAGGCAAGAGCTGAGGATCGTGGCTCCGTCCGTCGATATTAGCCGCCTCTCCCCTCCACGCCGTCATTGCGAGGAGGCGAAGCCGACGAAGCAATCCATCTGTCCGCCCATGCTGCGAGATGGATTGCTTCGCTGCGCTCGCAATGACGAGGAGTACTCAGGCGTATTGGGTGTTTCACGTGAAACACCGCTTGGGGCGCTCCGCTCCCCATGACCACCCGTGACACCATCTTCGCGCCGGCGACTCCCGCTGGTCGCGGCGGCGTGGCGGTGCTGCGGATCTCGGGCGCCGGCGCCGGGACGGCGCTGAGGATCCTGACCGGCCGTCCCCTCCCCGCCCCTCGCCTGGCGGCGCTCGCCGAGTTGCGCGACCCGGCCGATGGCACGATGCTGGATCGAGGCCTCGTCCTCTGGTTCCCCGCCCCGGCCAGCTATACCGGCGAAGACGTGGTCGAGCTACATCTCCATGGTGGCCGGGCGGTGACCCGCGGCGTGGTCGAGGCGCTGTCACGTCTCGACGGGCTGCGCCCGGCCGAGCCTGGCGAGTTCACCAAACGCGCCTTCCTCGCCGGCAAGCTCGACCTGACCGAGGCCGAGGCGGTGGCCGATCTGGTCGATGCCGAGACCCGGGCCCAGCGGCTGCAGGCGCTGCGCCAGCTCGGCGGCGCGCTCGGCCAGCTCTATGAGGGCTGGCGGGCGGCCCTGATGCGGGCGCTGGCGATGACCGAGGCCGCGCTCGACTTCCCGGATGAAGGCCTGCCGCCGGACCTGGCGGCGGAGGCGGAGCGGATCGTCGCCGAGGTGTCGGCGGCGATCGCGGCCCATCTCGACGATGCCGGCCGCGGTGAGCGGCTGCGCGAGGGCGTGCACATCGCCATCCTCGGCCCGGTCAATGCCGGCAAGTCCAGCCTGCTGAACGCGCTGGCCCGGCGCGACGCCGCCATCGTCTCGGACCGGCCGGGCACGACGCGGGACGTGATCGAGGTCGCGCTCGACCTGCGCGGCTTTCCCGTGGTGCTGGCCGATACGGCCGGGTTGCGGGACACCGCCGACGAGATCGAGGCCGAAGGCATCCGCCGCTCCCACCGCCGCGCCGCCGAATCAGATCTGCGGCTGGTGATCCGCGATGCCGGCGAACCCGCGCCCGCCGATCCGGCGCTGGGCTCGGGGCCGGACACGATCCGCGTGGTCAACAAGATCGACCGGGCGCCCGATGCGCCGCGGGCGGAGGACGAGCTTCCCCTCTCCGTCCACACCGGAGAAGGCCTCGACCGGCTGCTCGATATGATGGCCGAGGCGGTGGAGCGGCGGCTGACCGGCGACGGCTCCCCCGCCCTCACCCGCGCCCGTCACCGTGCCGCGCTGGAGGATGCGCGCGACGCGCTGGCCCGGGTTCCCTCCGCGCCGCTGCCGGAGCTGGCGGCGGAGGATCTGCGCCTGGCCCTGCGCGCCATCGGCCGCATCACCGGCCGGGTTGATGTCGAGGACATGCTCGACCTGTTGTTCGGCAGCTTCTGCATCGGCAAATGAGATGTTTCACGTGGAACATCCCGTCAGGGCAGCCGCGCCTCCAGCGCCTCGGCCAGCGAGCGGGTGGCCGGGACCGGCGGGCGGCCGAGTGTGCGGGCCAGATCCTGGGCCTGGGCCAGGCTCTCCACGCCGCTGATCTGCAGCCGGCCGTCGGGTATCGGGCTCTGGATCACGGGCGCCGTCAGCAGCGCGCCGTCGACCGTGACGGCGAGAATTTTGCCGACATGGCTTTCGGTGAACGCGGCGAGGCGATCGCGAGCCGCGTCCTTGAGCACCAGCGACACGGCGGGCTGTCCCCAGAGCGGATCGAAGATCATCTCGGCCGAGGCGATGTCGGGAGTGGAAACGATGATCTCCGGCCGCAGATAAAGGGTGCGTCCGTCCTTCTCGACCGGTGTCAGCCCCGGCCCGGCTTCGGCCTCGGCCTGCCGGAACTCGATGACCGCGGTGACGGGCGCGTCTGGCGGCCGGGGCACATCCAGCGGAAGAGTCATCGCCGTGGTCAGGGCGGTAACGGCGGCGGCCAGGGCGGGAATCACGGGCAGCATGGTCGAGGTTCCCCTTCCGGTCGTCCCGATGTTTCACGTGAAACACCGGATTTCGCGTGCGCGCATTTGACCCCGGAGGGTCGACTCCGTAAAGTCCGCCGCCATGGAACAGTATGATGTCATCGTGGTCGGCGGCGGCCATGCCGGATGCGAGGCGGCGGCGGCCGCAGCGCGGTTCGGCGCGCGCACGGCGCTGGTCACCCAGCGGCTCGAGTCGATCGGCGAGATGTCCTGCAACCCAGCCATCGGCGGCCTGGGCAAGGGCCATCTGGTGCGCGAGATCGATGCGCTGGACGGCGTCATGGGCCGGGTGATCGATCGCGCCGGCATCCAGTTCCGCATCCTCAACCGCAGCAAGGGGCCGGCGGTGCGCGGCCCGCGGGCCCAGGCCGACCGCAAGCTGTACCGCCAGGCGATGCAGGCGGTGCTGGCGGAACAGTCGGATCTCGCCCTCGTCGCCGGGTCGGTCGAGGATCTCGTGTTCGATTCGGCCGGCGCCGCCTGCGGCGTCGTGCTGGCGGATGGCCGCACCCTGGCCGCCGGCGCCGTGGTCCTGACCACCGGCACCTTCCTCAACGGCCTGATCCATATCGGCGAGGAGCAGCGCCCGGCCGGCCGGGTCGGCGATGCCCCGTCGATCGGCCTGGCCGCGACCCTGCATCGGCTCGGCCTCACCCTCGGCCGACTCAAGACCGGAACGCCGCCGCGGCTCGACGGCCGCACCATCGACTGGGCGGCGCTGGAGGAGCAGAAGGGCGACGACCCGCCGGTGCCCTTTTCCGACCTCACCGACCGGATCACGGTGCCGCAGGTCTCCTGCTTCATCACCTATACGACCCCGGCGGCGCACGATCTGATCCGTGCCAACCTGCACCGGGCGCCGATGTATTCCGGGCAGATCGACAGCGTCGGCCCGCGCTATTGTCCGTCGATCGAGGACAAGGTGGTGCGCTTCGCCGACAAGGAGCGGCACCAGATCTTCCTTGAGCCCGAGGGGCTGGACGACCCGACGGTGTATCCGAACGGCATCTCCACCTCCCTGCCCCGCGACGTGCAGGAAGGGCTGGTGCGCGGCATCCCGGGGCTGGAGAGGGCGACGATCCTCCGCCCCGGCTACGCCATCGAATACGATTTCGTCGATCCGCGGCAGCTCGACCGGTCGCTGATGCTGCGGGCTGTGCCGCGGCTGTTCCTGGCCGGCCAGATCAACGGCACCACCGGCTATGAGGAGGCGGCGGCGCAGGGGCTGATGGCCGGGCTGAACGCCGCTCGTGCCGTGGCCGGCAACGATCCGCTGCTGCTCGACCGGGCCGAGGCCTATACCGGCGTGATGATCGACGACCTGATCACCCGCGGCGCGCCCGAGCCCTACCGCATGTTCACCTCCCGCGCCGAGTACCGGCTGGTGCTGCGCGCCGACAATGCCGACCAGCGCCTGACCGCCCGCGGCATCGCCGCCGGCTGCGTCGGGGCCGAGCGCCAGGCGCTGTTCGCCCGCAAGGCGGCGGCGCTGGAGGCGGCGCGGCAGCGGATCCGGGCGCTGTCGTTGACCCCGACCGAGGCGCGGCGCCATGGCTTGGCGGTGAACCAGGACGGCGTGCGGCGCGACGGCATGGACCTGCTGCGCTATCCCGCGATCGACCTGGCGGCCCTCGCCCGCATCTGGCCGGAGCTGGCGGAGTGGCCGGAGGCGGTGGCCGAGCAGATCGAGACCGAGGCGAAATACGCGGGCTATCTCGACCGGCAGGAGGCCGATATCCGCGCCTTCCGCCGTGACGAGGGGCTGGCCCTGCCGGCTGAGCTGGATTTCGATGCGATCGGCAGCCTGTCGACCGAGATCCGCCTGATCCTGAAGCGGTCGCGGCCGCCCACCCTCGGCGCCGCGGCGCGGCTGCCGGGCGTCACCCCGGCGGCGCTGGTCGCCCTGCTGAAGCATGTCCGGCGCGAGGGGGAGGATCGGCGTGCCATCGCCTGAGGCGGCCTTCCCGCCGCCGGCAGATCTCGCCGACAAGCTCGACCGCTATGAGGCGCTGCTGCGGAAGTGGCAGGGGGCGATCAACCTGGTCGCGCCCTCCACCCTACCGGAGCTGCGGCGCCGCCATTTCGAGGATTCGCTGCAGCTGGTGCCGTTGATCCCGGCCGGGGCCAGGACGCTGGTCGATCTCGGCAGCGGCGCCGGCTTTCCCGGGCTGGTGCTGGGGATCGCCACCGGGCTGGAGACGCATCTGGTCGAAAGCGATCAGCGCAAGGCCGAATTCCTGCGCGCTGTTTCACGTGAAACAGGGGTGCCGATCACGGTCCATGCCAAGCGGATCCAGCAGGTGCCCCCCTTCCCGGCCGATGTGGTGACCGCCCGCGCCCTGGCCGCCCTGCCCGTCCTGCTCGGTCACGCCGCCCGATTCGCCGGCCCGCACACCGTCGCGCTGTTCCCGAAGGGCCGCGCGGCCGAGGCTGAATTGACCACCCTGCCCGCATCACCGAAGATGACCATCGACCTCCATCCGAGCCGGACCGAT
>NZ_JBCNNF010000234.1:0-10985 GCF_039594555.1 Inquilinus sp.
CTGGTCCAGTCGCTGCAGTCGATCGTCAGCCGCAACGTTAGCCCGCTCAGGCAGGCCGTGCTGTCGGTGACGCAGATCCATGCCGGCAGCGCCTACAACGTCGTGCCGGAGGAAGCCGTCGTCTCCGGCACGGTCCGGTTCCTGGACCGCGAGGTCAACGAGCTTCTGCGCCGGCGCATGCGCAGCATCGCCGAGGGCACGGCCGCCGCCTTCGAGGTCGAGATCGAATTCGACATCCGCAACGTGTTCGACGTTCTGGTGAACACCGAGGACCTGGTCGAGGGCTATCTCGCCGCGGCCCGCGATATCGTCGGGCCGGATCAGGTCTACCGGAAGACGGAACCGGTGATGGGCAGCGAGGATTTCGCCGACATGCTGCATGCGACGCCGGGCGTCTACTGCACCATCGGCCATGCCGGCTCGGTGCCGGTGCACAATCCGGGCTTCGTGCTGGACGACGGCATCCTGCCGGTGGGCGCCAGCCTTCTGGCACGCATCGTGGAAAGACGCCTCCGCGCAGCGTGAGGGACGGCGTCTCCCCGCTGAGATAGCCCTCTCCGGTCGAACCGGTCATCCTGCGAACCGGCCGCCATCGAATTCAGTGGGCAATAGCGGCAGGTGGTTGCAGAGAAACGCAGCCACCTGCCGATATACGCCGACATGCGTTCGGGCGCGCGATGATGATCGTCAGACCGGAGAAGACCAGACGACACGCGGTTCAAGCCATCGCGCCGCGGGCGGCGACCGGCCACAGGCTTTCGACCCGGCCGGACCGGACACCGACATACCAGTCGTAGCGGTCGACCGTCGGGTCGCAATGGCCGGGCACCAGGCGCAGTTTCTCGCCGAGATGCAGGCGATCGGCGCCGGGATCAAGCACCAGCCGGCCATGCTCGTCCGACGGGCCTTCGTAGCGGATGCCGTCGCGGCCCCAGACCAGCGGCATGCCACTGTCCGTGGGCAGCGCCTTGTGGCCGGCATCGACGGCGGCGGCGCCGTCGCGCGGCACGCTCATCACCGTCGCCAGCACGAACAGCGCCTGGCGGAAGGGCGGCGGCGGGTCGTTGCGGGCGTAGTCCGCATCCATGAAGGCGTAGGAGCCGACCTGCAACTCGGTGAATATGCCGCTTGCGGCCTCCAGCGCGAAGGTGCCGGTGCCGGCGCCGCCGACGATCGGGCAGTCGAGGCCGACCCGGCGCAGCGCTTCCACTGTCATTCCCGCCACCTGTGCCGCCTCGGCGATGGCGGCGGCGCGCTCCTCCGACGATCTCTTGTGCTGGGCGCGGCCGTGATAGGCCTGCAGCCCGCCGAAGGCCAAGTGCCGGCTGGCGGCGATGCGCCGGGCCAGCACCACCGCCTCCTCCCCCGGCGCCACGCCGCAGCGGCCGGTGCCGACATCGATCTCCACAAGCACAGTCAGCCGCGTGCCCGCCGCCTCGGCCGCGGCCTCGATCGCCGCCATGCCGTCGGGATGGTCGGTGCAGACGGCGACCCGCGCGATCCGGGTCAACGCCGCCAGCCGCGCCAGCTTGCGCGGGCCCACCACCTCGTTGCTGACCAGGATGTCCGGCACGCCGCCCCAGGCCAGGATCTCGGCCTCCGCCACCTTCTGGGTGCATTGGCCGACGGCACCGCGAGCCAGCTGCCGATGGGCGACCACCGGCGATTTGTGGGTCTTGGCGTGCGGCCGCAGCTTCACCCCGGCCGCCGCAGCCAGCCCCGCCATGTGGTCGAGGTTGGCTTCGAAGGCGTCGAGGTCGAGGATCAGGGCCGGGGTGTCGACCTCCTCCTCGCGCATGCCCGGCTCGGCGGGCGGCGGCTGCAGCATCGATCGGACTCCCTGAGGCTCGGGCCTAGGCCGCCATCGGCCGGGTCGCGCCCTTCAGCTCGCGGAAATTGTCGCGGATATGGGTCGCCGCCCGCAAGGCCAGGGCCGAGATCGTCGGCGTCGGGTTGACCACGCCGCCGGTGGCCAGGACGCTGCCGTCGACGATGAACAGGTTCGGCACGTCCCAGCTCTGCTGCCATTTGTTCACCACCGAGGTCTCCGGGTCGCTGCCCATGCGGCAGGTGCCGATCATGTGCCAGGCCGGGGTGCGGTAGACGCCGTCCTTGTCGCGGTAGTCCTGCAGCTTCACCTCGAAGGCGCCGGCCGCGGTGCCGATGTCGACCAGCCGGTCGAGCATGTAGTTCATCATCCGCCGGTCGTTCTCGCCCGGCAGGTAGTGCATGGTTGCGACCGGGACGCCGTCGGCATCGCGCTTTACCGGGTCGAGGGCGACGCGGTTCTCCGGGTTCGGCAGGTCGTCGCCGATCGCGTAGATGCCGATGCCGTGGCCGAAATGGCGCTCGAACCAGCGGTGATGGTCGCGGCCCCAGGGCGCCCGGGTCTCGGTGATCCAGCCCGCCGCGACCTCGGCGGCGGCCGAGGTGCTGGTCAGGCAGTTGAAGTTGAAGCCGTTGACGAAGCCGCGGCTGACATCGGTCTCGGCGAATTGCCGGCTGATCAGCGATGCGACATAGCCCATATGGCCGTCGATCGGCTCGTCGACCCAAATCTCGGCCCCGACCAGGGTGTGGTGCAGCAGGTTGCGGCCGACCTGGTCCGACTGATTGGCGAGGTTGTCCGACGCCAGCAACAGCCGCGGCGTGCCGACGCCGTTGGCGGCGACGACCACGATCTCGGCCGGCTGGAATTCGGTGCGGCCGGTCTCGCGGTCGATATAGACCGCACCGGTGGCCCGCCCGTCCCTGCCCTTCTCGATCCGCAGCACCCGGGCGTGGATGCGCAGCTCGGTCCCCGCCGCCAGGGCCTTCGGCCAGATCGACAGCGAATACTTGCTCATCGACCCGCGCGGGCAGCCATTGCAGATGCCGCAGCCATTGCAGCCCGGCCGGCCGTCGTAATCCTCGGAGATCACGCCGGCCTCGGCCGGCCACCAGTGCCAGCCGAGCTGGTCGAAGGCCTGGGACAGGCGGCGCGCCGCCTTGGTGAAGGGCAGCGGCCCGGTCGGGCAGGACTCGCGCGGCGGCATCGCCGGGTCGCCGGCCAGGCCGCTGACGCCGATCATGCGGTCCGCCGCCTCGTAGAACGGGGCGATGTCCTCATAGGCGATCGGCCAGTTCGGCTGCAGGCCGTGCTCGTCGCCCTTGCGGAAGTCGGACGGGCGGTAGCGCGGCCAGATCGCGCCATAGACATTGGTCGACCCGCCGACGCCGTTCCACATCAGCACCTGCGAACTGTCGGAGACGACCGGGTAATCGTCCGGATGGCGGCGGCGGTTGACGTCGGCGTTCCACCGGGTGCGGCGCTGCCACGACCAGTCGGAGCTGTAATGCGGGTGGTCGCCGGCCTCGACCCAGGAGCCCTGCTCGAGGCAGACCACGCTCAGGCCCGCCTGGGCGAGCACCACGGCGGCCAGCGAGCCGGTGGCGCCGGCGCCGACTATGAGAACATCGCAGGATGGCTTGGTCATCGCTTCAGGCCCCAGGCTTGCGTGCGGTCGCTGTCGAGATCGAGGGCGGAGATGTCGACCGGGCGCACATCCCCGGTCGGCAGCCAGCGGCCGCGGCCGTGCTTCGGCGCGTCGCGCGCCGGGTCAAAGCGCGGCAAGGGATAGCCCTTCACATGCGGCCGCAGCCGATAGGGATGGCCCTGGGCGTTGATCACCGCGACGATGAAAGGACTCTCGTAATAGGCGTAATAGGCGGCGTCGCGGACCCAGCCGAACAGTTCGGGCTCCGCCGCCTCCAGGACCTGGGCGATGGCGATGCGGCGCTCCTCCGGCTGGTCGGCGAAGGGGCCGCCGGCCTGCAGGATCGCCTGGGCCAGGCGGGCGAGGTCGCCCTCGCCACGCTCCTCGACCAGATGGATCGCCAGCGTCGACTGGACGCCGATGGTGGCGCCGGAGGGCCAGTCGCCCTCGCCCGGCAGCAGGAGGTCGACCAGGTCGGCCAGCAGCCGCGCCGCGACGGCGGATGAAGGTGTGGTTGTGGTCATCTAACGGTCCGGGTGATCGAGATCATCTTGAGTTCAGTCATCGCCTCGAGCGTGTGGCGCCCGCCGAGCCGGCCGATGCCGCTCTTGGTGCCGGTGCCGCCGCCGAAGGGCAGGTGCAGCTCCCAATACGTGCTGCCGGCATTGACGTTGACGATGCCGGCCGGGATCGCCTCGCCGAAGCGCAGCGCCCGGTCCATGTCCGCCGTGAACACGCCGACGCTAAGGCCGTGCTCCGTGTCCAGCGCCAGGTCCAGCGCCTCGGCATCGTCGTCGAAGGCCAGCACCGGGACCACCGGGCCGAACGTCTCCTCCCGGTTGATCCGCATGTCGCGGGTGACGCCGGTGATCACCGTCGGCTCGAAGAACAGGTCGCTGCCGAGATCGGGGCGCGGCCTGCCGCCGGCCAGCACCGTGGCGCCGCGGGCGACCGCGTCGTCGACATGCTCGCGCACCTTGGCCGCGACCTTGGGGTTGTTCAGCGGCCCCATGGTCGTGCCCTGTTGCAGCGGGTCGCCGAGCTTGTGCGACCGGGCGATCTCGGCCAGACGCTGCGCCAGGGGCTCGACGATGCTGCGATGGGCCAGCACCCGGCCGGTGGCGGCGCAGACCTGGCCGGCGTTGAAGAAGGCGCCGCCGGCCGCAGCGGCCGCGGCGCGGTCGAGATCGGCATCCTCGAACACCAGCACCGGCCCGTTGCCGCCCAGTTCCAGCAGCATCGGCTTGCCGGCGCCGCGCTCGGCGATGCGCTGGCCGGTGGCCGGGCTGCCGGTGAAGCCGATGCCGTTGGTGCCGGGATGGGCGACGATCTCGTCGCCGACCATCGCCCCCTCCCCGATCACCAGATTGACCACGCCGGGCGGCAGCCCCGCCTCCTCGATCACGCGCATCAGCTCGACCGCGGCCATCGAGGTGGTCGGCGCGGGCACCCAGACGATGGCGTTGCCAGTGGCGATGCCGGGCGCCAGGTATTCGACCGGGATGTTGACCGGGAAGTTCCAGGGGGTGATCACCGCGTAGACGCCGCGCGGCTGGCGCAGCGTCAGCACCAGCTTGCTCGGATCCTCCGCCGGCAGCGTCTCGCCGCCCAACTGCTTGACCAGCTCGGCCGCCAGCCGGAAGCCGTCCGCAGCCTTGCCGACCTCGCCCTGCGCCTCCTTGAACGGCTTGCCCTGCTCCAGGCTCAGGGTGCGGGCGATGCGGTCGCGGGCACTGTCGATCTGGGCGGCGATGGCGAGGCAGGCCTTCGCCCGCTGCCACACCGGGGTCGCGGCCCAGCCGGGCTGCGCCGCCCGCGCGGCGGCGATGGCGCGCCGCGCCGTCTCACGGCTGCTGCGCGGCAGCCGGCCGATCGGCTCGCCGGTCGCCGGGTTGACGGCCGGCATCGTCTCCGGCTCCGCCTCCCAGCGCCCGCCGATATGGTTGGCGAAGGTCTCGATATCGTCGCGCCGCATCATTCCGTTCCTTCCGCCGGGTGCCACCAGCGCCCGTTGACCACCACGCCCTCGGCGAAGATCCGCCGGCCGGCGGTGACGATTTCGCCGCGCACATCCTCCAGCGGGAAGGCGCCGTCCTTCAGCGACAGAATACTGGCGTCGCCGACGCTGCCGGGCTTGAAGGTGCCGAGCTCGGGCCGGTTCAGCGCCTTGGCGGCATTCACCGTCGAGGCGGCGATGACCTCGTCCAGCGGCATGCCCAACTCCAGGAACTTCGACAGCGTCGTCACCTGGTCGTAGGCCGGGCCGTTGATGCACAGCGCGTGCACGTCGGAGGAGATGGTGTCCGGCTTGAAGCCCTGGGCCAGCATCGTCCGTGCCGTCTTCCAGCCGAACGACCCCTTGCCGTGGCCGATGTCGAACAGCACGCCGCGCTCGCGCGCCGCCAGCACCTCCGGCTTGATCGTGCCGTCGCGGCTGACCGGCGAATTCGGGAAGGGGCGGAAGCAGTGGGTCAGCACGTCGCCCGGCCGCAGCCGGTCCACCACCGCCTCGTAGGAGGGCGGCGGCTCGTCGATATGGACCATCAGCGGCAGCCCGGTCTCGTCCGCCACCTGCAGGGCGACGTCGAGCGGGGCGATGCCGGCCGGGCCGCTGGCGATGCGGCCGATCCGCACCTTGATGCCAATGATGACATCGCGGTTGGCCTCGGCCACCTCCACCGCGTCGCGCGCGGCCATCAGCCGGATGTCGTGGCTTTCCCCGACCATCACCCGCTCGGAGAAGGCGAAGATCCCGGCGAAGGAGACGTGGAGATAGACCAGGATGCGGATCTGGCTCGGCTCGATCACATGCCTGCGGAAGCCCGGGAAGTTGCCGGGGCCGGCGCTGCCGGTGTCGACGCAGGTGGTGACCGCGCTGGCCCTAGCGAAATCCTCGGCATCGATGCCGAGCGAGGTGCCGCCCCAGTAGACATGGGTGTGCAGGTCGATCAGCCCCGGCGTCACGATCAGGCCGGAGACGTCGCGGACGGCGCCGCCGCCGGGGTCCAGTCCGGCGCCGACAGCCGCCACCTTGCCGCCGGCGAAGGCGACGTCGGCGATGCGGTCGATGCCCTGCGACGGGTCGATCACCCGGCCGTTCCGGAGCACGAGATCGAAGGCCATGGGATGCGCTTCCTTGTGGGGTCAGACCCTGGCGCCGCTGGCGCGGTCGAACAGGTGGATGCTGCGGTCGGGCGCGGTCAGGGTCAGGCTGGCGCCCGGGCGCAGGCCGTCGGGGTCGCCGCAGGTGGCCTTGACCATCCGGTCGCCGACCAGCACGTCGAGGAAATGGACCGGCCCGGCGGGCTCGATCAGCGCCAGCTCCCCGGTCAGGGACAACGCCCCGTTCGCCGGGCCGGGGGAAGGCGTCAGGTCGTGCGGGCGGATGCCGACCACCCGGCTGTCGTCCTGGCCGCCGGAGACGGCGGAGCCCGGCAGGAAGTTCATCTGCGGGCTGCCGATGAAGCCGGCGACGAACTGGTTGGCGGGCTCGCGATACACCGCCATCGGGTCGGCGAATTGCTGCAGCACGCCGTTGTTCATCACGGCGATCCGGTCCGACAGGACCATCGCCTCCTCCTGGTCATGGGTGACGAAGATGGTGGTCACCGCCAGCTCGCGCTGCAGCCGCTTGATCTCGGTGCGCATCCGCACCCGCAGGCTGGCGTCGAGGTTGGACAGCGGCTCGTCCATCAGCAGCGCCGCCGGGTTGCGGACAATGGCGCGGCCGACCGCCACGCGCTGGCGCTGGCCGCCGGACAGCTCGGCCGGCGACCGGTCCAGGAGCTCTTCCAGCCCCAGCAGCTCCGCCGCCCAGGCGACCTGGCGCCTGATGTCGTCCGACGACACCTTCTGTTGGCGCAGCGGGAAGGCCATGTTGTCGCGCACCGCCATGTGCGGGTAGAGGGCGTAGTCCTGGAACACCAGGGCGATGTTGCGGTCGCGCGGCGCCAGGCCGCTGATGTCGCGCCCGTCGAACAGGATGCTGCCGGTCGAGATCTCCTCCAGCCCGGCGATGCAGTAGAGCAGCGTGCTCTTGCCGCAGCCGGACGGGCCGAGGAAGGAGATGAACTCGCCATCGGCGATGTCGAGGTCGAGCCCCTTCAGCACCCGGTGCTGGGCGTAGCTCTTGGACACGGCGCGGATGTTGATCGAGGTCATCGGGGCCTCCCGGCTCAGCCCTTGACGGCGCCCGACAGCGCGCCCTGGACGAGGTAGCGTTGGAACAGGAAGGCGACGAGCACCGGCGGCGCGATCGACAGCACGCTGGCGGCGAACATCGGCCCGTATTCGTAGAAGCGCGCCTGGCTGAGGAAACCGGACAGCACCACCGGGATGGTCTGGGCGTTCGGGGTCGAGGTCAGGATCAGCGCGAACAGGAACTCGTTCCAGCTGACCAGGAAGCAGAAGATCGCGGCGGCGATGATGCCCGGCCGGGCCACTGGCAGCAGGATCTTCCACAGCATCTTCAGCCGCGAGCAGCCGTCGATCAGCGCCGCCCGGTCCAGGCTGGCCGGGATGCCTTCGAAATAGCTCTTCATCATCCAGGCGCTGAGCGGCAGCAGGATGCTGCTGTAGGCGATCACCAGCCCGGTGCGGGTGTCGATCAGCCCCAGGGTGCGGAAGATGACGAAGAAGGGCAGCACCAGCGTCAGCGCCGGGGTCATCCGGGTCAGCAGCAGGCCCCACAGGCTGATCCGGAAGAAACGGGCCTTGCCGTGCCGGGCGAAGGCGTAGCCGGCCAGCGTGCCGAGGGCGACGCTGATCGTGACCACGACCACGCCGACGACGAAGCTGTTCAGCAGCGACAGCGGCACCCGCTTGGCCTGGACGCTGGTCTCATTGCCGCTGGCCAGCTCCGGCGCCAGCACGGCGGTGAAGTTCTGCAGGGTGAAGCCGCTGGGGATCATGGTCGGCGGCGTCCGGATCAGGTCCGAGGCCGGGGTGATGCTCATCAGCACCAGGGCGATCACAGGCAGCGCCGACCACAGGAAGATCAGCAGCGCGGCCAGCGCGAAGCCGATGCGGCCCAGGGCGGCCCCGACCGGCCGGGGCAGCCGTGCCCGGGCGCGGTAGGGCGGCAGCGTCACCATGGCGTGCCGCCGGCCGGCGCCGGCCCGCGCATTGTCGGAGACGGTGCCGCCGGAGGCCGCGGCCGCCCGGCGCTGCCGCGGGCCGAGGACGAGGAAGTAGAGGATCGCCAGCACGAAGCTGAGGATGGTGAGACCGTAGAGGATCGCCGCCCCTTCCCCGAACTTCAGGAACTGGAAGGAATAGAGATAACCGAGCCAGGCGAAGACGGTGGTGGCAGCACCCGGCCCGCCGCGGGTCATGATCCACAGGATGTCGAAGGCCATCAGCGAGTTGATCGTGGCGATGATGGCGATGAACAGCAGGTTGGGCTTCAGCCAGGGCAGCGTGATGGCGAAGAACCGGGCGACCGGCCCGGCGCCGTCCAGCATCGCCGCCCGGTGCAGGTTCCCGGGCATCGACTGCAGCCCGGCCAGCAGCAAGAGGGCCGTCAGCGGCGCCTGGTTCCAGACCTGGGTCAGGGCAACGAGGTTGAGCGCGCGGAAGCCGTCGCCGAGCCAGGGCGTGGCCAGGAACCCCAACCCGAGATCGTTGAGCAGCCCGTTCAGGGCGCCGTAGTCGCCGGCATAGACGAAGGACCACAGGACGCCGACCGAAACCGGCGCCATGGCCCAGGGCACCAGCATGACGCTGCGCAGGAAGCCGCGGCCCGTGAAGCGCTCGTTCAGCACCAGCGCCATGGCCATGCCGATGACGGTGGTGCCGATCACCGAGAAGCCGGCGAAATAGGCGGTCCGGCCCAGCGCCGCCCAGAACTCGGCATTGCCGAGCATGCCGGCATAGTTGTCGAGCCCAACGAAGATCCAGCGCTTGGTGATCGGGTTGGTGCGGTGGAGGCTGAGATACAGGCTGTAGGCCAGCGGCAGGCCGACGACGGCGATCACGATCGCCAGGGTCGGCGCCACCGCGCCATAGGCGAAGCCCGGGATCCGGCCGATGCGGCGGCGCGGACGGTCCATAGCGGGTGTTTGCGGAATGGTGATCGACACCGGGCCGCCCCTCCGACGAATGGCTCGCGAAGGACGATCGCGGCGATGCCGCGACCGCCATTCCTGCTGGCTACTGGTACTGCTGCTTCAGCTCGGCCACCTTCTTGCCGAGCTCGTCGACGATCTGGTCGGTCGACATGCTGCCGCGGATGTATTCCTGGACCCGCTGCATCATGAACAGGTCCCATTCCGGGAACCAGATCTGCTTGGCGACGTCGCGGGAGGTGGCGAGCTCGAGCTGCTTGTTGGTGACGGCGAGGTCGCGCCACGTGCCGAAGCTGGCGACGACCTCGGGGTCGGCCATCACCTCCTTGTAGCCGGAGCCCAGGCCGAATTCGAGCGCCCAGCGCTTGATCACATGATACTGGCCGTCCTTCGACTTGCCGCCGAAGAAGCGCAGCAGGTTCCAGGTCCGTTCGACGTCGGTCGGCTGCGCCCCCATCATGTAGACGGCGGTCCAGGCGAAGGTCGACTTGGTCTTGCCCGGCATCAGGGCGTTCTTGACCTTGCCGGCGGCCTTCGAGAGCTTGGGATCGTTGGCGACCTTCTGGTCGTAGTCGTGCAGCACCATGAAGGTGTGGCGGCCGGTGGCGTAGCTGGGCACGCCCTCATTCGGCAGCGTCATGATGTCGGCCGCCACCAGCTGCTCCTTGTACAGGGCCTGGTGCGTCTCCAGCACCTTGCGCAGCGCGGCGTCGTCGACGAAGTCGTTCTTCGCGTCGAAGACCGGCGCGCCTTCCGCGTACCAGCAGGCGAAGATGCTCCAGGACAGCTCCGGCCACTTCTGGCCCCAGGCGCTGTTGTAGGGCGCGTCCGACACGCCGTCCTTCTTCAGCTTGCGGCAGGCGTCAAGCAGCGAATCCCAGCTGTCCGGCACCGAGAGGCCAGCCTTCTGCAGATGCTCCTCATTGTAGATGAAGGCGTTGTGCCCGGCGTAGTAGGGCAGCCCCGCCAGCTTGCCGTTCGGCAGCGACATCGACTTGACACTGACCGGGAACATGCCGGCCTTCATCTCGTCGACCCCGTCCAGCCCTTCCAGGTCGCGGGTCCACTCCGCCGCGCACCAGCGGGCGATGTGGTCCTCCTCGGCATACAGCATGTCGATGCGCTGCCCGCCGGTCAGCTTGGTCTCGACCACCGGATGGTAGTCGCCGGTCACCAGCTCGTAATTGACGGCTTCGTCGTACAGTTTCTTGAAGATGTTGACGTTCTCTTCGACGATCTGCGGCTGGAACTGCCAGCCGATGAAGCTCAGGGGCGCCCCCGGCGCGGCCCGAGCCCCTCTCCCGCCGAGTCCCGCGAAGGCTGCACCGGCCCCCAGGGCGGCGCCCTGCAGCACGCGTCGGCGGGACAGCAGATAACGACCCAGCAGATCCTTATCCATTCGCCTCTCCTGTGATTTTTGGGCTTGCTTCCAACCGGCATGACG
>NZ_JBCNNF010000235.1:0-10980 GCF_039594555.1 Inquilinus sp.
CCCTCGGCGGGCTGCTCGCCGCCTCCGGCCCGGCCGATGCGGCGCTGGCCGCGCTGTCGGGCCTCGACCTGCCGGCGGTGACCCGACCGGTCCTGGACCGCCTGGCCGAGGTGGTGCGCCTGATCCGCGCCTCGGCGCCGGAGCTGATGGTGACGGTCGACTTCGTCGAGCATCGCGGCTTCGAGTACCACACCGGTGTCGCCTTCACCCTGTTCGCCCGCGGCGCCCGCGGCGAGGTCGGCCGCGGCGGCCGCTACCGCGCCAATGGTGCTGAGGGCGAGGAAGCGACCGGCTTCACCCTGTTCATGGACACGGTGCTGCGCGCGGCCACGCCGCCCCCGCCGCCCCGCCGGGTGTTCCTGCCGCGCGGCACCGCGCGGGACGAGGGCGCCGGGCTGCGGGCCCAGGGCTATGTCACCATCGCCGGGCTCGATTCCGGCGCCGATCCTCTCGTCGAGGCGCGCCGCCTCGGCTGCGGCTGGGTTCTGCGGGACGGCCGGCTCGACGAGATCTGAGAGCACTGAAGTACGAGGTATTCCGATGGCGAATGTGGCCGTGGTCGGCGCCCAGTGGGGCGACGAGGGCAAGGGCAAGATCGTCGACTGGCTGTCCAGCCGGGCCGACGTGGTGGTGCGGTTCCAGGGCGGCCACAATGCCGGCCACACGCTGGTCATCGGCAACAAGGTGCTGAAGCTCTCGCTGCTCCCCTCGGGCATCGTGCGGCCGGGCAAGCTCGGCATCATCGGCAACGGCGTGGTGGTCGACCCCTGGGCACTGCTGGCCGAGATCGAGCGGATCCGCGCCCAGGATGTCGAGGTCGGGCCGGAGAACCTGCTGCTGGCCGAGAACGCGGCGCTGATCCTGCCGGTGCACGGCGCGCTGGACCGGGCCCGCGAGGCGTCGCGCGGCGAGGCCAAGATCGGCACCACCGGCCGCGGCATCGGCCCGGCCTATGAGGACAAGACCGGCCGCCGCGCCATCCGCGTCTGCGACCTGGCCGATGAGGCGGCGCTGCCGGGCAAGATCGAGAACCTGCTGGCGCATCACAACGCGCTCCTGCGCGCGCTGGGCGCCGACGAGGTCGACCCGGCCGAGCTGCTGGCGCAGCTGCGCGAGATCGCGCCGAAGATCCTGCCCTATGTCGGCGTGGTGTGGGAGCGGCTGGATGCGCTGAAACGAGAGGGCAAGCGCATCCTGTTCGAAGGCGCCCAGGGCGCGATGCTGGACATCGACCACGGCACCTATCCCTTCGTCACCTCGTCCAACACCGTCGCCGGCCAGGCCGCCGCGGGCTCCGGCATCGGGCCGAAGGGCATCGGCTACGTGCTGGGGATCACCAAGGCGTACACCACCCGCGTCGGCTCCGGCCCGTTCCCGACCGAGCAGGAGAACGAGATCGGCCGCCGGCTGGGCGAGCGCGGGCACGAGTTCGGCACGGTCACCGGCCGGCCGCGGCGCTGCGGC
Source organism: Inquilinus sp. (assembly GCF_039594555.1). Taxonomy (GTDB): domain Bacteria; phylum Pseudomonadota; class Alphaproteobacteria; order DSM-16000; family Inquilinaceae; genus Inquilinus. The sequence goes on from NZ_JBCNNF010000235.1 coordinate 1,465, forward strand.
TGGTTCGACGCGGTGATGGTGCGGCAGGCGGTGAAGACCGGCGGCATCGACGGCATCGCCCTGACCAAGCTGGACGTGCTGGACGGCTTCAAGACGCTGAAGATCTGCACCGGCTACGAGCTGGACGGCCAGGTGCTGCAGCATTTCCCGGCCGGCCAGTCGGCCCAGGCCAACGCCAAGGCGGTGTACGAGGAGTGGGACGGCTGGGAGGAGAGCACCAAGGGCGCCCGCTCTTGGGCCGACCTGCCGGCGACCGCGATCAAGTATATCCGCCGGATCGAGGAGCTGATCGAGGCGCCGGTGGCTCTGCTCTCGACCAGCCCGGAGCGCGACGACACCATCCTGGTGCGGGATCCGTTCGCCGACTGAGGCGAGCGGCGCCGTCTCCGCCGTCATTGCGAGCGCAGCGAAGCAATCCATTCAGCAGCACGAGCGGATCGATGGATTGCTTCGTCGGCTTCCCCTCCTCGCAATGACGGTTTTGGGAGGGCGAGGATGGGTCGACCGGCCGCGCTCTAAGATGCCGGCCCCACCCGCAGGATCTCGCCGTCGCTCTCATCGGTGAGCAGGTACAGCGCCCCGTCCGGGCCCTGCACCACCTGGCGGATGCGCAAGGCCAGATCCTCCAGCAGGTCCTCCGACCCGGTGATGCGGTCGCCGTCGCGCTCCAGCCGCACCAGCTTGGGGATGGCCAGGCCGCCAACGAAGACGTTGCCGCGCCAGCCCGGCATGGCGTCGGCGGTGTAGAAGGCCATGCCGGAGACGCCGATCGACGGCGTCCACTGATGGATCGGCCCGGTCATGCCCGGCGCCTCGCGCTGGCCTTCGCCGACCGGGCTGCCGTCGTAGTTCACGCCATGCGACACCACCGGCCAGCCGTAGTTCTTCCCGGCCTCGGGGATGTTGATTTCGTCGCCGCCGCGCGGCCCATGCTCGTTGATCCACAGCACCCCGGTGTCCGGGTTCAGCGCCGCGCCCTGGACGTTGCGGTGGCCGTATGACCAGATCTCCGGCCGCGCTGCCTTGTCGGCGGTGAAGGGGTTGTCCTCCGGCGCCGAGCCGTCCGGCCAGATCCGGATCACCTTGCCGAGATGCGAATCGAGCTGCTGCGCCTGGCCGCGGAACTGGGCCTTGGAGCGTTCGCCGAGGGTGACGAACAGGTGGCCCTGCCGGTCGAACACCAGGCGCGAGCCGAAATGCATGGTGCTGTCGAGCTTCGGCTGCTGCGAGAAGATCACCTCCACCCCGGTCAGCCGCGTACCGTCCTCGCTGAGCCGGCCGCGGGCCACGGCGGTGGAGTTGCCGCCGTCGCCGGCCTCGGAATAGCTGAGATAGATCAGGCGGCTCTGCACGAAGGTCGGGTCGACCGCGACGTCCAGCAGCCCGCCCTGGCCGCCGGCATCCACCTCCGGCACGCCGTCCAGCGGCTCGGAGACCTTGCCGTCGCCGATCAGGCGCAGGTTGCCGTCGCGCTCGGTCACCAGCATCCGGCCGTCCGGCAGGAAGGCCAGGCCCCAGGGGTGGCTCAGCCCCTCGGCCACGGTCTGGACCCGGATCCGGGCCTTCTGGGTGTCGTAGGTGGCGTCGACCGCCCCGGCCTCCGGCATGGGGGCCAGCAGCGCGGCGGCGGTGAGGGCTGGGGCGGCGAAGGCAGGCATGCGCATGGGCAGGTCTCCTCGTCTCGGACAGATCAGGTTGAGATGGGGGCCTGGGCCTCGCAGGCAAGGCTTCGCGGCCGGGTCGTTCGCGGACATGATGACGCGGGAGGGCAGGCGGATGACGGACGGGATCGGCGAGGCGGTGCGGCGGGCGGTCTCCGCCACGCGCGGGCATTTCCACTACGAATCGGGCCATCACGGCGATCTGTGGCTGGACCTCGATTCGCTGTTCCTCGATGCCGCCCGGATGCGCGGCTGGGCCGCGGCGCTGGCCGGGCGCGCGGCCGGGCTGGGAGTGGAGATCGTCTGCGGCCCGCTGACCGGCGGCGCCTTCCTGGCGCAGTCGATCGCGGCCGAGCTCGGCATCGGCTTCGTCCACGCCGAACGCGCGGTCCGCGACGGCACGGTGCAGTACCGGATCCCGTCGGCACTTGCCGCCGGGCTGGCCGGGCGGCGGGTGCTGGTGGCCGACGACGCGATCAATGCCGGCTCGGCGCTGGGCCTGACCCTGGCGGAGCTGTCTCGCCACGGCGCGGTGCCGGCCGGCATCGCCTGCCTGCTGACCCTCGGCGAGGCGGCGGGCCGGATCGCCGCTGGGCAGGGCGTGCCGCTACTGGCCCTGGCGGCGCTCCAGCGCGGGATGTGGCTGCCGCAGGACTGCCCGCTTTGCGCCGCGGGCATGCCGCTGCAGGATCGGGCCGGCTGAACGAAAGGAAAAGCGATGGCGCATCAGCATATCGGCGCGGTTTCGGTGGTGGTCCGCGACTATGACGAGGCCAAGGCCTGGTACACCGGCGTACTCGGCTTCGACCTGGTCGAGGACACGTCGATGGGCGGCGGCAAGCGCTGGCTGCTGGTGGCGCCGCCGGGCGGAGGCGGCCCGAACCTGCTGCTGGCCCGCGCCGTGACGCCGGAGCAGGAGAGCCGGATCGGCGACCAGACCGGCGGCCGCGTCTTCCTGTTCCTGCACACCGACGATTTCCGGCGCGACCATGCGGCAATGACCGCGCGCGGTGTGGTGTTCCGCGAGACCCCGCGCGAGGAGGCCTACGGCACCGTCGCGGTGTTCGAGGACCTGTATGGGAATCTCTGGGATCTCCTCCAGCTGAAGCCGCGGTAGCCGCATCTTCACGAAATCGCCCGGATTCCGCGGCAGGATCGGCGGTGGTGGGGCGAGAGGATCGGGGGCTTTGATGCGGGGCTGGCAGCGTCTGGCGGTGGTGGTCCTGGCGATCGCGGCCGTGGGCGGCGGCATTTATGTCTGGGGGGAGGGGGCGCTGCGGCCCTGCGGCCTGCTCGACCGCATTGCCCATGCCAGCGCCTGCCGACGCCTGGCCGTGTTCGACGACCAGGATCTCACCCGCGTAATCGCGGCGCCGGATGGGGCGCTGCTGGCGGTCTCGCGCCAGCCCGGGGAGGACCCCAAGCGGCCGCAGGAACTGCTGCGGATCGACCCGCAGACCGGCCTAGTCCGCTCGCGCGTCGCGCTGGCCCAGCTGCCGCCGGGCGCCGGCTGGATGGGCGCGGCGGTCTCGCCTTCCGGCCGCTGGCTCGCCGGGCTGTTCCTGGACGGGCCGCTGCAGGTGGTCGACACCGGCAGCGGGGCCGCCCGCGCCACCCTGCGCCGCGGCGCCGCCCGGCTGGCCTTCGTCACGGAGGATGCCCTGGCGCTCGACCCCGGCGTCACCTTCTGGGGCGTCCCGGACACCGCCCCGGTGGTGTCGGTCGACGACAATGGCGACCTGCCGGCGCGGCCGGTGGCCGAGGTGGCGGGCCTGGTCGCGCGCGGCATCTCCGTGGCGCAGTCGCCCGACGGGTCGGTCCTGGCCGAGCATGTCGAGACCCGCGGCGACAGCGGCGTGATCGCCATCCGGCTGGCCGATGCCGCCGATCGCGGCCGCTCCAACCTGTTGCTGACCGGGGCGCTGGATGTGCCGACCTTCGTGCCCGGCCTGCAGCAGCTGCTGCCGGAGCTGGTGTTCAGCCCCGACGGCAAGCGCCTGGCCGCCAGCTTCGGCATGTCCGACCGCTGGGGGCACGACACCACCGCGCTGTTCGTGTGGGAGGTGGAGGAGGGGCGGCTGCTGCAACGCGTCGCCAGTCGCGAGACCTTCCGCAACCTAGTCTGGAGCGCTGATTCCCGCAGCGTAACCGCCACCCGCTACACGCCGGACAGCTGGACCGAGCCGGTGAAGACCGGCGTCACCGAACTGATCCGCATCGACGTGGATGGTTGAGGGCAGAAGCGAGTCGATACCTTGCCGTCATTGCGAGGAGGCGGAGCCGACGAAGCAATCCAGGGGCCGGTGCGCACCGGCCCCTGGATTGCTTCGCTGCGCTCGCAATGACGGTGCTGGAATTCGAAAAGGCTTTGGAGGCTGGAAGGCAATCGATCGGCACAAACGAAAACGGCCGGAGCGGGGGCTCCGGCCGTTCTCTCAATCCGGACCGCGGGTCAGTGGGCCAGCTTGGCCTCGACCGCGGCGTTGCGGATCGCTTTCTGCAGCTTCTCGAAGGCGCGCACCTCGATCTGGCGCACACGCTCGCGGCTGATGCCGTATTCCTGGCTCAGATCCTCCAGCGTGGTCGGCTCGTCGCGCAGCCGGCGCTCGGTCAGGATGCGGCGCTCGCGGTCGTTCAGGCCGGACATCGCATCCTTCAGCAGCTTCTGGCGCTTGCCGAGCTCCTGCCGGTCGGCGAGCATCACCTCCTGGCTGTCGCGCTCGTCGACCAGCCAGTCCTGCCACTCGCCCTCGCCGTCGACGCGCAGCGGCGCGTTCAGCGAATGGTCCGGCGCGGCCAGCCGGCGGTTCATCGAGATCACGTCCTGCTCCGGCACCGACAGCTCGGTGGCGATCTTGGTCACCGTCTCCGGCTTCAGGTCGCCGTCCTCGATCGCCTGCAACTGGCCCTTCAGCTTGCGCAGGTTGAAGAACAGCTTCTTCTGCGCCGCCGTGGTACCCATCTTCACCAGCGACCAGCTGTGCAGGATGTATTCCTGGATGGCGGCGCGGATCCACCACATGGCATAGGTGGCCAGGCGGAAGCCGCGGTCCGGGTCGAACCGCTTCACCGCCTGCATCATGCCGACATTGCCTTCGGAGATCAGCTCCGAGATCGGCAGGCCGTAGCCGCGGTAGCCCATGGCGATCTTCGCGACCAGCCGCAGATGGCTCGTCACCAGCCGATGCGCCGATTCGGTGTCGCCATGCTCCCGCCACGCCTTGGCGAGCATGAACTCCTCCTGCGGTTCCAGCATCGGGAACTGGCGGATTTCCTGCAGGTACCGGCTCAGGTTGGATTCAGCGCCCAGGACGGGCAGGGTCGACGCATTTGCCATGATATCTTGCTCCCTCTCCGGCGCCCTTTCCCCTGGCGGGGCGGGCGCCCTCCGGATTCATCATCCGGACCGATGCATAATACCCGACTTCAGTACTCGGGTATACGGTCTTCCCCCGCGAGGGAGACGAGCAAATCTCGCATGTCTCCCGGAAGGGGCCTCGTGAATTCGAGTTCACGTTGATCCGCCGGATGGCGGAAGCGCAGCTTTGCCGCATGCAGCGCCTGCCGCGGGAAGCTGCGTGCCGTCTCATTCGCAATAGCCGAGCGCGGACGTCGGCCATAGACCGGGTCGCCGATCAGCGGGTGCCCGATCGAGGTCATGTGGACCCGGATCTGGTGGGTCCGCCCGGTGTCCAGCTTGCAGGTGACCAGGCTGGCCTCGGCGCCGGCCGGGCGCAGCACCCGGTAGTGGGTCCGCGCCGGCTTGCCTCCAGCCTTAACGATGGCCATGCGCTGGCGGTTCCGCGGGTCTCGGCCGATCGCGCCCTCGATCGTCCCGGACGAGGGGCTCGGCCGGCCCCAGACCAGGGCCAGATAGGTGCGCGACAGGGTGCGGTCCGCGAACTGGGCCGACAGCGCCTTGTGGGCGGCGTCGGTCTTGGCAACCACCATCAGCCCGCTGGTCTCCTTGTCCAGCCGATGGACGATGCCCGGGCGGGCGACGCCACCAATGCCGGACAGCTGCGCGCCGCAATGGGCGAGCAGGGCGTTGACCAGGGTGCCATCGGGATTGCCAGCCGCGGGGTGGACCACCAGTCCGGCCGGCTTGTCAATGACGATGAGATGGGGATCCTCGTACACGATATCAAGCCCGATCGCCTGGGGTTCCGGCTCCGCCGGCACCGGCGGCGGCACGCGAATCTCGAAGCGCTGGCCGGGTTTGACCTTGGTCGAGGCGTCTTCTACTGTCCGCTCGCCCTCCCGCACGCAGCCCGCGGCGATCAGCGCCTGCAGCCGCGACCTCGACAGGTCCGGCACCGCGTCGGCCAGGGCGCGGTCCAGCCGCTGGCCGGCGGCATCCGGACCGATGGTGACGGGAATGGTCCCGTCCGGGAATAGGGGTGAGGCGGGTGCGTCTGGAAGCTGGGTCATTGCGGGCGGTGAAGATAACCGTTTGGGCGATGCTTGTGGTCATCATCGTGCTCACCGCCGTCGTGCTCGGGGAATTGGGCCGTCGGCTCTTCACCTCGGGCTCCTCCGCCCAAGCGCCCGCCGTCTCCGCTCCCGCCACGACGCCGGCGACCGCCGCCGCGCCGTCCGCGCTGCCCGCCGGCAGCCGCATCCTCAGCATCACCACCGCGGGCGATCGCGCAGTGATCCTGATCACACTGCCCGGCGGCGGGCAGGAGGTGCGCAGCATCGACCCGCGCACCGGCGCCGCCGCGACCCTTCTGACCACCACTCCGTAACCGCCCCCAATCCGTCCGAGGATTTCGGCATGACCGACGTGATCAACCTGGCCAGCGACAACGTCGCCGGCGCCGCGCCCGAGATCCTGGCGGCCATCGCCAGCGCCGCCGGGGGGCGCCAGCCCTCCTATGGCGGGGACGAGGTCACCGCCCGGCTGCAGGACCGGCTGTCCGAGGTGTTCGAGCGCCGCGTCGCCGCCTTCCCGGTGCCGACCGGCACGGCGGCCAACGCCCTGGCCCTGGCCACCTTCACCCCGCCCTGGGGCGCGGTGCTGTGCCACCGCGAGGCGCATGTCGCGGTCGACGAATGCGGCGCGCCGGAATTCTACACCCATGGCGCCAAGCTGCTGCTGGCCGAGGGCGCCCACGGCAAGCTGACGCCGGAGACGCTGACCGCCGCCGTGCCGGAGTGGCGGGGCGACGTCCATCGCAGCCAGCCGGCGATGCTCAGCCTGTCGCAGGCCACCGAATCCGGCACCGTCTACAGCCCGGCCGAGATCGGCGCGCTGGCCGAGGTGGCGCGGAGTCACGGCCTCGCCGTCCACATGGACGGCTCGCGCTTCGCCAACGCGCTGGCAGGGCAGATGGGGGCGAGGCAGGGCTGCTCGCCGGCGGAGCTGACCTGGAAGGCGGGGGTCGACGTGCTGTCCTTCGGCGGCACCAAGAACGGCTGCGTGATGGCCGAGGCGGTGATCTTCTTCGACCCTGACAAGGCGGCAGACTTCGCCTTCCGCCGCAAGCGTGCCGGCCACCTCCTGTCGAAGATGCGATTCGTCTCGGCCCAACTCGAGGCTTATCTGGCCGACGGGCTGTGGCTGCGCCTGGCGCGCAACGCCAACGACCGGGCGCGGCAGCTGGCCGAAGGGCTGCAGGCGCTGCCGGGGGTGGAGTTGCTGCATCCGGTCGAGGCCAACGAGGTGTTCGTTCGCCTGCCCGCGGTGCTGGCCGAGGGGCTGAAGCGCGAGGGCGTGGTGGCGGCGCATTGGGAGGGCGAGATCTGGCGCTTCGTCGGCGCCTTCGACACCGACGCCGCCACGATCGACACGGTGCTGCAGCGGGCGCGGCGCTGCGTTGCGGCGGCCGTCTGATCAGGCTGTCAAAAAACCGACGGAAATGTCTTGCGTCGGCGCGCGGGCTCCCCTATATCCGGGCCCGCGCCTCAGTCCCCTTCGTCTAGAGGCCTAGGACACCGCCCTTTCACGGCGGTAACAGGGGTTCGAATCCCCTAGGGGACGCCAAGCCTTTTCAATGGCTTAGGCTCATATGTGACACGGCGCTGTTCTCCAGTACGGCAGAAATCCGGCACAGGCGCTTCAAGACATCTTGGGCGGTTGTGCATTTGTGAGTCTTCTACTGGCCAGAGAGCAGGGCAGGGAGCGGGTCGCACCTCTTCCGTGGTCGATCCGGCCCATAGCGCCTTGATTTACCGCCGGGATCTGTCGGGTGCGCCGAAGGTCGGCAGGGCGCTCGGCCAGCAGCTCGAGAAAGGCAGTCCGCCGCGCCGCGTCCATTCGCTGAACGGCTATCCTGGTCACGGGGCCGGGGACTGCAGCTCACGGATGATCTGCGCGGCATCCCTTGCAGGCTGAGCACCGAAGAAGCGCGCCTGTCCGCCGGAGGCGCGCTGGTTGGTCAAGGCGCTACAGCTGGAACTGCAGCCGGCGCGACAGCACGATGCCGGCCGCCCCGCGCAGCGTGGCGCGGCCGCGCTGGTCGGTCAGCAGCACGCGGGGCTCGCTGCCGGGGCGCGGCGGCACCAGCAGGCCGACATGCGCCTCGATCGCCGCCCGCAGCCGTTCCCCGGCCTCGACCACATCGCCGTGCAGCACGAAGTGGTTCGGCGCCAGGGTCTGCTGCAGGTTGGCGATGCCGATCGCGATGTTGCGGGCATAGAGGTCCAGCAGCCGCGCAGCGGTGTCGGAGCCGGCCTCGGCTTGGCCGGCCAGCAGGGCCGGGGTCATCGCGTCGGCTGAGGGCAGGCCGGCGGCCTGGGCCTGGCGCCGCAGCCAGCCGGTGGTCGCCACCGTCTCCCAACAGCCGCGGCGGCCGCAGGCGCAGACCTCGCCGTCGAGCTGCACGAAGGTGTGGCCCAGCTCGCCGCCCGCGCCGGCCGGGCCGCTCTGCAGATGCCCGTCCAGCTGTAGCGCGCCGCCGATCACGTCCGACAGGTACAGCACCGCGAAGGTGCGCAGGCTGCGGCCGATGCCGAACCAGCGGTCGGCCAGCAGCAGCGCCCGCGGATGGTGGTCGAGATAGACCGGCAGGTCCGTCTGCTCCTCCAGCACCGCGCCGAGGCCGAGGCCGGACAGCACCGGCGCCAGGTTGACCTTGACAATGACGCCGCGCTCCGTGTCGATCATGCCGGTGGCGCCGACGCCGATGCCCAGCGGCGGCTGCCGGGCGGCCGACAGGGTGCGCGACAGGCTGGCGGCGATCGCCGCCAGCGCGGCGCGGGGATCGCTCTCCGTCGGGAATTCCTCGCGTTCGACGGCCGTGATCTCGCCGGTCCAGGACACCAGCGCGGTTCGCACCGAGCCGTGCCGCAGGTCGATCGCCCCGATCTGCGGTGCATCCTGCGAGAACTGCAGCGGCCGGGCCGGCTTGCCGCCGGCGCCGCCAGAGGAGGCGGGCTCGCCCTCCACCAGGATGCCGTCATCGATCAGCGGCTGGACGATGCCGGTGATGGTGGCCCGGTTGACGCCGATATGGCGGGCCAGGTCGGCGCGGCTGGTCGGCCCCAGGTCGAACAGCGACTGCAGCAGCCGGCTGCGGTTGAGGTCGCCCATCCGGGCCGGCGACAGCAGGGATGGTGGGCGCGGCTTCATCGCCTCCGTGGCGGCGCCGAGCAGAGTCGGCGCGGCGTCATCCTCGGCGCCGCTTTCCCTCACCCGGCCTGAGATCTTTCCAGTCGACATGATCTGCACTTCCTGGGGGCGGGCAGGGCCCGGCCCCGTGACATTGTATCGGCGGCGGCACGGGGCGTGGAACGCTCCCGGCACCATCCTCCGGATTCACGCTCTGTGGCACGTCTTCCGCGTTGACGGCAAGTTTGTTTGGAGTTAGAACAAACATACTAATGAAGCGAGCCCGTCCCGGCGGACGTCATG
>NZ_JBCNNF010000236.1:0-10899 GCF_039594555.1 Inquilinus sp.
TTGTGGGTGGCCGGGTGGGGGAGCGGGCTGGTGCGGCAGAATGCGCCTTCGGCGCATTCGCGAACCAACCCTCAACCCTCGGCAGCGGCCTTGTCCGATACGGCGGTGGTCCAGCCGAGCGCGGGCAACGCGATGGCCCGGCCGCCGCGCAGATCGACGCGGATGACGATCGCGCCCTGGCTTTCCAGGAAGGACAGCAGCCGCTTGGCCCGCCCGGTCGAGTGGGTGCCGTAGACGCGGGCGATCTCCGTATCGGAAGGGCAGGGCGCGCGTTCCAGCGCGGCGCGGGCGATGAGCAGGAAGACGCCGCGCGCATCCTCAGGCAGTGCCTCGGCCTCGCAGGCGGCATCGGCCATCGGGTCGCCCTCGCCGATGCCGGCGTAGAGGCCGGCGCGGGCCAATGACAGGCGCGTGCGAAAGCCGGCCAGGTCCAGCCCGGAATCATTGAGCCCGCGCATCCGGCAGCGCACGCCGAAATCCTGGAAGAGCACGGCGGCCGGGCGGAAGCTCTCGCCCTCGTCCGCCACGATCTCCGCGAGGCAGGCCGCGACGATGGCGTCGCGCTCCTCCGCGCTGGGCTCCGGGCGGCGATTCTCCTCCTGCAAGGGCAGGGCGGGGGCCTCGATCGACCGAAGGAGCTGCTCCATGCTCGGGCGGGGTGGTGGAGGCGGCGCGGGCATGGGCAGATCCAGCTCCGCCGGCTTCTCGAACAAAGCGGCGCGCGCTTCCTCGTCGGGGGCGCTGGGCAGGGGCATCAGCTTGGGCGAGGCGCTGCGGGCCGAGCTGGGCGGGCTGAACGCCGAGGTGGTCGAGGGCGTCCAGGGCCTGCGCGAGCTGGCGATCTTCGGCCACGGCCGCCGTTATCTCGACCGGCTGATGCGGCGGACGGCGGCCCTGCACGGCCACCAGCTGCGCTACGGCGCCAGGGCGGGGCTGGAGGCGGCGGCGATCGACATCCTGCTGGCCCTGGCCGTGCTGGCGGTGCTGGCCACCGGCGCCAGCCTGGTGGCGCAGGGCGCGCTGCCGATGGCGCTGTTCCCGCTGGCCCTGGTGCTGGCGGGCGCCGCCCTGGCGCCGATCACCCAGGTGACCGAGACCGGCCGCCAGCTCGGCGCGCTGCAGGCGGCGACACGGCGGGTGCTGACCATCCTGCGCCAGGCGCCGCAGGTCGAGGATCGCGGCCGGACGCGGCCGGAGGAAGGGCTGGCGCCCGAGGTGCGGTTCGAGGGCGTCGGCTTCGGCTATGACGACGAGCGCGGGCCGGTGCTGAGCGGCTTCGACGCCGCGATCGCGGCGGGCGAGACGGTGGCGCTGGTCGGCCGCTCCGGCGCCGGCAAGAGCACCTGCGCCAGCCTGCTGATGCGGTTCTGGGACCCGGCGGCCGGGCGCATCACGCTGGGCGGCCACGATTTACGCGACCTGCCGCTGGCGGAGCTGCGCCGCCGCGTCGCCATCGTGCCGCAGGACGTGCATCTGTTCGACCTGCCCGTCCTCGACAACATTCGCCTCGGCCGCCCGGATGCGAGCGAGGAGGAGGTGCAGCAGGCGGCGCGGCTGGCCCAGGCCGACGGCTTCATCCGCGCTTTGCCGCAGGGCTACGCCACGCGCTGCGGCGAGCGCGGGGCGCGGCTGTCGGGCGGGCAGCGCCAGCGCATCGCCATCGCCCGCGCCTTCCTGCAGAACGCCCCGGTGCTGGTGATGGACGAGGCGGTGTCGAACCTGGACACCGAGAGCGAGCAGGCGCTGCAGGCGGCGGTGCGCGAGCTGAGGCGCGGCCGGACGACGCTGGTCATCGCCCACCGCCTGTCGACGATCCGCAGCGCCGACCGGATCCTGATGCTGGAGGGCGGCCGCATCGCCGAGACCGGCCGGCACGAGGAGCTGCTGTATCGTGGCGGCCCCTATGCCCGGCTGGTCGCCGCCGCGGTGGATGGGGTGCTGGAGGCGTGAGGCGCCGCCTCAGGCGACGGCGGCCTTCAGCGCCTGCTCCAGGTCGGCGATCAGCTCGGCGGGGTCCTCGATGCCGGCGGACAGGCGCAGCAGGTCGTCGGGCACCGGGCTGGTCGGGCCCTCGACGCTGGCGCGGTGCTCGATCAGGCTCTCGACCCCGCCCAGCGAGGTGGCGCGCTTCCAGAGTTCGACCTTGGCGGCGGTGGCGATCGCGGCTTGGGCGCCGGCCTTGACGCGGACCGAGAGCATGCCGCCGAAGCCGCCCTGCATCTGCCGGGCGGCGACCGCATGGCCCGGCGCGTCCTCCAGCCCGGGATACAGCACGGCCGAGACCAGGTCGTGGCCGCGGAAATGCTCGGCGATGGCCAGCGCCGTGGCCGAGGCCTGGCGCACCCGCGGCACCAGCGTGCGCATGCCGCGCAGCAGCAGCCAGGCCTCGAACGGGCCCAGGATGGCGCCGTGCTGGGCGCGGATGCGCTTGATCCGCTGCCAGGTCTCGTCGTCGCGGGCGGTGGCCAGCGCCCCGGCGATGACGTCGGAATGGCCGTTCAGGTATTTGGTGGCGGAGTGCATCACCAGGTCGGCGCCGAGATCCAGCGGCCGGGTGTGCACCGGCGTCGCCACGGTGGAATCGACCGCCACCCGGGCGCCGGCGGCGTGCGCCGCCTCGGCCACCGCGGCGATGTCGGTGACGGTCCATATCGGGTTGGCCGGCGTCTCCAGCCACACCAGCTTCGTTTCGCCGGGCCGAAGCACGGCGCGGAGAGCGTCGATATCATGGGTGTCGACCAGCTCGACCTTCAGCCCCCAGCGGGTGGCCTCGGTCACCAGCCAGTTGCGCAGCGACCAGTACATCACCTTCGGCGCCAGCACATGGTCCCCCGGGGCCAGTGCCAGGAACACCGCGGTCGCGGCCGCCATGCCGGAGGCGAAGACTGCGGCGCCCTCAGCGCCCTCCAGCGCCGCCAGCACCGCCTCGGCCTGGTCGAAGCTCGGGTTGTTGTCCCGGGCGTAGATCCGGCCGGACCGGTACTGGTTGTCTGCGTCGCGGATATAGGTGGAGGAGGGGTGGATCGCCGGGGTGACCGCCATGGTCACGGGGTCGACCCAGCCCAGCGCCTGCGCCGCGATGCTGGCGGCCGAAAGCTTGCTCTTGTCCATCGCGTCACTCCGGGAGTGCTGGTCGTTGCCAGCGGTCAGACACCAAGACCTGTCATCCCGTGCGCAGCGCAGCATGCAATGATGCGCTGCAGACACGGGATCTCCACGAGAATGGCACCGAGATCCCGTGTCTGCGCAGCGGCACTGCGTGCCGCAGCGCGCACGGGATGACGATCCATCAATCCGGCGCCGGTCTCACGCGTCCGCAAACACGCGGGCGAAGATGCCGTCGACGTGCTTGGTGTAGAAGTCGTAGCTGAAGGCGCGGGCCAACTCCTCGCGCGGGATCGTGACCTCCGGGTCCGCCGCCAGGCGGTCGAGGAAGCTGCCGCCCTCGTGCCACACCTTCATGGCGTTGCGCTGGACCAGCAGATACGCGTCCTCGCGGCTGATTCCAGCCTGGGTCAGGGCCAGCAGCACGCGCTGCGAGAACACGAGGCCGCCGAGCGATTCCAGGTTCGCCTTCATCCGGTCCGGATAGATCAGCAGCTTGTCGACCACCCCGGTCAGCCGCGACAGGGCGAAGTCGAGGGTGACGGTGGCGTCGGGCGCCTGCATCCGCTCGACCGAGGAATGGCTGATGTCGCGCTCATGCCACAGCGCCACGTTCTCCATCGCCGGCACCACCGCGGCGCGGACCAGCCGGGCCAGGCCGGTCAGGTTCTCGGTCAGCACCGGGTTGCGCTTGTGCGGCATCGCCGACGAGCCCTTCTGGCCCTGGTGGAAGAACTCCTCCGCCTCGCGCACCTCGGTGCGCTGCAGGTGCCGGATCTCGATGGCGAGGTTCTCGATCGAGGAGGCGACGACGCCGAACACCGAGAACACCATGGCGTGGCGGTCGCGCGGGATCACCTGGGTCGACACCGGCTCGACAGCCAAGCCCAGCTTATCGGCGACATACTGCTCGACGAAGGGATCGACCGAGGCGAAGGTGCCGACCGGGCCGGAGATGGCGCAGGTGGCGATCTCGCGCCGCGCCTGCACCAGCCGGTCGCGGTTGCGGCGGAAGGCGGCCCAGTGGCCGGCCAGCTTCAGGCCGAAGGTGGTCGGCTCGGCATGGATGCCATGGCTGCGGCCGACGGTCAGGGTGTTCTTGTGCTCCTCCGCCCGCCGCTTCAGCGCCGCCAGCAGCAGGTCGACATCGGCGATCAGCAGGTCGATCGCCTGGGACAGCTGGATCGACAGCGTGGTGTCCAGCACGTCCGACGAGGTCATGCCCTGGTGCACGAAGCGCGCCTCGGGCCCGACATACTCGGCCAGGTTGGTCAGGAAGGCGATGACGTCGTGCCGGGTCTCGCGCTCGATCTCGTCGATGCGGGCGACATTGAAGTTGCCGCGCTCGCGCACCGCCTTGACCGCCGTCTCCGGCACGATACCCAGCTGTGCCATCGCCTCCAGCGCCGCGACCTCGATGTCCAGCCAGATCCGGTACTTGTTCTCCGGCTCCCAGATCCGGGTCATCTCGGGGCGGCTGTAGCGGGGGATCATCGGCGTGGTCCAGATGCGGGGCGGGAAGGGGCTGGGCCTGGATATAGCAGCATGCGGCGGCGGGGCGGAAGCGCAGGGGCTTGCCGAAACTGCATGCCGCCGGTGCGCCGCCGCCGGAATTGGTCCGGCCGTCCGCAAGCGATTGGTCCTGGCGGCCAGACCGATTCATCGCCATCTCTGCCGGGTTCCGCCCTCCCGCCAGGTTTCTGCCATGTACGTCCCGCCCGCCTTCCGGGAAGACCGGATCGAGATCCTGCACGACGTCCTCCGCCAGGCCGGCCTGGCCACGCTGGTCAGCCTCGGCGCCGACGGCCTCGTCGCCAGCCATGTGCCGATGCTGCTGGACCCGGCGGCCGGGCCGAACGGCACGCTCTACGGCCATCTCGCCAAGGCCAACCCGCATGCCTCCGGCGGCGCGGCGGGGACGGACGCGCTGGCGATCTTCCAGGGGCCCGACGCGTACATCACCCCGTCCTGGTACGAGACCAAGCGCCAGACCGGCAAGGTGGTGCCGACCTGGAACTATGTCGCGATCCACGCCAGCGGGCCGCTGGAGATGTTCGACGATGCCGACCGGCTGCTGGACCTCGTCACCCGCCTGACCGCGCGGCACGAGGGCGGCCGGGCCGCGCCCTGGGCAGTGTCCGACGCGCCAGCCGATTTCGTGCGCGGCCAGCTTAAGGGCATCGTCGGCTTTGCCCTGCCGATCGCCCGGCTGGAGGGCAAGTGGAAGATGAGCCAGAACCGCCCCGCCGCCGACCGCGCCGGCGTGGTCGAGGGGCTGGGCGCCGAGGGCCGGGACGACGTCGCGGCGCTGGTGCCGCAGGGGTGAGGCCAAGCTTGCGCCTTGGTCCATAGGCCACCGCATCGACCGGCATCCCCGTCCGGATAACGTTGAGACCCCCGCGAGCGGCAAAGCGACGCTGTTGTTACGGCCCGCCGCACCGCAATATCGGAGGGGCAAGTCTCACCGCGAGGGGATCATCATGACCGAGGCGCGTCACCGCGTGGTCGTCATCGGCGCCGGCTTCGGCGGGCTGCAGGCGGTGCTCCGCCTCAAGGGCGCGCCGGTCGACATCACCCTGATCGACCGGCGCAACCACCACCTGTTCCAGCCGCTCCTGTATCAGGTCGCCACCGCGTCGCTGGCGCCGTCGGAGATCGCCTGGCCGATCCGCCACCTGGTCGCCGGGCGGCCGGAGGTGCGCACCATCCTGGGCGAGGTCACAGGCGTCGACATGGCCGCGCGGCAGGTGCAGCTGCGCGGCGAGGCGCCGGTGCCCTACGACACGCTGCTGGTCGCCACCGGCGCGCGCCACGCCTATTTCGGCCATGACGACTGGGAGCCCTTCGCCCCCGGCCTGAAGGACATCGACGACGCCACCGCGATCCGCCGCCGCATCCTGCTGGCCTTCGAGCGGGCGGAGGTCGAGACCGATCCCGCGGTGCGCCGCGCGCTGCTGACCTTCGTCATCGTCGGCGCCGGCCCGACCGGGGTGGAGGTCGCGGGCACCATCGCCGAGCTGGCGCACCACACCATGGCCCGGGACTTCCGGGCGCTGAATCCCAAGGAGGCGCGGATCCTGCTGGTCGAGGCCGGACCGCGCGTGCTTTCGGCCTTCCCCGAGGACCTGTCGGCCTATGCCAAGGCGGCGCTGGAGCGGCTGGGGGCGGAGATCCTGACCGGCCACGCCGTCACCGAATGCGACGCCGACGGCGTGAAGCTCGGGGCTGAGCGCGTCCCGGCGAAAACGGTGATCTGGGCGGCCGGCGTCCAGGCCTCGCCCGCCGCCGTCTGGCTGGGGGCGGAGGCCGACCGCGCCGGCCGGGTGATGATCGCGCCCGACCTGACGCTGCCGGGCCATCCGGAGATCTTCGTGGTCGGCGACACCGCCCGGCTCGACGCCTGGAACGGCCAGCCACTGCCCGGCATCGCCCCGGCCGCCAAGCAGCAGGGCCAGCATGTGGCCGACACCATCCGTGCCCGGCTGGAGGGCAAGTCGGAGCCGCGGCCGTTCCGCTACAAGCATGCCGGCAGCCTGGCCACCATCGGCAAGCGGGCGGCGGTGATCGATTTCGGCTGGATCAAGCTGCGCGGCTGGCTGGCGTGGTGGATCTGGGGCTTCGCCCACATCTACTTCCTGATCGGTCTGCGCAACCGCCTGACCGTGGCGCTGAGCTGGCTGTGGATCTACACCACCGGCCAGCGCAGCGCCCGGCTGATCACCGGGCGGGAGCAGGAGGAGTAGGGGACCGTCTGATAATGCTACTGGCGCGGCCGTCTGATGGCGGTTTCTCCGCTTCCGGTGCTCACGCACAAGACGTGCGCTGCGCTCCGGTTCTCGAAACCACCACCAGCCGACTCACGCCAGCGCATTCTCAAACAGTCTCCGGCCGGTCCGGCGCGATCAGGTCGCGTTTGACGGATCACACCGGTGCTCACCCCCGCGGCGTCGGGGCCTCCGGCGCGATCAGGTCGCGGTCGCGCAGGGCCTGCCAGAAGCCGGCCGGGATCGGCGCGGCGGCCAGGGCCAGGTTCTCGGCGCTGCGGCCGGGGCGGCTGGCGCCGGGGATGATCGCGGCCACCGCCGGATGCGCCAGCGGGAACTGCAGCGCCGCGGCGCGCAGGTCTACGCCGAACTCCGCCGCCACCGCCTTCAGCCCGTCGACCCGGGCCTGAATCTCCGGCGTTGCCGTCTGGTACTCATAGTGCTCACCGCCGGCCAGGATGCCGGAATTGTACGGCCCGCCGACGACGATGCCGGCGCCGCGCGCCTCGGCCTTCGGCATCAGCCCGGCCAGGGCCTGGCGGTGGTCCAGGAGGGTGTAGCGGCCGGCCAGCAGGAAGCCGTCGGGATCGGCGCGGTCCAGCGCGACCTCGCAGGGCTCGACCTTGTTGACGCCCAGGCCCCAGCCCCCGATCATGCCTTCCTCGCGCAGCCGGGTCAGGGCCCGGCCGGCGCCGTCCAGCGCCGTCCAGCGCCTGGTCCAGCATCTCGCGCCAGCGCTCGCCGTGGAAATCCTCGGCGATGTCGTGGATCCAGACCAGGTCGATGCGGTCGGTGCCCATCCGCTTCAGGCTGTCCTCGATCGAGCGCAGCGCGCCGTCGGCGGAATAGTCGTAGACCCATTTGTTCGGCAGCCCGGCCGCGAACAGCCCGCCCTTCTCGCCCTGGTCGCGGGTGCCGGTCTCGATCTCGTCCAGGATCAGCCGGCCGACCTTGGTGCTGAGCACGTAGTCGCCGCGCGGCTTGTCCGCGAGCGCCTGGCCCATGCGGATCTCGGACAGGCCGGCGCCGTAGAAGGGGGCGGTGTCGTAGTAGCGGATGCCGGCATCCCAGGCGTCGCGGACGGCGGCGATCGCCTCGTCCTCCGGGATGGCGCGGAACATGTTGCCCAGCGGCGCGCCGCCGAAGCCCTGCGCGTGGTGGAGGGGCAGGCGCATGATGAGATCCTTTCAGATGTCGTGACCGCCCGGATATGGCGAGCCCGCACCGCCGCGGTAGCCGGCGTGCCGGCCCATCACCTTGGAAGAAACTTCACAGCCGGCCATACTGCGGCCGGATGGGGGAGGGACGCATGGCATATCCGACCGACGGCATCGCCGGCACGGCGCTGATCCGGGCGCCGTCGAATCTGGGCCTCCGGCCGCTGCGGCCGGGGCATGAGCCGGGGACCTGGCGCGGGCCGCAGGCGCTGACCGAGGCGGGGCTGGAGGTCGCGCTCCGGCCTGACCGCACGGTTGATCTGGCGCGGCCGCGCTACAGCACCGAGAAACAGCCGGGGACGGTGCTGCGCAACGGCCCGGCGATCCGGCGCTTCAATGAAGGGGTGACGGATGCGGTCGCCGCGGCGCTGCGCGACCGGCTGTTTCCCATCGTGGTCGGCGGCGACTGCTCGATCCTGATCGGCGCGCTGGCCGGGGCGCGGCGGCATGCGGAGCTGGCGCTGGTCCATCTCGACGGCCACAGCGATTTCCGCCACCCGGGCAACTACGAGGATTTCCCGCTGCATTCCGCCGCCGGCATGGACCTGGCGCTGGCGATCGGCCTGGGCGACCCGCTGATGCTGCGCTGGGACGGCGCGCCGGACCCGCTGGTGCCGGCCGAGCGGGCGATCCAGATCGGCGAGCGCGAGGGCCGCGACCCCGACTGGGGCTGGGAGGACATCGCCGACACCGCGATCACCCGCATCGACATGTTCGAGCTGCTGGAGCGGGGGTTACCGGACGCGCTGCGCCGCAGCTTCGCCGTGCTGGACCGGACGCCGGCGATCCCGTTCTGGGTCCATCTCGACGTCGATATCCTCGACCAGACGGTGATGCCGGCGGTGGATTCGCCCGGCAGCCCGGGACTCGACTATGCTGGCCTGGCCGAGCTGCTGCGCGGTTTCGTGGCCTCGCCGCGCTGCCTGGGCCTGACCATCACCATCTACGACCCGGACCTGGACCCGGACGGCGCCTATGCAGGCGGCCTGGTCAGCATGCTGGCGGATGGGCTGGCGCCGCTGGCGGCGCGGCGGCAGGGGATGTAAGCGGGGATGAAGTCATGATCGCGAAAACCGGAGTGTTCACCAGCGTATTGGCGGTGCTTCTCCTGGTCGGCTGCACCCAATCCCAGCCTCCTGTCCCGGACAATCGGCAGGCGGAGGCCGAAGCCAGTCCGGTACCGAGTGTTTCCGGGGAGAAACCAGACCTTCCCTGCGCCTATTCGCCCGCATCGTCGGGGAAGAGCATCCCCAGCATGCAGCAATACGGCTACCTGACCGACATGCCGGCGCCCGTGTATCTCAGTGTTGCGCGCAGCCTTCATCTCTTCGACGAGCACGAAAAGCCGGGCGAGATCAGGGCCGAGCTTCCACAGATGGTCGCCCCGCCAAGCGGCAGATGGCAGGTGGGGGACGCCATTGTCGATCCGAACTTGCCATCCTGGCGCTTCATGGGTGGCGTCAGGTCAAAGAAGTACTGGCATATCTGGTTGCAGACTGGGGGAATCGGCAAGGCGGAGCATGTGCTGATCGTCCAGCCCGACGACGTGGCCGACAAGGTGCATGTCAAAGCACATTTCATGGGCCTCTATGAAGACCTTTGCCCGCTGGTCCAGGTGCTCGAGCAGGTATCGTTCTGGGGCGTGACGATGAAGAGCGGCGAGTTGTGGTAGGCCCAGACAGTCGGTCACCTTCGGCTTTGCCATGCCGAGCCCGGTCGCCATGCTGGCCGAGGGGCTGGCGCCGTTGACAGGCGCCCGCCGCCGGCCCTAGACGAGCGGCACATCCCGCCAGCCCTTCGCCAGCCGGACCGACCAGCAGACGGAGCATCCGATGGCCGCCGAAACTCCTGTCAGCCCGGGCGTCCGCGCTGCCATTCCGCGCGGCGTGTGGATGCTGGGCTTCGTCAGCCTGTTCATGGACGTCTCGTCGGAGATGATCCATGCGCTGCTGCCGGTGTTCCTGCTCACCACCGTCGGCGCCAGCGCCATGGTGATCGGGCTGATCGAGGGCGTGGCCGAGGCCACCGCCTCGATCGTCAAGGTGTTCTCCGGCGTGCTCAGCGACTGGTTCGGCCGGCGCAAGCTGCTGGCCGTGATCGGCTACGGCCTCGGCGCCCTGTCGAAGCCGCTGTTTCCGCTGGCCGGCGGCGCCGGGCTGGTGCTGGCGGCGCGCTTCATCGATCGGGTCGGCAAGGGCATTCGCGGCGCGCCGCGCGACGCGCTGGTCGCCGACCTGACGCCGCCGGCGATCCGCGGCGCCGCCTTCGGGCTGCGCCAGTCGCTCGACACCGTCGGCGCCTTCGCCGGGCCGCTGCTGGCGATCGGGCTGATGCTGGCCAGCGGCGGCGACATCCAGCTGGTGTTCTGGCTGTCGGTGATCCCGGCCGTGGTCTCGGTCGCCATCCTGGTCGGCGGCGTGCACGAGCCGGAGGCCCAACGGCCGGCCAAGGCGGCGCGGTCGCCGATCCGCCGCGACGAGCTGCGCCGGCTGGGCGGCGCCTATTGGCGCGTGGTCGCGGTGGCGGCGGTGCTGACCCTGGCGCGGTTCAGCGAGGCGTTCCTGGTGCTGAAGGCGCAGGAGGCCGGGCTGGCGCTGGCCCTGGTGCCGCTGGTGCTGGTGGTGATGAACGTCGCCTACGCCCTGTCCGCCTATCCGGTCGGGGTGCTGTCCGACCGCCACGACCCGAAGCGGCTGCTGGTCCTCGGCTTCGCCGTGCTGGTCGCGGCCGATTTGGTGCTGGCGCTGGATGGGGGGGTGTGGGCGGTGATCGCCGCCACCGCGTTGTGGGGGCTGCATATGTGCATGACCCAG
>NZ_JBCNNF010000237.1:0-10869 GCF_039594555.1 Inquilinus sp.
CACTCGGAGTCAATGCCGTTTACCACGACAGCGCCAGCCTGCACCCGGTGCCGGTCGACGTGAAGGCCGGCGAGCTGCCGATCGCCAGCCAGCAGATCGTCGAGATTGCCAAGGCCCTGACCCTGAACTGCCGGGTGCTGATCCTGGACGAGCCGACGGCGGCGCTGACCGAGGCGGAGGCCGAGGCGCTGTTCGCCATCATCCGCGGCCTGCAGGCGCGCGGCATCGGCATCATCTATATCAGTCATCGCATGGCCGAGATCTTCGCCATCGCCGACCGCATCACCGTGTTCCGTGACGGCGCCTATGTCGAGACGCTGCCGACCGCGGCGACGACGCCGGAGCAGGTGGCGGCGAAGATGGTCGGGCGGCCGCTGCTCGACCTGTACCCGCCGCGCCGCGGCCCGGCCGCCGCGGCCCCGCTGCTCAGGGTCGAGGGCCTGTCAGACGGCGGCATCGTCCGCGATGTCGGCTTCGAGATCCGGCCGGGCGAGATCGTCGGCCTCGGCGGGCTGATCGGCTCCGGCCGCACCGAGACGGTGCAGGCGATCTGCGGCCTAGCCCGGCGCACTGCCGGCAAGGTCACCTGCGACGGGGCCGAGGTGCCGCCGGACGACTATCCCGCCGCGGTGCGGCAGGGGCTGGCCTATCTCAGCGAGGACCGCAAGGGCAACGGCGTCTTCCTCGACCTGCCGATCGCCCAGACCATCTCGTCGCTGGACCTGCGGCGGGTGTCGGGCCGCGTCATGGTCAGCCGGCGGCGCGAGGCGGCGCTGGCTGAGAGCATGCGCCAGCGGCTGGGCATCCGCTGCGCCGGCGTGCAGCAGCCGGTGGCGACGCTCAGCGGCGGCAACCAGCAGAAGGTGGCGCTGGCCCGGCTGCTGGCGGTCAACCCGCGCGTGCTGTTCGTCGACGAGCCGACGCGCGGCGTCGACATCGGCGCCAAGGCCCAGATCTACGCCATCCTGCGCGAGCTCGCCGACCAGGGCGCCGGCATCGTCGCCATCTCGTCGGAGCTGCCGGAGCTGATCGGCATCAGCGACCGCATCCTGGTCCTGCATGAGGGCCGCCTGGCCGGCGAGCTCGGGCCCGGCGAGATGACCGAGGAGGCGATCATGCACCTGGCCTCCGGCCTCGGGGCCCAGCACCACCAACAGGGCGCGCCGCGCCGTGCCGCCATGGGAGACATCAGATGAGCATGGCCGCCGTGACGCCGATGATGCGCGTCGTCCGGGTCCGCGAATTCGGCCTCCTGGCCATCATCGCCCTGCTGTTCGTGGCGATGAGTTTCGCCTCGCCCTATTTCCTGACCCTCGCCAACATGCGGGCGATCCTGCTGTCCTTCTCGATCGAGGGGATCGTCGTCATCGGCATGACCATCCTGCTGATCGTCGGCGGCATCGACCTGTCGGTCGGGTCGGTCGTGTGCCTGTCGATGGTGATCGGCGGCACGCTGTTCCTCGCCGGGCTCGACCCCTGGTCGGCCAGCCTGATCGCGATCGCGGCCTGCGGCGCCATCGGCTTCCTGATGGGGCTGTGCGTCACCCGCATCGGGCTGCACTTCTTCATCGTGTCGCTGGCCTTCATGGTGGTCACCCGCGGCCTCAGCCTGCTCTTGACCCAGGGCACGCCGCAGTCGCTGTTCTCGCTGCCGAAGGCGTTCAAGTTCGTCGGCCAGGGCAGCCTCGGCGGCCTTCCCTTCGTGATCCTGATCTTCCTGGCGCTGATCGCCGTGTTCGACGTGCTGCTGCGCAAATCGGTGCTGTTCCGCCGGGTCTACTACACCGGCAGCAACGAGAAGGCGGCCCGCTTCTCCGGCATCGACACCAGGCGCACCAAGATCATCTGCGCCACGCTGTGCAGCACGCTGGCCGGCGTCGCCGGGGTGATCTACATGGCCCGCTTCGGCGCGGCCACCCCGCAATTCGGCGTCGGCATGGAGCTCAGCGTCATCGCCGCCGCGGTGATCGGCGGGGCCAGCCTGAACGGCGGGTCCGGCACCATCGCCGGGGCGGTGCTGGGGGCGGCCCTGCTGTCGCTGGTCACGTCGTCTCTGATCCTGCTCAACGTGCCGGTGTACTGGCAGGACATCATCCGCGGCGCCATCCTGCTGGTGGCGGTGACGATCGATCACCTCCTCAACACGCACAAGGCCCGAGGCTGACACCGATGCCGCGCCCGCTCTACAGCGAAGCCGAGAGACTGCGAAACATCCACCGCGTCCTCGTCATGTTCTACCAGGAGCACCGCTCCCAGGCCGAGATCGCGGCCGAGATCGGCATCTCCCCCGCCACCGTCAACCGCATGATCCGCGAGGGGCATGAGCGCGGGCTGGTCGACATCCGCATCCGCTCGCCCTTCGATGCGGAGGAGGGGCTGTCGGCGGCGCTGAAACGCCTGGGCGGGCTCGATTCGGCGGTGGCGGTGCCGGCGGTGTCGACCGACCCGGCGATCGTGCTGAAGACGGCGGCCGAGGCGGCGGCGACCACGCTGCTGGAAGGCCTGGCCGACGGCATGACCATCGCCGTCTCCGGCGGCGTCGCCCTCTGCGCCACGATCGAGGCGCTGGCCCCGCCGCGGGCCTATGACGTGCGCGTGGTGCCGGCCACCGGGGGCGTCCAGGGCAAGTTCCGCACCGACGTCAACCACGTCGCCGTCGCCCTGGCCGAGAAGCTGGGCGGCAAGGCCTACCAGCTGCACGCCCCGATCTTCGCCGCGAACGAGGCCGAGCGGGCGGCGCTGCTGTCGGTGTCGACCATCCGCAGCGTGCTCGACATGGCGCGATCGGCCGATGTCGCCCTGTTCGGCATCGGCTCGGTGCGCGACGAGCACGCCACCTACCTGACCCTGTCGGACACTGCCGACCGCGGCGCCATCGAGCGCGTGGGGGCGGAGGCGGAGCTGCTGGCCCATCTGCTCGACCATGACGGCAAGCCCTGCGACCACCCGTCGAACCGCCGGCTGGTGGCGCTGACGCTGGACGAGCTGGCGGGGATCCCGCGGCGCATCGCGGTGGCCTCGGGCGCCCGCAAGGTCGAGGCCATCGGCGCGGTGCTGCGCGGCGGCGCGCTGGGCCATTTGATCACGGATGACCGGACGGCCCGCGCCGTCGTCGAAAAGCTGGAGGGCAAGGATGCAGATGCAGCGTGAGATCGGGGCCAGCGGGATCCCCGCCAGCGCGGTGGGGCTCGGCACCTGGGCCATGGGCGGCTGGCTGTGGGGCGGCGGCGACGACGACGCATCGGTGGCCGCGATCCGCGCCGCACTCGACGCCGGCGTCACTCTGATCGACACCGCCCCGGCCTATGGCCTCGGCCGGGCCGAGCAACTGGTCGGAAGGGCGATCGAGGGGCGCCGCGACGAGGTGGTGCTGGTCACCAAATGCGGCCTGGTCTGGGACACCGACAAGGGCCGTCCCTTCGTCGGCCAGGACGACAAGACCATCCACCGCTATCTCGGCGCGGAATCGGTGCGGGCGGAGCTGGAGGCCAGCCTGCGCCGCCTGCGCACCGACCATGTCGACGTGCTGATCACCCATTGGCAGGACCCGACGACGCCGATCGCCGAGACCATGGAGGCGCTGCTGGCGCTGAAGGCCGAGGGCAAGACCAGGGCCATCGGCATCAGCAATGCCAGCGTCGAGGACCTCGCCGCCTATCGCGCCGCCGGCCCGGTCGACTGCGTGCAGGAGGCGTACAACATGCTCGATCGCGGGCTGGAGCGGACGCTGCTGCCGCCCTGCCGCGACGCCAGCATCGCCGTGATCAGCTATTCCAGCCTGGCGCTGGGCCTCTTGACCGGCCGGATCGGGCCGGAGCGGACATTCGACGGCGACGACCTGCGCCGCACCAATCCGCGCTTCTCGGCCGAGAACCGGCGGCTGGTGGCCGCCTTCGCCGCCGATCTCGGCGGCATCGCCCGCGACCATGGGGTGGCGGTCGCCGATGTGGTGATCGCCTGGACCCTGGCGCAGCCCGGCATCACCTTCGCGCTCTGCGGCGCCCGCAACGCCGACCAGGCCCGGGCGAATGCGCGGGCCGGCGAGCTGCGCTTGGCGGCGGACGAGCTGGCCGCGATCGACCGCGCCATCGCCACCCATCTCGGCCCGGTCGCGGCGGCGGCGTAGGCCGGGTCCCAGCGAATGTCCTCCAACTCACTCATCGCCCCTTCTAAGTCCCCCCTCCCCTTGCGGGAGGGGGGCAGGGGGAGGGGGCTGCGCGCGTCCGCGCGCGTATGGGCGGGGCACCCCATTCGGCGTCCGCGCCGATCGGCGGCGGTCCGGGCCGGCTCCTTCGGCGGGAACCCCCTCCCCCTAGCCCCCTCCCGCGAGGGGAGGGGGGACTCGTTTTCTCTTCGGTCGATGTCTTTGCCGGCCTTCCCACAGGACACGACACAATGACCGGCAATGGCTCGTCCATCCCTGAGCGGGCCGATGTCCTGGTGATCGGCGGCGGCATCAACGGCATCAGCACCTTCCGCGAGCTGGCGCTGCAGGGCATCGACGTGGTGCTGGTCGAGCGCGACGATTTCTGCTCCGGTGCCAGCGCCGCCCTGTCCCGCATGGTGCATGGCGGGCTGCGCTATCTGGAGAACGGGGAGTTCCGGCTGGTCCGCCAGTCGCTGCGGGAGCGCGACCGGCTGCTGCGCAACGCGCCGCACTATGTCTCGCCGCTGCCGACCCTGGTGCCGGTGACGGCCCGGCTGCGCGGCACGCTGGCGACGATCGGCGCCTTCCTGGGGATCGCCGAGCGGCCGCAGGCGCGGCCCGGGCTGATGATCCGCACCGGCCTCGCCCTCTACGACCTCTTGTCCTGGCGCAGCCGCACCATGCCGCGGCACCGCGGCATCGGCCGGGCGAAGCTGCAGCGCCTGGCCAAGGGCATCACCCGGCGGGCGGTGGCCGGGGTGCTGTACTACGACGCCCGCGTCACGCAGCCGGAACGGCTGGGCATCGAGCTGGTGCTGGACACCGAGGCCGAGACCGGCGCCCGCGCCTTCTCCTACACCGAGATCACCGGGCGGGACGGCGACGGCCTGGCCTGGCGCGACCGGATCACCGGCGCCAGCGGGCGGATCGCGCCGCGCGTGGTGGTCAACGCCACCGGCGCCTGGGTCGACCTGGTGGGCGGCGCCATCGGCCCGGCCACCAACCGGCGCCGCGTCCAGGGCACCAAGGGGTCGCATCTGATGATCCGCAACCCGGCGCTGCAGGAGGCGCTGGACGGCCGGATGATCTATTTCGAGAACGACGACGGCCGCATCTGCATCGCCTTCAATCATGCCGGCGCCGCCCTGGTCGGGTCCACCGACATCCGGGTCGACGACCCGGACGACGCGGTCTGCCTGGACGACGAGAAGCGCTACATGCTCGCCGCGCTGGCCGGGATCTTCCCGGAGCTGGAGGTGCGCGACGACGAGATCGTCCACGTCTTCACCGGCGTCCGGCCGCTGCCGGTCAGCGACGGTGAGGCGACCGGGCGGATCAGCCGTGACCACGCGGTCGAGGTCGACCCGGCGGGCACGCTGCCCTTCGCCCTGCTGACCCTGATCGGCGGCAAGTGGACCACCTTCCGCGCCTTCGGCGAGGAGGTCGCCGACCTGGCCCTGGCCCAGCTGGGCCGGCCACGCCGGGTCGGCACCCACGACCTGGCGATCGGCGGCGGCCGTGGCTTTCCGCGCGATGCCGACACGAGGTCGCGCTGGCAGCAGGACCAGGCCGCCGCCGCCGGCCTGCCGCTGGCGCGGTTCCAGGCGCTGAGCGAGCGCTACGGCAGCCGGGCCGTCGCCGTCGCACGCTTCCTCGGGCAGGGGCCGGACGCGCCGGTCGCCGCCGCGCCCGATTATTCGCGGCGCGAGCTGCAATACCTGATCGAGACCGAACGGGTGCGCGACATCGGCGATCTGCTGTTGCGCCGCACCCTGCTGGGCATGGAAGGCCGGATCACGCCGGCCCTGGTGGCCGAGGCCGGGAGCCTGGTCGCCGCCGCTCTCGGCTGGACCGAAACCGAGACCGCGGCCGCCGCCGCCCGCTTCGACGACATCATGGCCCGCCGCCATCGCGTGCAGGCCGCGCAACACTGATTGGGGTTTCCGATGTATCTGACCAAGAAGGTCCGCCTGAACCGGCTGATGCGCAATGGCCGCTGCCTCGACGTCGCCATCGACCACGGCGTCTGCAATGAGCCTTCCTTCATGGCCGGGCTGGAGGACATGGAAGGCGTGGTCCGCATGCTGGCCGAAGCTGGGCCGGACGCGATCCAGATGAATTACGGCCAGGCCGACCTGCTCCAGTCGATGCCGGGGCAGGACCGGCCGGCGCTGGTGATGCGCGTCGACATGGGCAACCCCTACAACCGCCAGCGCCACCGCGAGATGTGGGCGGTGCTGCAGAACGAGGCCGACCCGATCCTGCCGGCGCTGCGGCTTGACGCCGCCTGCGTGGTGGTGAACCTGTTCATGCTGCCGGACGAGCCGGGGCTGTTCCGGCAATGCGTGCAGAACATCAGCCGCCTCGGCAACGATTGCGAGAAATACGGCATGCCGCTGATGATCGAGCCGCTGGTGATGCAGCCGAACGACCGCGGCGGCTATCTGGTCGACGGCGACACCGAGAAGATCGTCACCCTGGTGCGGCTGGCGCGCGAGCTGGGCGCCGACATCGTCAAGGCCGACCCGACCGACGACCCGGCGGATTTCCGCCATGTGGTCCAGGCGGCGCGCTGCCCGGTGCTGGTGCGCGGCGGCGGCAAGGCCGAGCTGCGGCGCGTGTTCGACACCTCGGCCGCGCTGATGGCTCAGGGCGCGCATGGCATGGTCTATGGCCGCAACATCTACCAGCACGACAATCCCGGCGCCGTGGTGGCGGCGCTGATGGCGATGATCCATGACGGCGCCGACGGCGACGCCGCCTGGTCGATCTACCGCAGCGGGGGCGGGCGATGAGCGCCTGGCTGGGCATCGACGCCGGCAACACCGGGGTCAAGGCGCTGCTGTTCGACGATGCCGGGCGCGAGCTGGCCTTTGCCCATCGCGACACCGGCGGCCACAGCCCGGAGCCGGGGATGGTCGAGCGCGACATCGGCCGCCTGCGCGCCGACCTCGCCGGCCTCGTCCGCGAGCTGCTGGACAAGAGCGGCCTGCACGGCCGCGACATCGCCGGCATCGGCACCTCGGGCCATGGCAACGGCCTCTATCTGCTCGATGCCGAAGGCGGGCCGCTGGCGGCGATCCAGTCGCTCGACTCCCGCACCGCCGGTCTGGTCGAGGACTGGCAGGCAAACGGGATGGGGGAGGCGGCGGCGGCGATCTGCCTGCAGCGGCCCTGGCCGTCGCAGACCCCGGCGCTGCTGGCCTGGATGGCGCGGCACCGGCCGCAGGTCCTGGACCGCGCCGCCCATGTGCTGATGTGCAAGGACCTGGTGACCCATGCCCTGATCGGGCGGGTGGCGACCGACATCACCGACATGGGCGGCGCCGGTCTGCTGCGCCTGCCCGAGAACCGCTACGACGATGGCCTGCTGCAGGTCTACGGCCTCGGCGGCATCGCCGCCAAGCTGCCGCCGCTGCACTGGCCGACCGACCGGGTCGGCACGGTGTCGGCGGAGGCGGCGGCGCGCACCGGCCTGGCCGAGGGCACGCCGGTGGTCGCCGGCTTCTTCGACGTGGTGGCCAGCGCCGTCGGCGCCGGCGTCACCCGGCCGGGCCAGGCCTCGATCATCCTCGGCACCTGGAGCATCAACCAGGTCGTGGTCGACGCGCCGTTGGACGGGGTGTTCATGTCGGCCGGCATGGCGCCCGGCCGCTTCCTGTCGATGGAGAACTCCGCCACCTCGGCGGCCAACCTGGAATGGCTGGCGCATCACCTGCTGGCCCACGACGCACGACGCGAGGGCAGCGCCTTCGCTTTGGCCGACGCCCTGGCCGCTGCGGCGCCGCCCAAGGCCGACGGGCCGATGTATCACCCCTATCTCTATGGCGCGGCGGGCGATCCGTCTGCCCGCGCCGGCTTCTTCGGCCTGGCCGGCTGGCATGATGGCGGCGACATGGTGCGGGCGGTGTTCGAAGGCGTGGCCTTCGCCCATCTCGCCCATGTCGAGAAGCTGCTGGCCGCCGGCGCCCGGCTGCGCGGCATCACCATCTCCGGCGGCGGCGCCCGCAGCCCGGTCTGGCCGCAGATGATCGCCGACGTGCTGCGGATGCCGGTCAGGGTCGCGGCGCAGGCGGAGACCGGGGCGCTCGGCGCCGCAATGGCCGCCGCGGTCGGCGCCGGCCGCTTCGCCGACCTCGACGAGGCCGCCGCCGCGATGGTGGCGCCGCCGCGCGAGGTGGTGCCCGATCCGTGCCTGGCCGGCTTCTACCGCCGCCGCTTCGCCCTGTGGCAGGCGGTCGGCAAAAGCCTGGCGCCGCACTGGGCGGCGCTCAGGGATATCGGGCAGGCCTGAGCGCGCCAGGGTCGCGGAGCCCATCACGATATCGACCGGAAAAATGAGAGTCCCCCCTCCCGCAGGGGGAGGGGGGACTAAGAAGAAGCGGTCCGCACCATTTCGCAGGCGGGAGAGGCAACGCGAGAAGACGCTCGAGATCCAATCAGACTC
Organism: Inquilinus sp.; assembly: GCF_039594555.1. GTDB lineage: Bacteria > Pseudomonadota > Alphaproteobacteria > DSM-16000 > Inquilinaceae > Inquilinus. The sequence goes on from NZ_JBCNNF010000237.1 coordinate 8,595, forward strand.
TCACCCGACCGGACCTCAATTCACCACGCCCTACCGCCGGAACTTCAGCCGGTACTGCCGCGGCGTGCTGCGGCAGTGGCGCTGGAACTCCTCATAGAACTGGCTGAGCGAGCCGTAGCCGCAGCCGAAGGCGACCTCGGCGATCGACAGGTCGGTGTCGACCAGCATCATCATCGCCCGGCTCAGCCGCTGCCGCCTTATGTACTGGGCGATGGTCATGCCCAGCACCCGCTTGAACACGGCCATGGCGTTGGTCGGGTGCAGCCCGCCGGCGGCGGCCACCGCCTCGACCGTCACCGGCTCGCCGAAATGCGCGTTGATGTGGTCGGTCATGGCCTGGACCCGGGCGATGGCCCGGCGGCCGGCATTGGCCAGCCGCGGCGCCTCCTCGGCCGCCTCGATCTCGCAGGGCGTCGCGTCGGCCGAGGCGTCCGGCGCCACCGCATCGAGCGACAGGCGCTTGACCCTTAAGCCCACCTCCTCGCGCAGGATCTGCTGCCGCAGCGCCGACCCCTCCGGCCATTCGGCGGCCCAGCGCTGGAACAGCAGCGGGTCGATCGGGTCGGGCGCCGCCACCGCGGCGAAGCGGCCGTCCATCACGCCGGACTTGAAGGCGTCGGCCACCGGCAGGGTCAGGAAATCCGCGAAGGGCAGGTAGACGCAGATCAGGTCGGCCGTCGGCTCGACCGCGATCACCTGGTGCGGCACCGCCGCCCAGAACAGATGCACCCGGTTCGCCCCAATCGAGATCCGTGTGCCGTTGAACAGATAGGTCATGCCGCCGGCCAGCAGCAGGTTCAGCTCGATATGGTCGTGCCAATGGGCCTGGCCCATCGGCTCCGGCACATGCCGCTCGGCATAGAAATCGCCGCTGTCGATATAGGTCTCGATGTCCGGCGGCGCGGCCGGCGGCGTCAGGGTCTCGCTCATCCCATCGAGAATGAAGCTGGCTTTCCGGAAAACACAAGCGGCGGCGTGGAAGAAATCCGGAATCCGACCCTCCACAGTGCCGGGCAGGGGCGAACCCGGCAACAGGGGGCAAGCGATGGCAAGAGCGCGAAGCAGCGCCGCCGCGGCGATCTGCGCGGCGACGGGCATCATCACCATGACGACGGGGGCGGGGGCGGCGGAGGCGCCGGTCACCTCCGGGCTGCAGTTGAAGATCTCCGGCTTCCTCGGCTTCGAGGCCGCGGCGGTGCTGAACCAGTCCGGCGACAGCGGCTTCGACCGCGACTATGATTTCCGTTCCGGCGGCCGGCTGCAATTCGACGTCAAGAATGTCACCGACAGCGGCCTGGAATATGGCGGCCGCATCCGCTTCAACAACGTCGACCGCCGCGACAACGCCACGGTCGACCATGTCTATATCTATCTCCAGGGCGATTTCGGCACCGTCACCCTGGGCGACGTCGATGCCGTGGCCGGCGATTACGGCTACATCTTCGCCCATGATTCGGTGGTGTCGGAGATGGGGATGGGCGCCAATTGGGGCGACAACCTCGACCATGACTACGCCTATGGCGGCGGCCACTTCTTCTCGCTGGACCCGACCTACATCTCGGGCATCGGCGACCCGGACACCCGGATCAAATACAGCTCGCCCGATCTCGGCGGCTTCTCCTTCGGGGTCGACTTCACGCCGGTGGTCGGCGGCAGCGGCCATGCCGGCAATGGCGGCCGCGCCGACCTGACCAATGACGCCGACACGCTGTACGAGAACGTCGTCACCGCCGGCGCCAACTACACGGCCGATCTCGACGGCGTGTCGGTGCTGGTCTCCGGCACCGCCTCCACCGGCAACGGCGTCGGCGGCCATCGCGACCTCGCGGCCTACAGCCTGGGCACGCAGGTCGCCGCCGGCGACGTCACCGGCAGCCTGAACTGGGTCCATTACGACCGCATCGCCGACAGCGGCAAGGCGATCGACACCCTTGCCGCCAGCCTGGCCTGGCGCTTCGGCGATTTCGAGGCCGGGCTCGGCTATGCCTTCACCACCGGCCGCAAGGGCAACGGCCTGGCGGGCAGCGACGACACCGGCGATCCCGGCCGGTCCGACCTCAGGCAGAACCACATCGCCGCCGGCACGCTGGTCTACACCCTGGCTCCCGGCCTGAACGCCTATGCCGAGTTGACCTGGGAGACGGCGTCATTCCGCCAGGGGCCGGATTACGACAACACCGTGCTGGTCAGCGGCTTGGTGCTGGGCTTCTGACGTGCTGGTTTTCCGGAAAATGAACGCCCTGTGGCGGAAGAAATCCGGAATCCGCAGTGTCAC
>NZ_JBCNNF010000238.1:0-10813 GCF_039594555.1 Inquilinus sp.
CTGCGTGCAGCACCGCCGGCAGCGGCAGGGCGGAATGGCGGGCCAGTTCGCCCAGCATCCAGGCCTCCAGCAGCAGCGGCCCGGCCCCGGCCTTGGCCACGACCCGGCCGCCATCGGCGAGGTCGACCCGCAGCACCGCGACGGTCGAGCCGCCCGGCAGCGGCTCAGCCGCCACCGGCCGGATGCCCAGCGCCGCGGCGATCCGGTCGGCGAGGTGGGGGTCGAGGGCGGTCAAGGGCGGCATCCCATGCCGGCAGAAAACACCGCGCGTTTCGCGGCGGCCATGGTGAAATGGGCGGAGGCCCAGCCCGTCATCCGGAGCATCATGCTCGCACCGCCCTCGGTCTACGAAACCTGCGCCCGGCTGTTCGAGCCGGGGGCCGACGCCCCCGATCCTGGCCCAGCCGGCCAGGCGGTGGAAGAGGCCCGGCGCCTGCTGGCGGCGTTCGGGATAGCGCCCGACGGCAGCGCCGAGGACGGCCGGACCGTGCGGCTGTTCCGCCTGGCCGCGACGCTGGAGGCCAGCTTCGCGGTGCCGGCGATGGATTATCCCGGCCTGACGGTCCTCGGCGCCCGGCTGCCGCGGCACCGGCCGGCCGGTGACGGTGCGGCCATTGCCGTCGACGGCGTGATCGGGTGCGACCCGAGCCCGTGGCGCGCCTTCCAGAAATGCATCGGCGAAGCGGCGGAGACGCTGGCCCTGGCCACGCCCGAGATCGGCGAGGCCGACCGGGATGGTTCGGCCGGGGAGATCGCCACCCGCTTCGGCAGCCAGATCGAGGCGCGGACCGGGCTGGAGCCGGCCGCCCTCGCCGCCGCCCCCGTTCTGGCCGGGGAGGAGCTGGCGACCGGCCGTCTGGTGCGGCTGCCGCGGCCGCTGGTCTTCGGCCCATCCGGCGGAGGCCGAGCCGCGGTGCCGGTCAGCGAGGGCTGCGCCGCCGGCCCGACGCCGGAGGACGCCACCCGGGCCGCGCTGCTCGAGCTGATCGAGCGCGACGCGGTGGCGCAATGGTGGCATGGCGGCCGGCCGGCCCGGCGGCTGCCGCCGGCGCTGATGGCCGCCGCGATCGACCGGCTGCGCCCCGGGGCCGCCGCCCCCTGGCCGCGGCAGGGATTCGCCCTGGAGCTCGACACCGCCGGCCTGCCGATCGCGGTCGTCGCCGCGGCCTCGGTCAGCCCGATCCATGGCCTCCTCGCCTGCGGCTTCGCCGCCCGGCCCGCCCGCGCGGCGGCGCTGGAGGCGGCGGTGCTGGAGATGATCCAGTCCGAGATCGCCAACGACCTCCTGTTCCTGCGGCTGCGCCGGGCCGGGCCGGACGCCGACCCCGCGGATCGCGACAGACTCACGGCGAAGCAGCGGCTGCGGCCCGACATGCTGCTGGCGACGGCGACACGGAGCGATGCCGCGGCGGATCGTCCCGACGCCCCAGCCTCCCTGTCCGGGCTGCTGGCCGCCCTGGCCCGGCGGGAAACGGCCGTTTTCCGGGTCGACCTGACCACGGGGGCTGGGATTCCGGTGGTGAAGCTGTTATCGCCGGACCTGCAGCCCTCCGCCCCCGCCGCGATGACGGAGAGGCTGCGCCAGACGGCGGCGGAATTCGGCCGCTCGCTGAATGGTTTGGAGGATCGACCTGCGATAATTTAAAAGTTTATGGGCCCAGTCCGCTGCGGTTTCATTGTTTGGGGGAAGGGAGACCGCGGATGGCGGTTCCGGCAACACGGAGCGTTGGGGCTCCGGAACGGGGGGATGTTCCCGCCCCGGAGGCACGGGGCGTCGAGCGTCTGCGGCTGTCGCTGGGCAATGGATTCGATCTCCGTCTGGGCAATGGCGAGCGGATTGAGCTGGGCAGCCGCAAGGCCCAGGCGATCTTCGCCTTCGTGGCGCTGAGCGGCACCGCGATCGAGAGCCGCGAGCGCGTCGCCGGGGTGTTCTGGAGCGAGAGCGACGGCGACCATGCCCGCGGGTCGCTGCGGCAATGCCTGAAGCAGCTGCGCGACAACCTCGACGCCGTCCGGCCGGGCATCGTCGATATCGGCCGCCAGGACATCCGCATCCGGCGCGAGGTGGTGGATGTCGACCTGGAGCAGGTGGCGAGCGACCTGGCCCGGAGCGTCCTGCCGTCGGCCCTGACGCTGGGCTTGGCCAATCCCGACCGCATCATGGCCGGGTTCGAGGATCTCGATCGGGAGTTCGCCTCCTGGCTCACGGTCTGCCGGCAGCAGTGGCGGAAGATCTTCATCGGCAGCCTGGAGCGCCTGCTGCGCGACCCGAGCTCCGGCGAGAAGATCGCCGCCGAGGCCGCCCATGCGCTGCTGGACATCGACCCGACGCATGAGGAGGCCTACCGCGTCCTGATCCTGCAGCAGGCGCTGCGCGGCAACATCGCCGCCGCGCTGAAGCTGTACGGCACGCTATGGGACCTGCTCCAGAACGACTATGACATGGAGCCGTCGGAGGAGACGCAGCGGCTCATCGTCGAGATCAAGCAGGGCTCGGTCGACAGCACCGCCCAGCCGTCCCCCGCGCCGGTGGCAGCGGCGTCACGGCTGCCGATCATCGAGGTGGACCGGCTGAGCCCCGGCATCCCCGAGGGCATCGACGACTATGTCGTGCACGGCTTCCGCAGCGAGCTGATCGCCAATCTGGTGCGGTTCCGCGAATGGATCGTGGTCGAACCGCCCGATTCGGCCCCGTCGGCCGAACAGCAGCAGGTCGACTACCGCCTGTCCTCCGCGTTCCGGCAGAAGGACGACGACCTGCTGATCGTCGTCTCCCTGATCGAGCTGACCCGCAACCGGGCGCTGTGGTCGGAGACCTTCTCGCTGGCCCTGCCGTCCTGGATGGACCAGCAGCGCCAGATCGCCCGGCGCGTCTCGGCGACGCTGGACATCCACATCTCGGCCAATGCGCTGTCGCGCCAGATCGGCGACCGCGACTTCGCCCATGGGCCGTATGTCCGCTGGCTACGCGGCCAGTACCTGCTGAACTTCTGGGAGCCCCAGGCGGAGTTCGAGGCCGAGGCGCTGTTCAAGGAGGTGATCCGGGACTGGCCCAGCTTCGCCCCCGCCTATAGCGGCCTGGCCAACATCTACAATTCGCGCCACATCATCCTGCCGGGGGTGCGGCGCGACCGCGCCATGGCCGAGGAGGCGCTGAGCCTGGCGCGCCGGGCGGCCGAGCTGGACCCGTTGGACGCGCGCGGGCACCTGACGCTCGCCTGGTCCTACATGATGACGACCCGCTACCCGCAGGCCGACCTGCATCTGGAGCTGGCGCGCGACCTGAACCCGAGCAACCCATCGGTGCTGATGTCGGCGGCGCAGGGCTTCGCCTTCGTCGACCGGACCGACGTCGCCCTCGACCTCGTGGCCAATGCCTTCGAGCTCAACCCGATGATCCCGCCCCATCACTGGGCCTATCTGGCGGGCATCCGCTTCCTGCACGGCGACATCGAGGGCTGCGTCGAGGCCGCCGACCGGGCCGGGCAGTCGATCTTCAACATCCCGGCCTGGAAGGCCGCGGCCCTCAGCCTGCTCGGCGACAGCCGGCGGGCGCAGGAGGAGGCGCGCCTCTTCCTGCGCAACGCCCGCGACGCCTGGCACGCCAAGTTCGAATGCACCGACGCCGCCATCGTCGAATGGTTCCTGAGCAGCTTCCCGATCCGCAACGTCGCCCGCTGGCGCGAGCTGCGGGAAGGCCTGATCCAGGCCGGCCTTCCCGCCACCGATGTCGGCGAGGAGCAGCTCTACTGGCCTCACCGGCACTGACCGAAGCTGTAGTCGCCGACACGGAAATAGAACATGTCCAGCGCGTCCAGCGCGTTCGGGTCGCGCCGCACCTGCAGGGCGTATTCGTCCGGCAGCGGATAAGGGCCGGGATACTTCGAGTATTCCTCGATCCGCTGCCGCATCAGGTCGGCCGGCGGCAGCACGACATACAGCGCCTCGTCGCGGCTGACGACCCGGATCTCCTTCCCGGATTCGGCAAAGTTCTCCAGCGTGATGCCGTGATCCTTCAGCAGCTGCAGCGCCTCGGCCGTCGTCTTCGGCTTCGGGATCTCACCGATCGCCATGCCGATGATCAGCCGGCCCGCGGCCTCGCGGTCATACATTGTCATCTCGACCGGCACCGGCTTCGGCGGCTGCTTCGGGTCGTTCTTGTTGTGGTCCGTCATCGCTCGCTCCTCCTTGTTCGCAAGGCGCTGCCGCCCCGCCGTATGGCGACGGCCGACGGGCCGCCGCATTAAACCTCCGCCCCCGCGCCCCGAAGGACGACGGAGGCGGAGGTCCCCCACCACCTCGGTGCCGGCGTCCTCAGACGCTGGCTTGTGTGATCGGCCGCGACGACGCGGCCGGTGCCGGCGGCGATTCGACGAAGCCGATGATGTCGCGCATGCTGTCCGGAACGGCGCCGCCCTTGAACAGGACGCGGCTCCAGCGCCGGATCACTCCGGATTCGACCGTCGTCGACTCGGCCAGGGACGCGGCCAGCACCACCTGGGCGACGATCGCCGACCCCAGCGGCCCGAGGCGCCGGCCCTGATGGCGCACCTCGGCCTCGCGCAGGATGTAATAGAACAGCGGCGTATCCTCGGCCAAAGCCTCGATCACCCCGGCCGGGGCGTCGGCCAGCGGGTTGCGCTGGCTGCGGGCATTCATGCCGGCAAGCCCGCCATGACCGTCACCCAGCAGCTCCTCCCGCGTCAGCTTCGGGACCCCGAGCCGGTCGGCAAGGTGCTGGGCGTTCGGCAGGCTGGACAGATAGGCCCGCGCCAGATCGCGGAAGGGCAGCCCGCCATAGCAGCCGTCATAGAGCGGATCGCTGCCGACCATGCGGCGCATGTCGTCATGCGCCATGGCGGACATCGTGTAGAACTGCGAGGTGACCCAGGGGCCGATGAGATGGGCCTGGTTCTCGTCCGCGCCCGGCTTCTCCGGGAAGAACAGATCCCATTCCAGGATCCAGTCGTTCGGGATCGGGCAGCCCGGGATGCCGCCGTCGCCGGCCAACATGCCGCGCCGGAACGTCATCAGCCCTTTCAGCCCGGTCTCGGTCAGCGCCAGGGCCCGGTTCAGCGTGTAGGACGGCCGCACCATGGCGTGTCCGAAGCGGAAGGCGGCCATGATGAACTCGGCCGGCAGCGGCGTGTCCCGGTCGGCGGCCAGGCGACGACCGAAGCCGCCCAGATCCTGCAGGCTCTCACGCCGGGCATAGGTCTGCCAGATCTCGGGGTCGAGCAGATGGCCGAGATAGTCGTTTCGCACCACCGACCGGTAGGCGGAGATCACCAGCGCACGGGCGATCTCGAACACCTCGTAGTCGGACGGGCAGTGCTGCGAGGCCAGGATGGCGTCGACGATGCGGTTGTGGAAGCGATGGAACAGGACCGTGATCTGCGACAGGATCAGGTTGTTGTCGTTGCGGATGTCGCCGATCAGCGGCTCGACCGGGCATTGCTTCGGCACCTCCGGCGTCCCCGGCGGCAGCGGCCGCAGGTCGGTGGCGTTCGAGGCCGCGTCGAGGCAGGCGATCATCGCCAGGTCGCAGGGCTGCGGCGCCTTGGCGGTGGCCGGGTCGCCCGGCACCTCCGGCGCCTGCTTGTCCCAGGTCCGGCCGCCGGTATAGCCAACGCGCAGCTTCATCCGCAGCGCGTCGGGCCCGCCGGTGCGCTGCTGGTACAGCATCGGCGACCGGAACGGCCCGCCGCGATAGAGGCAGTCGAGGTCCAGCGACGGGCTGGCCCAGAGCGGCCCGGCATTGGCCGAGCGCGAGAGGGTGCCGAGATCGGTGAAGGTCAGGTCATGCGCGATCAGCTGGCCAAGATAGGTGTAGCCGGCCGGGACCTCGGGGTTGAACGTCTCCGGCCCGGCGACGAGCCCGTCCAGGTACATCTTGCGGGCCAGGCGCTGCAGCACGTCCATGACCAGGGCCTGCGGATGCAGGCCCAGCCGGCCCGCCTCCTGCGCCAGCCGCCAGCCGAAGATGCCGTTGGGCGGCGGCGGATCGCCTTCGAAATAGGTCGCGGGCTGCTCGAGCCCCTGCGTCAGCGCGGCGCTGCGCTGGCCGGCCCTTGCGAAACCTGAGCCATGCACGTTCGTGCCCTCCCTGGTCGGTACACCGCGATCCGTTGGCGTCGCCGGAGCATTTAGAAGCCCGATCGTGATCGGATCGTGATTCCCCTGCGGCGATTCCGCGGCCGGAATCGGACCCGGGTCAACCCCGCTGGTCGAGGCTCAGCGGATAGCGCAGCGGGTGGTGGCTGGAGAAGGTCATGTTCACCGGCCGACCCTGCGGGTCGTATGCGATCTGCTCGATCGTCAGCACCGCGGCGGGGGGCGTCAGCTCCAAGAGCTCCGCCTCCTCGGCATTGGCCAGCCGGGCGCTCATCGTGGTGCGGCCGCGGTCCGGCCGCAGCCGGTAGCGGTCGCGCACCTCGGCGTAGAGCGAACGGTTGCCGGTCGACCAGTCGAGCTCCAGGATCCCCGGCACCAGCCGGGCGGCGAACCAGTCCTGGGTCAGCACCACCGGCTGCCCGTCCAGGCAGCGCAGCCGCTTCAGCATCACCACATCGGCGCCGGGCTGCAGGAACAGCGGCCGCGCCACCTCGGCCGGCGCGCGGCAGACATAGCCCTCGATCAGCCGGCTTGTCGGCGTCCGGCCATGCGCCTCGGCGATCGCGGTGAAGCTGCGCAGCAGGTGCAGCTCGTAGGTCTCCTCCCGCCGCGCCACGAAGAAGCCGCGGCCGGGATGGCTGTGCAGCCAGCCCTCCTGCACCAGCTCGCGCACCGCCTGGCGCACGGTGATGCGGCTGACGCCGTACTGCTTCTCCAGCTCGCGCTCCGACGACAGCTTGGCATCGGTGCCCAGTTCGCCGCTCTCGATCCGCTCGCGCAGCCGCTGCTTGATCTGGCGGTAGAGAGGCTGCGGATCGTCGCGCCGCAGCCCGTCGCCGGCAGGTCCGTCACTGGGGAAGCCGTCGGTCATGGCGCGCGGAGTGGCCTCTCGGCAGGGGCGTGGATCACCCTCGCTGCATACACGCAAATCGGGGTTCCGGCCACAATTGACATGTCTGGTTATAACCAGTCATAACGATGGCGGTTATCGGGAGGCACCATGAAACTGACCCTGGTCGGCGGCGGCGGCGTCCGCGCCCCCCTGTTCATCGAATCGGCGCTGCGCCGGGCGGAGTGGAGCAACCTGACCGAGCTGTGCCTGTTCGACATCGACGGGCCGCGGCTGGAGCTGTTCGGCGGGCTGGGGGCGGAGATCGCCCGACGGATGAAGTCTCCCGTCAGGATCACCACCAGCCTGGACCCGGAGCGGGCGCTGGAGGGCGCGGCCTATGTCGTGACCACGGTCCGGCCGGGGCTGGAGGAAGGGCGGATCAAGGATGAGCGCATCGCCCTGGCCCACGGCGTGCTGGGGCAGGAGACGACCGGGCCGGGCGGCTTCGCCATGGCGCTGCGCAGCATCCCGACGATCCTGGGCTATGCCGACCTCTTGAAGCGGGTCAGCCCGGACGCGTGGCTGTTCAACTTCACCAACCCGGCCGGGCTGGTGACCCAGGCGCTGCGCGACGCCGGCCACGACCGCACCATCGGCATCTGCGACGGCGCCAACGCCGCCCAGTCGGCCGTGGCGCGCTGGTTCGACGTGCCGGAGAAGGCGGTGCGCACCGAGGTGTTCGGCCTGAACCACCTGTCCTTCACCCGCCGCGCCGAGATCGGCGGCGAGGATGTGCTGCCGCGCCTGCTGGCCGACGACGCGTTCCTGGCCGCCTCGGCCCAGAAGGTGTTCAGCCCGCGCGTGGTGCGCCGCCACGGGATGTGGATCAACGAGTACCTCTACTACTTCTACTATGCCGAGAAGGCGGTGGAGGCGATCCGGTCGGATTCCCGCACGCGGGGCGAGGAGGTGCGCGACCTGAATCACGGCCTGATCGAGCAGCTGACGGCGCTGGACTGGCGCCGCAACCCGGACAAGGCGCTGGAGGCCTATTACGCCTATGCCCACCGCCGCAACGCCACCTACATGCACTACGCCCAGGAGGGCGCGCCGAGCATGGAGGAGGCCGACCGCGCCCTGGCCGCCGGTGCCCATGCGCCGCTGGGCGACGAGGGCGAGGGCTATGCCGGCGTCGCCCTCGACCTGGTGGACGCGCTGGAGACCGGCAAGCCGCTGTACAGCGGGCTGAACGTGCCGAACCGGGGCGCCATCGAGGGGCTGCGCGACGACGACGTGGTCGAGGTCAGCTGCGTGGTCGACCGCGACGGCGTGCGGCCGCTGCCGATCGGCCTGATGCCGGAGGCGCAGGCCCAGCTGGTGCATAGCATCAAGCGCTACGAACGGCTGGCGGTGCAGGCGATCCGCGAGCGCGACCGCGACCTGGCGGTCGAGGCGCTGGTGGCGCATCCGCTGGTGCTGTCCTATTCCCGGGCCGAGGCGCTGGTCGATGAGTACCTCGCCGCCCACGCTCCTTACGTCGGCAACTGGCCATGACCGCCGCGGGCATGGCGCCGGGCTGCGACGTCGTCGTGGTCGGCGAATATTACTGGGACCTGATCTTCACCGGCCTGCCGGAGGTGCCGCGGCTGGGCGCCGACCTGTTCGCCCGCGACTTCGCCACCCTGCCGGGCGCCAGCTTCACCAGCGCCACGGCGCTGCACCGGCTGGGGCTGCGCACCGCCTGGGCGGCCGATTTCGGCACCGACCTGTTCAGTCAGCTGGCGCTGGACGCGGCCCGCAAGGAGGGGCTGGACGACCGACTGTTCCGCCGGCTGGACCATCCACTGGAGCGGGTCAGCGCCGCCTTCTCCTTCGCCCATGACCGCGGCTTCGTCAGCTACGCCGTGCGCGACGACCTGCCGCCGGCGCCGGAAGCCCTCGCGGCGGCGGCGCCCAAGGCGCTGCTGCTGCAGAGCTTCCGGCTACAGCCGGAGCTGCTGGCCCTGGCGCGGGCGGCGAAGCGGCAGGGCGTCTTGGTCTATCTCGACTGCCAGCACGTGCCGCACCGGATCGATTCGCCCGGCGTGGTCGAGCTGTTCCGCGAGATCGACGTCTTCGCCCCGAATGAATCCGAGGCCCTGGCCTTCACCGGCGCGCCGGATGTCAGCGCGGCGCTGGAGCGGCTGTCGGCGATGGTGCCGACCGTGCTGGTCAAGCGCGGCGCCGCAGGCGCGATCGGCGTCAGCCGCGGCGAGCGCTGCGCCGTGCCGGCCCCGGCGGTGACCGTGGTCGACACCACCGGCGCCGGCGACAGCTTCAATGCCGGCTTCCTCTATGGCCGGCTGCGCGGCTTCGACTTCCGCGACAGCCTGGCCCTGGCCGCGGGCTGCGGCGCGCTGGCCACCACCGATTACGGCGGCCGGGCGCTGCCGCGCGAGGCGGAGCTGCTGGCGCTGATCCGACAAGAGGCTCCGGCCTCGACCTGAGCGGCGGGACCAACCCGCCCGGCAACGACAAGATTTCTCAAACAGGGGCTTGAACGGAGGGACCCGTGAAGATCGCCACCCTATCCCTGACCGCCGCGCTGGCCGTTTTCGCCGCCGGCGGCGCAGAGGCCGCGACGGTGAAGTTGTTCTGCGGCGCCACCGATTACGATTTGTGCAGCAGCGCCGCCGAGGCCTGGGCGAAGCAGAGCGGCAACGCCGTCTCGATCAACAAGATGCCGGCGTCCTGGGACGATGCGGTGCCGCTGTACCAGCAGATGCTGGCGGCGAAGTCGACCGATGTCGACGTGCTGGTGATCGACGTGATCTGGATGGGCATGCTGAAGAACCATCTGCTCGACCTCGGCAGCATGGTGCCGAAGGAGGAGGTGGCGGCGCATTTCCCGACCACGATCGACGCCGCGACCATCGACGGCCAGCTGCTGGCCCTGCCCTGGTACATGGACACGGGCCTGATCTTCTATCGCAAGGACCTGCTGGAGAAGTACGGCAAGGCGGTGCCCAAGACCTGGGCCGAGCTGACCGAGATCGCCAAGACGGTGCAGGATGGCGAGCGCAAGGCCGGCGACGCCGATATGTGGGGCTTCGTCTGGCAGGGCAAATCCTATGAGGGGCTGACCTGCGACGCGATCGAATGGGTCGCCAGCACCGGCGGCGGCACCATCATCGACGGCAAGGGCGACGTCACCATCGACAACCCCAAGGCCGCCCAGGCCCTGGCCCTGGCGCACAGCTGGATCGACACCATCAGCCCGCCGGGCGTGCTGGGCTATGACGAGGAGAGCTCCCGCGCCGTGTTCGAGAGCGGCAAGGCCGTGTTCCTGCGCAACTGGCCCTATGTCTGGGGCACCTCGCAGGCCGCTGGCGGCGCCCTGGTCGGCAAGGTCGGCGTGGCGGCGCTGCCGGTGGGCGCCGCGGGCGAGAAGTCGAGCGGCTGCCTGGGCCCCGCCTATCTCGGCGTGTCGAAATACTCCGAGAACAAGGAGGCTGCAGTCAGCCTGATCCGCTACATGACGGGATCCGCCGACCAGAAGCGCCGGGCGATCCAAGGCGCCTACAACCCGACCGTCTCGGCGCTGTACGAGGACCCGGAGGTGCTGGCCAAGCTGCCCTTCCTGAAGGACACGCAGGCCGCCTTCGCCGACAGCATCGCCCGCCCCTCGGCCGCCACCGGCGCCAGCTACAACCGCGTGTCGCAGGCCTTCTCGAAGTCGGTGCACGCGGTGCTGACCGGCGACGAGAAGCCCGACGCCGCCGTGGCCGCCCTGGCCAAGGAGCTGGACCGCCTGCGCCAGCGGGCGAAGTGGTGATCGCACGAAGAGGATAGGTCGGTGCCCTCCCCCTCACCCGGAATCGCGGAGCG
>NZ_JBCNNF010000239.1:0-10721 GCF_039594555.1 Inquilinus sp.
ATCCAGGTGGCGCAGTCGGTGCGCGGCACCGCGCTGGTCACCTCCGGCCTGGCGGCGGGCCAGACCGTGGTCAGCGACGGCCAGTACGGGCTGCGGCCGGGCGACGCTGTGGCCGCGCGCAGCCCGCCCGACACCACCGCCGCGCCGCTGATGAACGCGCAGACCGACCAGCTGGGGATTCAGCCATGAGCAACGCGTCCAACGGCGGCCTATCCGGCCCGTTCATCCGGCGGCCGATCGCCACGCTGATGCTGATGATCGGCGTCGTGCTGGTCGGCATCGTCGCGTATCGCTCCCTGCCGGTCGCGGCCCTGCCGTCGGTCGACCTGCCGACGATCCAGGTCACGGCGCAGCTGCCCGGGGCCGACCCGGAGACCATGGCCTCCTCGGTGGCGACGCCGCTGGAGCGCCAGTTCGGCGAGATCCCCGGCCTGTCACAGATGACCTCGGCCAGCGCGCTGGGCTTCACCCAGGTGACGCTGCAATTCGACCCCTCGCGCACGGTCGACTCTGCCGCGGGCGACGTGCAGGCGGCGATCAACGCGGCCGGCGGCGACCTGCCGAAGACCATTCCGACGCCGCCGACCTACCGCAAGACCAACCCGGCCGACACGCCGATCCTGATCCTGGCCCTGACCTCCGACACCCTGCCGCTGACCACGGTCGACGACTATGCCGAAAGCATTCTGGCGCAGAAGCTGTCGCAGGTGCCGGGCGTCGGGCTGGTCACCATCGGCGGCCAGCAGCAGCCGGCCATGCGGGTCGAGGTCAATCCGCAGCAGCTCGCCGCCCAGGGCCTGACGCTGGAGGACATCCGCACCGCGCTGTCGTCGATCACGGTCGACGATCCCAAGGGCACGCTCGAAGGCAAGCAGCAGGCCTATGCGCTGCAGACCAATGACCAGCTGACCACGCTCGCCGGCTACAACCAGGCCATCATCGGCTACAGGAACGGCGCGCCGATCCGGGTCAGCGACATCGGCCATGCCGAGATCGGGCCGGCCAACGACCAGCTGGCCGCCTGGTACGGCCGCCAGCGCGGCATCATCCTGGCGGTGCAGCGCCTGCCGGGCGCCAATGTGATCCAGACCGTCGACAGCATCCGGCGCGAGCTGCCGCAGCTCGAGGCGTCGATCCCGCCGGCGATCAAGATCGCCGTGGTGTCCGACCGCACCACCACCATCCGCGCCTCGGTCGCCGACGTGCAGTTCACGCTGGTCCTGACCATCGGCCTGGTGGTGATGACCATCCTGCTGTTCCTGCGGAACGTCTGGGCTACGATCATCCCCGGCATCGCCGTGCCGATCTCGATCGTCGGCACCTTCGCGGTGATGGCCGTGTTCGGCTACTCGCTCGACAACCTGTCGCTGATGGCACTGTCGGTCGCGGTCGGCTTCGTGGTCGACGACGCGATCGTGATGGTCGAGAACATCGTCCACCATCTGGAGCAGGGCAAGACGCCGCTGCAGGCGGCGCTGGATGGCGCCGGGCAGATCGGCTTCACCATCCTGTCAATCTCGGTGTCGCTGGTCGCGGTGTTCATCCCGCTGCTTCTGATGGGCGGCGTCATCGGCAAGCTGTTCCAGGAATTCGCGGTCACCGTCGCCGTCGCCATCGCCGTCTCGGCCCTGGTGTCGCTGACGCTGACGCCGATGCTCGCCGCGCGCCTGCTCAAGCCGCAGGCCGAGGCGCGGCACGGCCGGCTGTACCGGCTGCTGGAGGCCGGCTTCGTCCGCCTGGCCGCGGGCTATGAGGCGGCGCTCGACCGGGTGCTGCGGCACCAGCGGCTGACCCTCGCGGCCATGATCGCGACCATCGCCCTGACCGGGTACCTGTTCGTCACCATCCCCAAGGGCTTCTTCCCGCAGCAGGACACCGGCCTGATTGCCGGCGTCACCGAGGTGGCCCAGGACGCCTCCACATCGGACCTGGCCGGGAAGCAGCAGCAGGTCGTCGACGTGCTGCTGCGGGACCCGGCGGTCGCCTCGGTCGCCAGCTATATCGGGCCTGGCGGCACCAACCCGTCGCCGAACCAGGGGCGCATGTACATCTCGCTGAAGCCGCAGGGCCAGCGCGGCCCGAACGCCAGCGCCGACCAGGTGATCGCGCGGCTGGACAAGCGGCTGCAATCGGTGACCGGCATTCGGCTCTACATGCAGGCCGCGCAGGACATCACCATCGGCGGCCGGGTGGCCAAGACCCAATACCAGTACACGCTGACCGACGTGAACACGCAGGAACTGGCATCCTGGGCGCCGAAGGTGGTCGCCGCGGTGGCGCAGCTGCCCAGCGTCGCCGACGTCACCAGCGACCAGGAATCCTCGGGCCTGCAATTCACCATCCAGATCGACCGTGATGCGGCCTCGCGCCTCGGCATCGCCCCGCAGGACGTCGACAACGCCCTCTACGACGCCTTCGGCCAGCGGGTGGTCACCAAGGTCTTCACCGCGCTGAACCAGTACTATGTGATCCTCGAGGTCGACCCGGCCTTCCGCAAGGGGCCGGACGCGCTGCAGTCGGTCTATCTGCGCTCCTCCGCCGGCCAGCCGGTGCCGCTGAGCGAGATCGCGCACCAGGCGCCGGCGACCGCGCCGCTGGTGGTCAATCACCAGAGCCAGTTCCCGTCGGTTACGGTGTCCTTCAACCTGGCGCCGCACAGCTCGATCGGGACGGCGGTGGCCGATGTCGACCGCGCCGTGGCGGCGCTGCACCTGCCGGCCAGCATCCAGGGCGCCTTCCAGGGCACGGCGCATGCCTACGTGACCGCGCTGGCCGGGCAGCCGGCCCTGATCGCGGCGGCGCTGATCGCCGTCTACCTGATCCTGGGCATGCTGTATGAAAGCGCCATCCACCCGGTGACGATCCTGTCGACGCTGCCGTCGGCCGGCGTCGGCGCGCTGCTGGCGCTGATGGCGGCAGGGATGCCGCTCGACGTGATCGGGATCATCGGCATCGTGCTGCTGATCGGCATCGTGAAGAAGAACGGCATTATGATGGTCGACTTCGCCCTGGCGGCGGAGCGGGCGGGCAAGACCCCGGTCGAGGCGGTGCGCGAGGCCTGCCTGTCGCGCTTCCGGCCGATCCTGATGACCACGATGTGCGCGATCCTGGGCGGCATTCCGCTGATGGTCGGCACCGGCACGGGGTCGGAGATCCGCCAGCCCCTCGGCTACGCCATCGTCGGCGGGCTGATGGTCAGCCAGGTGCTGACCCTGTTCACCACGCCTGTCGTCTATCTCTATCTCGGGCGGCTGGGTCGTGTGGTGCGGCAGGGGAGGGAGGCGCTGAAGGCCGTGCGGCTCCAAAGCCCCACGGTCTGATCAGGACCGGATCGCGATGACCAGGAGCGCCTTGAGCGCCTGGCCGGCCTCCAGGAACGGCATCGGATCCATCGGCTGGCCGTCGCGGCGGATCTCGTAATGCACATGCGGGCCGGTCGAATCGCCGGTCGATCCCAGCGTCCCCAGCACCGTGCCGGCGGTCACCGCCTGGCCCTCGGTCACGGCGATGCTGTCCATGTGACCGTAGCGGGTGACCAGACCCTCCGCATGCTGGATCTCGACCATGTTGCCGTAGCCGCCGGCCACGCCGGCGCGCAGCACGCGCCCGCTTCCGGTGGCGAAGATCGCCGTTCCGCGCGGCGCCACTAGGTCCAGCCCGGCATGGAGGATGACGATCCCCTTGATCGGATGCAGCCGGTACCCGAACGGACTGGACATGCGGTATTCGGTGCGCAGCGGCGTCGCCAGCGGCAGGTTCGGCAGCCGGGCCGCCAACGCGGTCGCCCTGGCGTCCAGGGCCGCCGGGGCGAAGGGGCGGAAGGCGACCGGCGCGCCGGTGTCGAGCCCGAGGCGCGTGAACGCCCCCTCGATGGCCGACACGGCGACGGCCAGGCGAGCGGCCTGAGCCAGGCGGCGATCGGCGGCCGCGACCGCCGCCGGGGGCAGGCTGGGCGCTATCACGGCGACATCCGGCTCCTGCTGCGGCGCGCCGGGACCGGCCGGCTGCTGTGGCGCCTCCCGGTGCATCCAGGCGTATAGCCCGACACCGCCCGCGGCGCCCAGCACCAGCACCACGGCGATGGCGGCCAGGATGCCCGCGCCATGGCCGCTCCGGCGGGGGGGAGAGGCGGGGCGCGGACCGGGCCGGGAAGGGGGAGAGACTGGCCGTTCCTCTACCGTCGCGGCCGACTGCTCCGTCGCTGCCGGAACCGCCAAGACGATGGCGGCGGGCGGACCGTCATCGCCTGGGGCGGCCCGCTGGACCAAGAAGCGCGCGGCCACGGCGGGCGGCATCCGGGCCGCTGCGGCCGACCCGTCCGGCAGGGCCCGCGCCAGCGCCGGTGAGGCTAAGGCCAGCATGCTGCCCGGCTCCAGCCGGGTGCGCAGCGTGTCGACCAGGACCGGTTGGCCGCCATCCGCCGCATCGTCGGACCCGGCAAAAGCCACCAGCCCCGGCGTCGCGCCGTCGAGCCGATACAGGCCGGCCCCGCCCAGCCGCAGGCACAGCAGATGCGGCGGGCTGGTCAGGGCGACGAGCACGGCAACGCCTGCCTCGCCGCCCCGCGCCGCCCGGCTGCGATGGCCCAGGCGCAGCGCCTCCTGCTCCAGCCGCCGCCGGATCAGGCGCGCGGCTTCCGCCTGCGGCAGGTGGGCATCCAGCGCCGCGAGATCGGCCAGAATCGCGGCCGCCTCGGCCGCGCCAACGGCGCCTGCCGCCACCGCGACAGCCCAGAGGCCGAGTTCCGGACGCGCCAGGACATGGGGGGCGCCGGCGGCCCCGGTGACCGGCGGCTCGGCCGCCCTGTCGCGTGCGGCGGTCAATCCAGCCCCGGCGCGGTCTGGCTGCGGTCTCGGGGCAGGCTGCCGGCCCGGTCGATGAAGGGCCGCGCCGCATCGGCCAGCGCCGCGAAGCCGGGCAGGTCGGTGCCCTCCGGCAGCAGCCAGGCATAGCGGCGGTCGACCTCCTGCCAGGGCCGGCGCCCCCCCAGCATCTCGGCCAGGGCCGCCAGCCGAGGCTCGGCCCCGGCGCTCTGGGCGGTGTCGAACAGCGTCGCCTGCCGAGCGGCGACGGCCAGGCGCAGCAGCGGGCCGGGCGACTGAGTCAGCGCCGCCACCAGCTTGGCGGCCTCATCCGGATCGGCCGGCACCTTGACGATCTCGATATCGCCCAGCAGCGCGTCCCAGGCCTGTCCGACATCGGCCAGGTACAGCGCCAGCACGGCCTCCGTCAGCTCCCGCCCGGTCGCCTGGGGGGCCGTGCCGCCGCCCAGCACCCAGGCGTCGGATTGCAGCGAGGCGGAGACGTCGGCGAGGGCGGGCACGACCACCTCCTGGAAGCCGGCCGCGGTCAGCAGCCCGGGAATCGGCGTCGCCAGCGATTGGCCCGAACGCCGGCCCACCGCCCAACCGTCGGCCCCCAGCACCCGGTCCGGCCGGAAGGCGGGCAGGCGCTGCGCCGCGTCCGAGGTGCGGATCGCGGCATAGGCGCGGGTCGGCAGCGGTGCCTCGCGCAGCCGCGCCCGGACGCGCTCGATAGCGGCGGGATCGAGCGTCACGGTCAGGCGCGGCCGGGCCGCCAGGGCGCGGTCGAGCTGCCGCAGCAGCCGGTCCTGCAGGTCGGCAGCGTCGAAGGACCATTGCACCTCAGCCCAGACCCGGGTCAGCGAGTCCTGCGGCGGGCCGGACCCGGCCAGGGCCAGCAGCAGCTTCAGCCCGTCGAAGGCCAGCTCCGGCGCCACGTCGGGCCGGTCGATCCGGAGCAGGACGCTGGCGGCGAAGCGCTGCAGGAATGCCTCGCCCAGCAGGCGCCGGTCCAGCTGCCGCTGCTCGGCGGCCAGCGCATCAAGCACCACGGCGTTCACGGCCGGGCGCCGCCACCAGGCCGGTCCGTCCTCGGGCAGTGGCGACGATGCGAGTGCCTCTAGCGCCGGCAGGACGGTGCCGGGATCATCGGGCGCCTGGGTCACCGGGGGCAGGGCTGCGGTGGCGGCGGCGATGGCGTCGCGGGTGCGCGCGGCGAGGTCCTGGTTCGAGAGATGCACCGCGGCCAGCCCGGCGGCGATCGCGACCAGGACCAGGGCGAGAATGGCCGGCCACAGCCGGCGGCGGCGCCGGCGCGGCTCAGACATCGCGCAGCGCCTCGGAGGGCTGGATCCGCGCCGCCAGCAGCGCCCCCCAGCTGGCGGAGAGCAGGGCGGCGGCCACGGTGACGGCGGCGGCGATGGCGGCATGCTCCGGCAGCAGGCGGCAGATCCGCTCCCCGGCCTGCAGCCCGTCGGCGAAGACCGTGTTCAGCACCGCCGCCGCGGCCGCGAAACCGGCACCGGCCAGGATCAGGCCCAGCACTGCGATCAGCAGCGCCTGGGTCAGCGGGAAGGCCACCAGCGCCGGGGTCGGCAGGCCGATCAGCCGCAGCATGGCGAGGTCACGCCGCTTGCGCTCGACATGGCCGCGCAGCCCGGCGGCCAGCGACACCAGGTAGCCGATCGCGCCGCATCCGGCGACCAGCCAGAAGGCGATGCCCAGGTTGCGGTCCAGCGCCTGCATCTGGCGGATGTCGGCTGCGGCGGTCCGCACCTCAATGCCGCGGTCCTTCAGCATCGCCTCGATCCCGGCGACGTCGTAGATCGACCGGGCATACATCCGGAACCGGGCGAACACCCGCTGCGCCGCCGGCGGCGGGGCGCCGGCCCAGCCGCGGCCGGGGACGGCCAGGCCATCGCGCCAGTCCTCGGTCGCCACCAGCAGGTCCAGCGGGGCCAGCACCGCCTCGGCCGGGGCCACCGGCGCCGCGGTGACGGCGGCCACGGTCAGGGGGATGTCCTGGCTCTCCATCCGCCCGTCGCGCTGCCGCGTGATCGTGGCCACCAGCCGGTCGCCCGCGGCGGCGCCCAGGGTCGCGGCCAGCCGCTCGCTGATCACCACCGCATCGCCGTCCGGCGGCGGGGCCCGGCCCAGCATCGGGTCGCCGGGGCCGCTGGGCAGCAGCGCCACGCCGGAGCGGGGAGGCTTGGCTTCATCCGCGCGGCGCAGGGTGGTGAAGCCGGCGGCGATCGCCCGGGTCGCGGGCACCATGAAGCCCACCCCCGGCGCCCGGCCGATCTCGGCCAGGAAGGCCTCGTCATAGCGGCCGCTGCCGGCGGGCAGGATCTCGCGGTTGCGGGGATCCTCGATCAGCCGCTGGGTCATGGTGTCGATCAGGCCGAAGCGCAGCCCGAACAGCACCAGCAGCGGCGCCAGCACTGCCGCCAGGCCCAGCACCTGGCACAGGGCCACGCGCCAGTCATGGGCGAAGTCGCGGCCGGCCAGGCCGGCGGCCAGCAGGATGCGCCTCATGACCGGAAGGTGGCGCGCACGACGCCGCCCTCCCGCTCCAGCGCGTGCCGGATCACCGGCCGCCCGCTTGCCTCGGCGCGCGACCAGTCATGCGACGCGATGATGGCCGTGACGCCCAGCCGCTCCGCGGTCTCGACCAGCAGGCCGAAGACGCGGTCGGCGGTCGGCGGGTCCAGCGACGCCGTCGGCTCGTCGGCCAGGACCACGGCCGGGCGGTGCGCCAGGGCGCGGGCGATGGCGACGCGCTGCCGCTCCCCCACCGACAGCCGGCCCGGCAGCAGCCCGGCCAGCCGGCCGAGGCCGAGCCGCTCGACCAGCCCGGCGACGTGCCCGCGGTCGACCTGGCCGGCGATGCGGGCGGTCAGCGCGATGTTCTCGGCGACCGACAGATAGGGCAGCAGCCCGCCGGTCTGCAGCACATAGCCGATGTGGCGGGCCCGCAGCTCCGCCAGCGCGTCGAGCCGCCGGCCGCGCCACAGCGCCGCCAGGTCGGCGGGCGGGTTCACGCCGTCGTTCAGGGTGAAGGCCGCGGCCCGGCTGGGCGCCAGGGTGCCGGCCAGGAGGTCGAGCAGGGTGGACTTGCCCGAGCCGGACGGGCCGATCAGGAACACCACGCCGCCGCGCGCGACCGTCAGCTCCGGCACATGCAGTTCGAACACCGCCGGGCCGGAGACGCGGCGCACCATGACGTCGCGCAGGGCATAGACCGGCGCGCCGGCGACGGTCACGGCAGGGCGTCCAGCGGGATCGGGTAGACGGCGTCGCCGCCGGTGCGGTTGCCGTCGAGCGAGATCCACAGGTCGGCGTTGTCGTAGATCTGCTGGTACAGGGTGACCTTGGCGTCCAGGTCGTCCAGGAATTGCCGCTGCTGCCCGAAGCTCCAGGACAGCCAGTCATCCTCGGTCAGCTCCATGATCCGGCTGCGATAGGGCAGGCCGTCGAGATATTCGCCGATCAGGCCCAGATCGGTCAGGCGCCGCCCCTCTGCCAGGGCCACGCCCTCCGGTCGGCGCGCCATGGTCGCGGCCGCGCTGCGCAGCTGGCCGAAGAAGTCGGCCGGTGCGATGCGCGTGACCTCGCCGGCATCGATGATCGTCTTCAGCGTCGACTGCAGGTCCGACAGCTGGTTCTTGGTGATCAGCACCCGGACATCCAGGGTCCGGCGCGACGGGTCGGCCAGATCGCGGTCGGTCACCCAGGCGGAGAACAGCCGCGGCGGCACGCTGCCCTCCGTCCGGCCCAGATAGGCCAGCTGCATGGCGCGGCCGACCAGCCCGGCCCGGGCGAAGGCCTCGGTGTCCGCGCTGGCGTCGTCGCCGCCACCGGTTTCCGCCGGCGGCTCGGCGGCCGTGACCTGGCCCTTGGCGGCATCCTCCATCTGCGTCGCGATGATGCCGGAGACCCGGTCGATCACCGCCCCGAAGGCGCGGACGTCGCCGTCCTGGATCGGGAAGTACAGGCTGCCGACATTCGGGTAGTCGCTGAGCGCCCGGTACGCCTCCTCGGCCGAGGCATGGTCGTCCTTGCCGGCGGCGGTCTTGAGATGGATGGTGATCAGCGCCGCGCCCTTGGACTGGGCCAGGATCCGCAGCTGGTCCGGGTCCAGATGGGTCGAGGAATAGCGGTCGGCGGCCCGGCGCGGCCCGGCATCGGTGACCAGCACGACGAAGCGGCCGGACACGCCGCTCCAGTCGATCTCGTCCAGCGCCGCCTTGACCCCGGCGAAAGAATCCTCGCGGAAATCCAGGTTGTCGCGGCGCGATGCCGCCGCCGCGTCCAGCCGGCGCAGGAACTGCGTCTTGTCGACATGGTCGGGCAGGTCGGCGAACACCCGGCTGGCGTATTCGTCGGGCGTGCCGTCCTTCAGCACGTCGCGGAAGCCGACCAGGCCGAAGCGCAGCGCGTCGCCGCGGCGGGCCCACAGCTTGTCCACCAACGCCCGGATCGTGTCCCGCGTGCGCTCGACATACGGGTCCATCGAGATCGTGGTATCGACCACGAAGACGACGCCGGCCGTGTAGCCGGCCATCACCCCCTGGTCCGGCTGCTGGGGTGCTGTCGGGGTGGCCGGCGCCGGTCCCGGCTGCTCCTGCAGCGAGGTCGCCGCCACCTGCAGCGCCAGGCCGCTGAAACCGCTGGCGAAATAGCCGTTCGTCCAGTTCAGGATCGGCAGCAGGTAGAAGGTCTTGGCCGGGTCGATCCAGCGCGGTGGCTCGATCGAGGTGACGTGGCTGTCGGCCGACGGGCTGCCGCTCTCCGCCGCCTGGCGCAGCGCCGCCGCCTTGGTGGCGGCCGCCGGATCCTCCATCAGCGCCAGCAGGGGGGCGGAGTCGTCGAAGAACAGCGCCCGGTCGCGGTTGACCGGGTTGGTGAAGGCGACAACCAGCGTCTGCTTCCAGTCGATCGCCTGGGCCGCGGGGATCCAGCCCAGCGTCCGGCCGTCGGCCGCCGGGCCGATCTCCAGCGCCACGCCGTTGCGGCTGGGCACGCGGGCATAGACGAACATCACCGACAGGGGCGGCAGCTCCGCCCCCGACGGATCGTCCCCCGGCGCCTTCGCCAGCCGCACGCCCGGCCGGGTCAGGATCCGCTGCTGCAGCGAGGTGGTGCCTTCCATCAACAGCGGCTGCCGCGCGGCGGGGGCGGCAGGCTGCGACTGCGCCGCCGCGGGCAGGATCCCGGCGAGCAGGGCCAGCAGCAGTGCGGCTGCGGCAAGGCGCGGGCGGCGCCGCAGCGCCCTCATGGCTTCTGCTCCGCCTTGGGCGGAAGGGTGCTCAGCCGGTCGCGCGCATCGGCCACGCCCCGCTGCAGCGCCAGCTCATAGAAGCGACGCGCCCGATCCGCATTCGGCGCGGTGAAGGGGTGCGGCCCCAGGTTCCAGAGCATCGGGTCATAGAACCGGGCGACCCCGAAGGCGGCGTCGCCGCTGCCGCGGTCCGAGGCTTCCAGCCATAGCGCCAGCGCCGTCTGGGCGTCCTGCTTCTCGGTCAGGTAGCGCAGCCCGATGGCATAGATCTCCTGCGCCGGCCGCTGCACGATCCGCAGCAGCACCGGGGTGCTCGGCGCCGGCAGCGGGTCGGTCAGCAGCGACTCCTCCTGCGGCACGACCGGCGGAGGCGGCGGGCTGGTCCCCGGCCATTCGAAATGCGGCGGCAGGGTCGCCGTTGCCGAGGTCCCGGCCGTCGGCGGAGGTGGCGAGGTGGTGCCGGTGACAGGAGGCGGCGGCGGGACGGTGGTCGATCCCCCGATATGCGGCGGCGGAGGCACCGGCGTGGAGGTCCCGGTCGTCGGCGGGGGCGGGACGGTGGTCGATCCTCCGACATGCGGCGGCGGGGGCACCGGCGTGGAGGTCCCGGCCGTCGGCGGGGGCGGCGAGGTGGGGCC
>NZ_JBCNNF010000024.1:0-30804 GCF_039594555.1 Inquilinus sp.
TCATCGACGAAGCGCGCGCCCTTCGCCCGCAGGCTCTCGACGACGTGCCGGTTGTGCACGATCTCGTGCCGGACATAGACCGGCTGGCCGTAGATCTCCAACGCGCGCTCGACGATCTCGATCGCACGTTCGACACCGGCGCAAAAGCCTCGCGGCTGGGCCAAGATGATCCGCATTACGCACCCTGATGTTCTGGCCGGGACCTGGGATTCGCCAGAGTGAATCGCTCTCAATTTGGACCATACACCGCGCCAACTTTGCGTGTCACTAACGTGACCACGCGCGCCGTGTGCAATAGGTTACAATTGATGTTTATCAAATTGGACGCATGGCGGTTGTGCTGGCCGTCACAGCAGAATTCCGGCACGGCATCGTTCGGAACTTCTCGGCAAAGGGCGGGGTTGAGGCCATCATAGATCGATCGCGCCGCCCCGCGATCGCGGATGGCGGCGGACCCAACGTTCCGAATCGGAAGAGACACCCATGCGCTCGCCTGCCCTTCATCGCCGCCTCGCCTTGGCTGTCGCGCTGCTGCTGCCGCTGTCCTTCGCCGCCCCGGCGGCCATGGCGGCGGAGCCGCGCCAGGTCATCGACACGCTCGACAACGCCCTGCTCGACGTCATGAAGAACGCCGACTCGCTGGGATTCCGCGGGCGTTATCAGAAGCTGCAGCCGGTGATCGACCAAGCGTTCAACCTGCCGCTGATGGCGCGCATCTCGGTCGGGCCCGACTGGTCGAGCCTGACCCCGGACCAGCAGCGGAAGTTCACCGATGCGTTCCGGCGATTCAGCATCACCACCTATGCCGCACGCTTCAACGGCTACAGCGGCGAGAGCTTCACCTCGGAGGACGCCAAGCCGGTCAGCGGCGGCGACCAGGTGGTCAACACCAAGCTGGTGCGGCCGAAGGCCGATGCGGTGCCGCTGAACTACCGGCTGCGGGGGCCGAACTGGCAGATCATCGACATCTATCTCAACGGCACGATCAGCCAGCTCGCCAACTACCGGTCCGAATTCGGCGCCACCCTGCGCAGCGGCGGCGGTGACGCGCTGATCAAGCTGATCGAGAGCAAGATCGCCGAACTGACGCCGAAGAAGTAAGCCCGGCGGCCGGCGGGGGGGCGTCGCCTCCGCCGGCCGCTCAGGCCTGATCGGTCAGGGAATGGTCGGCAGCTGAGAGGCCGGGATGTCGCCGGCCGCGCCGGCTGCAGCGGGGCCGGCCTTCGTGCCGGCTGCGGCCGCGCCGGCGGGGTCGGTGTAGAGGTCACCGCCCTGCGGAGCCTGGCCGCCGTCGAGTTCGGCCTGCCGGTACTGCCGGTACACGCTGCGCAGCGTCGCGTAGTAGTCGACCGAGTTGCGCTCCAGCTCGTCCGTCGCATCGACGGTGCGGGAGCGGACATCGATGCCCTTGCCGACGAACATGCCGACGCTGGCCTCGGTCGGGATGTCGACGATGTAGCCCCACGGGCTGCTGACCGTGTCGACCGCGAAGCCGACGGTGTCGCGCGGGTTCGAGGGGCCGAGCAGGGGCAGCATCAGATAGGGCCCGTCGCCGATGCCCCATTTGTACAGCGTGGCACCGAAATCGCCGGCCTGCTGCCGGACCACACCGCGCGGGGTCGCGACATCGAAGAAGCCGCCGAGGCCGAAGGTCGAGTTCGCCAGGAAGCGCAGCAGGGTCTTGGCGGCCGCGATCGGCTCGCCCTGCAGCACCTTGTTGAGGAACACCACCGGCTCGCCGAAATTCTGGAAGGCGTTGTGGATGCCGTCGCGGGCGAATTCGGGCACGACGTCGCGATAGGCGACCGCGACCGGCCGGATGGCATTCTTGTCCAGCGCCTGGTTGAAATCGAAGATCGCCCGGTTCATCGGCTCGAGCGGATCGTTGATCCGGTCGAACTCCGCCCGCTGCGCGGGATCGGTCGGCGGGGTGGCGCAGCCGCTCAGCGCCGTGGCGGCGAGGAGCGCGGCCATGCCGAGGGCGAGGGGGCGAGAGGATGAGCGCGACGGCATGTCCGGTTCGATCCCGTAAGCAAATCCGAAAATCAACGATCAGGGACCGCCGGGAATCGGCGGTCCCGCATGGTTCCTACCACGGTTCGGGACGACCCGGTTCCGCGAAGGGGAAGAAAGTTACAATCCGAACGATATCCTGTGACCTGTGCGGCAACAACCACCTGTCGAAAAACTTTGTTCCCGATCCGGCGAGTCTTGCCACCACAGGGCGACACTAGCGGCATCCCGCCGCGGCGTCATCCCGCCTGATCGGCACGCTCCGTGAAGCTTGGCTTCACGATCGGGGCAGCATGATGACGCCGCGGCGGCGCGGGCGGGCCCAACAGCGCCGGCATGAAGACCAGGACCGAGAACAGCGTGAACAGCAGCTCGATCGTCAGCAGCTCGCCCATGCCCGCCGTGCCCGGATGGGGCGACAGCCACAGGCTGCCGAAGGCCGAGGCCGTGGTCAGGGCGCTGAACACGATGGCGCGGGTGGTGCTGGACTGCAGCGGCTCACCGCGCCGGGCACGCCAGTTGACGACGAAGTAGATGTCGAAGGCGACGCCGACCCCGAGCAGCAGCGGCAGGGCGATGATGTTGGCGAAATTGATCGGCAGGCCGATAAGGATCGTGGTCGCCAGGGTCATCAGGCCGGCCAGCAGCAACGGCGTCAGCGCCATCAGCACGTCGATCACCCGGCGCAGGGCGATGGCGAGCAGCAGGGCGATCATCGCCGTCGCCAGGATGCCGGCGGTGATGAAGGCGCCGACGATGGTGCGGCTCGATTCCTGGATCGTCACCGCGGTGCCGGTGGCGTGCGGCGCCACCGCCTTCACGGCATCGACGAAGCGGGACACGACGGCGTTGTCGGCGGCATTGCCCGATGGGAACACCGAGAGCCTGGCCTGGCCGTCGGGCGCGACCCAGGTGTCGCGCAGCTCCTGCGGCAGGTCGGCCAGGGTCACCGGCCCGGCCGACAGCAGCGTCCGCAGCCGGTCCAGCGTCGCCGGCAGCCCCTCCAGCAGCGCCTGGCCCACCCGGGTCAGGGTCGCGCCGTCGGCCTTGGCCAGCTTGTCCAGCGCGTCGGCCAGCCGGCGCTCCGGGCTGTCGGCCTCCGGCGCGATCTTCCGCAGCCTCTCGGCCGTGGCGGTCGCGGCGGCGCGGATCACGGCCTCCGACGGCGGATCCAGGGCGGGCTGCGTGTCGAGGATCGGCCCGACCAGCAGGCCGAGGTCGGACAGGATCGCCAGTTTGGGCGGCTGGTCGGCCGGCACGAAGCTGTTCAGCGACAGCACCGTGTCGACCTCGGGCAGGGCCTGCAGCTTCGGCGTCAGCGCCGCCGCGGCCTCGACCGACGGGGTCAGGATGTCGATGGTGTTCGGCGTGCTCAGCGGGTCGCGCATCAGCTCGAACATCGTCGAGGCGGCCTCGGAGCGCGGATCCACCAGATTCAGCGGGTTGAAGTCGAAGTTCAGCCGCGGCATCAGCGCCAGCGACCCCAGGGCCAGCACTGCGCCGGCGGCCAGCACCCAGCGCCGGCGCCGCAGCAGGAAGCGGTCGACCGGCGCCAGCTCCCGCCAGCCGACCTCGCTCGGCTCGGCCCGCACCGGCAGCACCGCCAGCAGGGCGGGCAGCAGCGTCAGGTTCAGCGTGACCGCGATCAGCATGCCGACGCCGGCGATCAGCCCGAGCTCGGAGACGCCGCGATAGGCGGTCGGCAGGAAGGCGAAGAAGCCGCTGGCGGCGGACAGCGCAGCCAGCACCAGCGCGGCGCCGACGCGCCGGATCGCGGCGGTGGTCGCGGCCTGGATGTTGGGCGCGGTGGTACGCTTGGCCCGCACGGCGACGCAGAGCTGGACGCCGAAATCGACCGCGATGCCGACGAACAGCACGGCGAAGGCGACGGAAATCAGGTTCAACGTGCCCACGGCCAGGGCGGCGAAGGCCGCGGTCAGCAGCAGCCCGACGAACAGCGTCACCATGATCGCGCCGGTCATGGTGAAGGACCGCAGCGCCAGCAGCAGCAGGCCCAGCACCAGCACCACCGATACGACGGCCGACAGGCCGATGCCTTCGCTGACGCTGGCGAACTGGTCGTCGTTCAGCGGGATGTTGCCGGTCTGGCGCACCGTCACGCCGTAATCCGCCGTCAGATGCAGCCTCTCCGCCGCGGCGCGGACGAAGTCGGTGGCCTTCTTCCCGGGCTCGAGCGCGCCGTAATCCAGCACTGGCTGGGCCAGCACGAAGCGGCGCAGGGCCCGCGGCGACGGCGGGCCCGACGACATCAGGGACTGCCAGGACAGCGGCTGCACCACATGGGGCGAGGTCAGGTTGGCCTCGATCGTCGTCGCCATCTGGCTGAGGGCCGGCTGTACGCGCGAGCGTTCGGCCTGCCCGCTCTCGATGCCCTGCAGGAAAAGCTGGACCACATTGAGCAGCCCGCGCAGCGTCGGGTCGGCGGCCAGGCCGCCGAGCACCGGCTGGGCGGCGACGATGTCGTCCGCCGTCTGCTGCACCTCCTTCACCGGCAGGAACAGCAGGCCGTTCTTGTCGAAGAACGGCCCGCCATCCGGGCGGCGGACGGTCTTGAACAGCGACGGCTCCGCCTTCAATGCCTGGGTGATCTGGGCGGCGGCGGATTCCGCCAGCTCCGGCGTCTTGCCGTCGATGACGATCGCCAGCAGGCCGGTGTTCTGCGGAAACGCCTTGTCCAGCGCCGCATTGTCCTGCTGCCAGGGCAGGTTGGGGTCAATCAGCTTGCCGGTGTCGGTGTTGATCGACAGGCGGTGCGTCACCACCAGGACGGAGCAGACCGACAGCACCAGCGCGGCGCCGATCACCCACAGCGCGTGGCGTTGGCAGAGGGCGCCCAGATGGATCAGGGCGCGGGTTCCGAACGGCTTGGAGATGGGCACGCGGTCTGCTTTTCGATGATGGAAGGGGCAGGCGGCGGGCGCTGTTGTATCGCGGTTCGGCGGTGCGAGGAAAGCGGTCCGGTGACCTCGGTGCGCTTTATGGCGTGGCGCGGCCGAGGCGAGCGAGGCCCAGCCAGGCGAGGGCGGCGGTGGCGATCGCGGCCATCAGCAGCCAGGGATCGGCCCCGGTGACGCGCAGCGCCCAGGGGATCACGGCGGTGGTTCCGGCCAGCCCGACGAAGGTGGTCAGGAAGGCGTAGCCGGCCTGGGCCATGTAGTGCAGCTCCGGCCGGATCCGGGTGCGGATCACGGTCTGCGCCGCCAGATAGGCGCCGCCGAAGGTCATGGCGTGGCCGAACTGGCTGACCACGATCAGCGGCAGCGGCGGGTCGAGGGACAGCAGCAGCCAGCGGCCGATCGCGACCACGCAGCACGCGGCGATCAGCGTCGCCGGCGGGATCTTTTCCAGCCGCCTGGCGAAATAGCGGTAGACCACGATCTCGGCGGCGACGGCGGCACCCCAGACGATGCCGGTGCTGCCCTTGGCGACGCCGTGATCGATCCACCACAGGGTGCCGAAGGAGTAGTAGAAGGCGTGCGAGGCCTGCAGCAGCAGGGCCGGGACCAGCAGCGGCGCCGCCACCGCCAGGGCCGCGGCGCCGGCGCGCGGGTCGAGGCGCGGCACCGGCGGCTGCCAGGACGGGCCGACCACGGCGAGGCACAGGCACAGCAGCAGTCCGGCGGCGATCCAGGGCAGCAGGGCGGCGCCGTCCGGCAGGGTCAGCAGCGCCCCCATGCCGACATTGCCGATCATGAAGGCGAAGGACCCCCAGGCCCGCATTCGGCCATAGCCATGGCCGCTGCGCAGGGTCACGGTGTTGGCGAAGCTCTCGATCAGCGGGATCGAGCCGTAGACGCAGCCGACCGCCAGCACCGACAGCAGGCCGATGGTGCCGGGGTCGGCGATCAGCGAAGCGGCCACCAGCACCAGCGCGGCCAACAGGGCGGCCGCGGCAGCAAGGCCGCCGGCCGGCAACAGCAGGGTCGCGACCAGGCCGAAGCCGAGGATGCAGACGGCGCGCAGGGCGAAGCCCGCAGCCATGGTCCAGCCGACGGCGTCGGCCGCCAAGCCGCTCGCCGCCAGCCACACCGGCAGATACGGCGTCAGGATGCCGCTGACGCCGTAATGCGCCGACAGCGCCGCCACGGCCCGCAGTCGGCCGTGGTCGCCGGCTTCCCGGGCAGGGCTGTCGGAGGTTCCGCTCAAGGCGCGGCTTCTCCCACTCGCGAGAGCTTTTCGGTGGGTTCTTCTGACCGTCGTGCGGGCTGGCAGCGATTCCGGCCGAAGACAGAACGAGTCCCCCCTCCCCTTGCGGGAGGGGGGTAGGGGGAGGGGGTTCCCGCAGTGGGAGCCGGCCTGAGTTCTCGCGATCCGTACCCGACGATGATGTTTGCTCTTTGCGCATTCGCGCGCGGACGCGCGCAGACCCCTCTCCCTGCCCCCCTCCCGCAAGGGGAGGGGGGACTAAAGGCGGGCAAACTGAAGGGCCGGTTCGGCTCGCTCACCGGCGTATCCGCCCCGTCACAGCCGGACCACGGTGCCGGTGCGGCGCGAGCGTTCGGCGGCGAAGGCCATGAAGTGGCTGTCCAACGATTCCTCCAGCGAGGTCAGCGAGACATTCACCTGGCTGCGGCTACGGCGCTGGATCTGCCGGCCCAGGAACTCGGCCATCAGCCGGTCGTCGCCGCCGCTGTGGCCGCTGTCCTCCACCGTGGTCAGGCGGATGGTGGTGACGTCGTCGGTGCGGAAGTCGATCACCGTGATCTCGTTCTTCTCCAGATGCCCGGCGATCTCGCCATGGGTGCCCATCAGGTGCAAGGTCCGCGTGTTCTCGGCGGTGAAGGCGCTGACATTCAGCGTGCCGCTGACGCCGTTGGCGAAGCGCATCGCCACCACCTGGTTGTCGACCACGTCGTTGTCGCAGCGATACACGCAGCGGCCATAGGGACCCTCGCGCAGGGCCGTGCGGATGCCGTCGGGCGAGGTGTCGAGGCTCAGCACCTTGTGCGGCCAGCGGTCGGCCGGCTTGAACTTCTCCAGATAGATGCGCTGGGCGGAGTAGGGGCAGATGCGCTCGACCTTGCAGCCCTCGTCGCAGCGGTCGGTCGACCCGTCGGGCGCGTTCTCTCGCCGGAAATGGGCCAGCGAGCCGTAGGAGGAGAGCTCGGTGCAGGGCGCGCCGGCCAGCCAGCGGATGATGTCCAGGTCGTGGCAGGTCTTGGCCAGGATCAGCGGGCTCGATTCATCCTCGCGCCGCCAGTTGCCGCGGACGAAGCTGTGGGCGAAGTGCCAGTAGCCGATATGCTCGGTCTGGCGCAGCGTCACCAGCCGGCCGATCACGCCGCGGTCCAGGATCTCCTTGATGCGCGAGAAGAAGGCCGTATAGCGCAGGACGTGGGCGACGGTGACGTCGGCCCCGGTCTCCCGCGCCGCCTCGGCCAGCGCCCGGGTCTCCTCCTCGGTCGGCGAGATCGGCTTCTCCAAGAGGATGCCCAGGCCGCGGCGGATGGCGGCCAGCGCCGGCTCCAGATGCAGCGCGTCGGGTGTGGTGATCAGCACCGCGTCCAGCTCGGTCTCACGGTCCAGCAGCTCGCGCCAATCGGTGTAGAGATGCTCGGCGCCCAGGCCGTGGCGGGCGGCGGCGTCCTGCAGCCGGTCGGTGCGCGGGTCGGCGATGGCGACGATGCGGGCCTGGTCGGGCCGGCGGCGGATATAGTCCCCATAGGCCTCGATGCCGCGGCTGCCGGCGCCGATGACGGCGACGCGGATCTGCTGGGACTTCAGGGATTTGGACATCGGTCTTGGCTTTCGGCTCGAACGATGGAGTTGAGAGCGAGGATTAACCTTTCACCGCGCCGGCGACCATGCCGCGGGTGAAGTGCTTCTGGACCAGGGCGAACAGGATGGCGGCGGGCAGGGTGGTGACCACGCCGGCCGCCATCAGGCTGTCCCAGCGGATCACGTTCTCGCCGACGAAGCGGGTCAGGGCCAGGGTGACCGGCCATTTGCTGTCGTCGGTCAGCATCACCAGCGGGAAGATCAGGTCGCTCCAGGCATGGATGAAGGTGTAGATCGCGGTCATCGCCAGCCCCGGCCGCACCACCGGCACGATGATGTGCCACAGGCTTTTCAGCCGTGAGCAGCCGTCGACCATGGCCGCCTCCTCCAGCTCACGCGGGATGCCGAGCAGGAAGCCGTGCAGCAGCCAGATCGCGATCGGCGTCGCCAGGGCGGTGTTGCACAGGATCACCGACAGGTAGGTGTCGAGTAGCCCGGCCGCGATCATGAATTCGTAGAGCGGGATGACGATGACGACCGGCGACAGCATCTGCGTCGCCAGCACCAGGAACAGCAGCGCGGTGCGGCCGGTGAAGCGGAACCGCGCCAAGCCGTAGGCGCCGAGGAAGCCGAAGCTGGTCGAGATCGCGGCGGCGCAGCCGGCGATGACCAGGCTGTTGCCCAGCGCCTCGACCACCCGGTACTGGCCGAACAGCGCGCGGGCGTAGTTGCCGAGGTCCAGGCTGGTCGGCAGGAACTCCGGCGGCCAGACATAGAGCCGGTCATAGGGGGTGAAGGAGGTCTTCAGCATCACCCAGACCGGCAGCAGCAGGAAGCCCAGCAGCAGGATCAGGGCGCCGTGCCGGCCGATCTCGGGGAGCACGCGGCGAGCGGTCATTCCTCGCCCCCCTTCAGCACGCGCCAGTACAAGAGCGATACGGTCATCAGGATGGCGAAGACGACCACCGCCATGGCCGAGGAGGTGCCGAAGTCGAAGCTGCCGAAGGCGGTCTCGTAGATCTGGATCGGCAGGGTGGCGGTGGCGCCGGCCGGGCCGCCCTTGGTCAGCGGCCAGATCACCTGGAAGGAGTTGAAGGTCCAGACGGTCGACAGCAGCACGCAGGTCATCAGCACCGGCCGCAGCAGCGGCAGGGTGATGCGGCGGAAGATCTGCACCGGCCGGGCGCCGTCGATCCGCGCCGCCTCGACATAGTCGTCGGGGATGCGCTGCAGCCCGGCCATCAGCGTCACCACCATGAAAGGGATGCCCAGCCAGGCGTCGACCACCACGGTGGCGATGAAGGCCGTGGTCTCCTGGCCGAGGAAGGAGATCGGCTCGCGGATCGCGCCGGTCACCAGCAGCACGGCGTTGATCCAGCCGGACTGGCCGTCCAGCACCCAGCGCCAGGAGATGGCGGCGATCACCGCCGGCGTCACCCAGGGCAGCATCAGCAGCGCCAGATAGACCTTGCGGCCGGGGAAGGGACGCTGCAGCAGCAGCGCCCCGCCCAGCCCGATCAGCAGCTTCGCCCCGACCGAGCAGGCGGTCCAGATCACGGTCAGCTGCAGCGTCCGCAGGAAGGCCGGCTCCTGCACCAGCGCCAGGAAGTTCTCGGCCCCGACGAAGTCGTTGCCCTCCCAGGGCGCGGTCAGCACCACATGGTGCACTGACTGCCAGAAGATCCGCAGCACCGGCAGGCCCAGCAGCGCCGCGATCAGCAGCAGCGGCAGCGCCAGATAGGGCCAGGGCGCCTTGTCCGGCGACCAGGGCCGGGCGCGGGCGGCCCGGCGCGGTGCGGTATGGGCGAGCGCGACCACGGGGTCAGGCGCGCGGTTCGATGCGGGCCTTGCGGATCTTCTCCGCCGCCGCATCCAGCGCCTCCTGCGGCGTCGCCTTGCCCAGGATGGCGGACTGCACCGCCTCGACCAGGATCTTCTCGAAGGGCTGCCAGGCCCGCGGAGTCGGCTGGGCGAAGCCGTCGGCCTTCATGGCGATGAAGGTCTGCCAGAACGGCGTCTTGAAGGTGTCCATCTGCTCCTCCTCCGCCAGCAGCGGCACCAGCCCGCGCTGGTCGTCCCACTTCGCGTGGACCTCGGGCTGCAGCAGATAGGCGACGAACTTGCCCGCCGCCTCCGGATGCTCGGACTTGGCGGAGATGGCGAGACTGTCCGATACCTGCTCGCCCTTGCAGACCTTGCCGCAGGGCAGCGGCGCGACGGCATAGGGCACGGTCTTGTTGTCGGGCGGCAGGCCCATGATCGACTTGCCCCAGGGGCCGCTGACCATCATCGCGATCTTGCCCTGGGCGAACAACGGCGGGTGCTGCTCGCGGTTCAGCTCCAGCGGGTTGGGCACGACCTTGTCCTTCTGGAACAGGTCGACATAGAACTGCAGCGCGGCCACCGCCTCCGGGCTGTTGATCCTGGTTTCGCCAGATGAATCAAAGGCTTCGCCGCCATTCTGGTAGACGAAGTTCAGGAACTGGCTGACCAGGGTGACATGCGCGGCCGCCGAGGTGGCATAGCCGTACATGCCGGGGTTCTTCTCCATCACCGACTTGGCCGTCGCCACCAACTCGTCCCAGCTCTTGGGCGGGGTCGGGATCAGATCGGTGCGGTAGTAGAGCGCCTGGGTCGAGAAGGCCATCGGCACGGCCATCTGCTTGCCGCTGAACTGGGCCGCCTCGCGCAGCGTCTCCGGGATCCGGCCCAGCGTCGCGGCGTCGACCAGCCCGTCGACCGGCCGGATCGCCCCCATCATCGACAGCTCGGCGACGTTGCGGGTGCCGATATAGACGACATCGGCGGCACGGCCGGCGATGAAGTCGGTCGACAGCTTCTGGAACGCCTCGTCCCAGCCCACGCCCTCGACCTTCACCTTGATGTCGGGGTTCTTGGCCTCGAAATCGGCGATGAAGCCCGGCAGGGTCTTCTGGCTGACCTCGTCGCTGGCGCCGGGGATGAAGAAGCGGATCTCGGCGGTCTCGGCCAGGGCCGGGCCGGAGAGGCCGGCGGCGATGGCGAGGACACAAAGGCTCGGCCCGAGCCGCATGCTGCGCAGGTTCATCTTAGCCTCCCGTGGCTGGCTGGTGTGCTTGCTTGGCGACGCCCCGATCCCGGAGGATCAGGGCGGGCGTCTCATCCCGCCCTGGCGCAGCAGCAGGTCCAGCGCCAGGCCGACCGCGCCGCGCAGATAGCCGTCGCCCTCATCGGGGCTGATGACGATCCCGGTGCGGCATTCGTCGAAATTGTAGCCATGGGCGCGGAAGCTCTCGTTCAGCGCCTTCAGCAGATAGATGTTCAGCGCCGGCTGCGGCGCCCGGAACACGATCGCCTCCAGATCGAACAGGTTCGCGACCTGGGCCAGGGCCTGGCCGATCCAGCGGCCGGCGCAGTCGAAGATCTCGATCGCCTCCGGGTCGCCCTGCGACGCGATGTGCGCCAGTACGGCGATGTCGTCCGACAGGCCGCGCTTCAGCGCCTGGCGCGAGATGGCGGAGAGGGAGGCGAGAGAGGCCAAGCAGCCGCATTTGCCGCAACGGCAGGCGGCGCCGGAATAGGGGGCCAGCGACAGGTGGCCGATCTCGCCGGCCTGGCCCTTGCCGCGATAGACGTCGCCGTTGATCGAGATGCCGGAGCCGATCTCGTTCTGCAGGCTGACCACGGCGTAGTTCTCATAGGCCCGGGCCAGGCCCAGCATGCGCTCGGCCACGACGATGGCGTTGGACGGCGTCTCGGCCGCGACGCCGATGCCGAAGGCATCCTGCAGCGCCGCAGTCAGGCGCTGGCCGGCGCCGATCACCTCGGCCCGGCGCGGCCCGACCTCGCCCAGCACCACGCCGCCAGCGGCCAGCGCGTCCCAGCCCGGGCCGCCCTTGCGGCGCAGGCGCTCGAGGGCATCGACCAGCGGCGACGGGTCGTCATTGGCCGGGGCGGGCAGGGGGATCGGACGCTGCTGCGGCGCGCCCGCCAGGTCGGCGATCACCAACTGGGCTGAGTCGGGGCCGAGATGCAGGCCCAGCAGCGTGCCGTAACCGGGGTCCAGGTCCAGCATCACCCGCGGCCGGCCGCCGCCCGATGCCTTGGCGCCGGTCTCGCGCAGCAGGCCGTGGCCGATCAGGGCGCGGACCAGGGGAGTCATGGCCGAGGCGCTGAGGCCGAGCTCGCGCGCCGCTTCGATCCGGCTGAGGCCGCCACGGCGATGGATCAGGCGCAGCAGGTCCGAGGCATCGCCCCAGCGTCCGCGCAGATCCAGCTCTCCCGTGCCCTTCGCCACCACTCCTCCCGCCGGAACTTTGTTCCCAGCTGCCATGGCTTTATCGACTCATATTTCATGAGCGTGGGTGCTGCAACCACATAATTTCCATATTTGAAATAAGCCTACCTCCTTTGAAGGATGTCGCCTTACAGGAATTTTAGGACGCGAATCGTCTCTGTGCGTTACCTTTGATAGAAATTTTCCCAAAAACAGAAATAAAATTCTGGCGCTCGTTTCCGCATCGAATGCATTTGGCGCCGCCTTGCGGCGCAAAAGGACGGAGGCATGGGCATGACGAACAAGATCGTCATCGAGAACCAGCAGACGGGCAATCCGCAGAGCGAATGGGACATCGACGGGATCGGCGACGCCAACATCGTCGGCTTCGCCACCAGCATCAGCGTCGATCCCGGGGAGACGGTCAGCTTCAAGGTCGACACGGATTCGACGGATTACCGCATCGACATCTACCGTCTCGGCTACTACGGCGGCGACGGGGCGCGGAAGGTCACGACGCTGCAGGTGCAGCTGACCGCGGCCCAGGTGCAGCCCGATCCGCTCGTCGATCTCAGCACCGGGCTGGTCGATGCCGGCAACTGGGCGGTGTCGGCGTCCTGGCCGGTCCCGTCGGGCGCGGTGACAGGGCTGTACATCGCCAAGCTGGTCCGGCAGGACACGACCGCGGGCGAGAACCACATGCCTTTCGTGGTGCGCGACGGCGGGGCCGGCAGCGACATCCTGTTCATGACCGCGGACACGACCTGGCAGGCCTACAATTCCTGGGGCGGCTACAATCTCTATGGCGGGAACCTGCCGCCGGGCCGCGCCTACAAGGTGAGCTACAACCGGCCGTACAACACCCGCGGCATTGATTTCCAGAGCGGCCCGCAGGACTGGATCTTCGCCGCCGAATATCCGGCGATCCGCTGGCTCGAGCGGAACGGCTACGACCTGTCCTATGCCACCGGCGTGGATTCCGATGCCGATGCGGCGGCGCTGCTGGCCTACAAGATTCTGCTGTCGGTCGGCCATGACGAATACTGGTCGGCCGGGCAGCGCGCCAATGTCGAGGCGGCGCGGGACGCCGGCGTCCACCTGGCCTTCTTCAGCGGCAACGAGTGCTACTGGAAGATCCGGTGGGAGCCGAGCACCGACGGCAGCTCCACCCCGTACCGCACCATGGTCTGCTACAAGGAATCGCGCGCCAACGCCAAGATCGACCCCAGCCTGGTCTGGACCGGCAGCTGGCGCGACCCGCGCTTCAGCCCGCCCGGCGACGGCGGCCGGCCCGAGAACGGGCTGACCGGCACGATCTTCCAGGTCGATTCCTACCGGCTCGACACGATCACCATCCCCTACGCCTATTCACGGCTGCGCTTCTGGCGCAACACCACAATTGCCAGCCTGCAGCCGGGTCAGACCGGCTCTCTGGTCACCAATTATCTCGGCTATGAATGGGATGAGGATCGCGACAACGGCGCCCGCCCGGCCGGGCTGATCGACCTGTCGCTGTCCACCGTCAGTGTGAACAGCTATCTGCGCGACTACGGCACCACGGTCGGCACCAGGGATGCCGTGCACAGCCTGACGCTCTACCGGGCGCCCAGCGGCGCACTCGTGTTCGGCGCCGGTACGGTCTACTGGGCCTGGGGGCTCGATTCGAACCACGACAACGAGCCCACGGCCGTAGATCCGATCGTCCAGCAGGTGACGGTCAACCTGTTCGCCGATATGGGGGTACAGCCGGCCACGCTGCAGTCGGGCCTCCTCGCCGCCACGGCCTCGACCGACACGACCCCGCCGAGTTCGACCATCACCCTGCCGACGGCCGGCACGACCTGGGTGGAAGGCCAGCAGGTGGTCATCTCTGGTACCGCGACCGATGTCGGCGGCGGCGTGGTCGCCGGGGTCGAGATCTCGCTCGACGGCGGCACCACATGGCACAAGGCGACCGGCACCACCAGCTGGACCTACAACTGGACCGCGCAGGCGGCGGGCAGCTACACGCTGAAGTCGCGCGCCACCGACGACAGCGTCAACATGGAGACGCCCGGCAGCGGGGTCGCGGTGACGGTTTCCGCCGCCACGACCGTCGGCCTCTGGGGCTTCAGCGAGCAGCCGGCCACCGTCTTCATCCAGGATCCGAACGGGGTGGAGCTGGGCGTGAAGTTCCTCTCCACCGTCAACGGCACGGTCACCGGCCTGAAATTCTACAAGGGCCTGCAGAACGAGGGGCCGCACACCGGCAATCTCTGGTCCAGCGACGGCACGCTGCTGGCCAGCGTGATCTTCGCGGACGAGATCCCGTCCGGCTGGCAGACGGCGGTTTTCGAGACGCCGGTCGAGATCACCGCCGGCACGGTCTACGTCGCCTCCTACTACACCAGCGGCTTCTATTCGGCCGATGCCAACGGCCTCGCCAGCGGGCATACCAACGGTCCGCTGACCGCCCTGGCGGATTCGGATGTCGGCAACGGGGTCTTCGCCTACGGCCCGGCCTCCTCCTTTCCGAACGCCAGCTTCCAGGGCTCGAACTACTGGATCGATGTGATGTTCGAGCCGGGCGCGACGCCGGTGGGGGACAGCCTGTTCTCCCTGTCCGACGTGCCGGCGACCGTCACCGTCAACGACCCGTCGGCGGTGGAGCTCGGGGTCAAGTTCACCGTCGGCGTCGCCGGCACCGTTGCCGGCATCCGCTTCTACAAGGGGCCACAGAACACCGGGGCGCATCAGGGACGGCTGTGGACGGACACCGGCTCGCTGCTGGCGACCGTGACCTTCAGCGGCGAGACGGCGAGCGGCTGGCAGACCGCCTATCTCACCACCCCGATCGCGATCTCTCCGGGCACGACCTACATCGTCTCCTACCACTCGGCAGGGTTCTATTCGGCCAACGGCGCCTATTTCGCCACAGCCCACACCAATGGCCCGCTGACCGCTCCTTCGGATGCCTCGGCGAGCGGCAACGGCGTCTACAGCTATGGCGCGGCGGGCAGCTTCCCGAACAGCAGCTTCAACGCGACCAACTATTGGGTGGATGTGGTCTTCGTGCCGGATTGATCGGGCCGGCGGCGCTAGCGGAACAGCGTCCGCACCAGCGCCGCCGCGATCCGCTTCAGATGCGCCGCGTCGCGATAGACCCGCTCCATCACCCCCAGGCCGCGGGTGAAGGTGACGACCAGGTCCGCCGCTTCCTCCGGCGTTACCGCCAGCCGGGCACGGGCCGTATCGGTGGACAGCGCCGCCAGGACGATGCGGCGCAGCTCGTCCAGCATGCCGCGCAGCCGGTCCTGCAGCCGCGGGTCGTCCAGCGCCGCCTCGGTCGCGGTCCGCGTGCTCAGGCACCCGCGCGCCGGCGATCCGCTGGTCATGCTGGCGACGGCGGCGTCGAACAGCGCCCGCAGGCCCTGTTCCGGGTCCGGCGTCGACTCCAGCGCGGTCCGGGCGTTGGCCAGGAACCTCCCGACATAGGAGTCGAAGGCCAGCAGGAAGATCTCCTCCTTGCCGCCATAGGCGTTGTAGAGCGAGCCGCGCAGCACCCCGGTCGCCTCGGCGAGATCCTGCATGGTCGTGGCGCGCAGGCCTTTGCGCCAGAACACTCCCAGCGCCTCCGCCAGCATCTCGCCCTCATCGAACTGCCGCACACCGGCCATCACCGCCTCGGATCATTCTTGACATCGATGTCAAATTTGACATTCATGTCAAAGATAGTCGATCGCCGCCGCGACGACCAGATCTGAGGACCTCGATGATGATCGAGCTGCATTACTGGACCACGCCGAACGGCCATAAGATTACGATCGCGCTGGAGGAGCTGGGGCTGCCCTACCGGATCGTCCCGGTGAACATCTCGCAGGGCGAGCAGTTCAGGCCGGACTTCCTGGCGATCGCCCCGAACAACCGCATCCCGGCCATCGTCGACCACGACCCGGTCGATGGCGGCGCGCCGATCTCGATCTTCGAATCCGGCGCCATCCTGGAATACCTCGCCGACAAGGCCGGCCGGCTGCTGCCGAAGGCGCCGCGGGAGCGCTTCGGCGTTCTGCAATGGCTGTACTGGCAGATGGGCGGCCTTGGCCCGATGGCCGGGCAGAACCACCATTTCTCGGCCTATGCGCCGGAGCGCATCCCCTACGCGACCGAGCGCTACGTCAAGGAGACCGGACGGCTGTACGGCGTGCTCGACCGCCAACTCGCTGGTCGGGACTTCGTCGCCGGCGATTTCTCGATCGCGGATATCGCCATCTATCCCTGGATCGTGCCGTATCAGCGGCAGCAGCAGCGGCTGGAGGATTTCCCGAACCTCGCCCGCTGGTTCGCCGCCATGGCGGCCCGGCCCTCGGTGGCCCGCGCCTATGAGATCGCGGCGCAGGTCAACACCGTGCCGACGGTGACCGAGGAGTCGAAGCGCCACCTGTTCGGCCAATCGGCCGCCGTCGTCCAGGGCCGGGTCTGAGCCATGGGCGAGGCCGCGCTGAAACTGTACGAGCTGGCCGGCGCCGATGCCGCGCTGCGCTTCAGCCCGCATTGCTGGAAGACCCGCATGGCCCTGGCCCATAAGGGGCTGGAGGCGGAACGCATCCCCTTGCGCTTCACGGAGAAGGAGGCGATCTCCTTCACCGGCCAGGGGCTGGTGCCGGTGCTGGTGCATGACGGCGAAACGGTGTGCGATTCCTGGCAGATCGCGCTGCATCTGGAGGAGCGGTTCCCCGACCGGCCGTCGCTGTTCGGCGGCCCTGAGGCCATGCCGCTGGCCCGCTTCATCAACGGCTGGGCCGACACGGCGCTGAGCCCGGCGATCGCCCGGGTCATCATCCTCGACATCCTCGACCGGGTGCATGAGGAGGATCGCGCCTATTTCCGCACCAGCCGCGAGCAGCGGTTCGGCCGGACGCTGGAGGAGGTGGCGGCCGACCGGCCGGCCAACCTTGCCGCCGTCCGCCAGGTGCTGCTGCCGGTGCGGCGGGCGCTGGCCGCGGCGGACTTCATCGCCGGGGCGGCGCCCGCCTATGCCGATTACTGCGTCTTCGGCCTCTTGATGTGGGCCCGCTGCATCAGCCCGGTCGAGCTGCTGGAGACCGGCGACCCGGTTTTCGCCTGGCGCGACCGGCTGCTCGACGCCTTCGGCGGCATGGCGCGGGCGGCGCCCTGCGCCTAGGGTTCCGCCTCGAACGCCTTGTGGAACGTCGCTCCGCCCTCCGGTACCTCGGCACCAAAGGGCAGTATAAGGAAGTACTGGGGCGGGATGCCGGGCGATTGCAGCCGCGGGTCGGCGGCGAAGCCGAAGCGGCTGTAATAGCCCGGCGCCCCGGCCAGGACACAGCCGGCGGCGCCCAGCGCCCGGATGCGGTCCAGCCCCGCGCGGATCAGCGCCTGGCCGATGCCCCGGCCCTGCCGGTCGGGGCGCACCGCCACGGGGCCGAGCCCGTACCAGTCCCGGACCGTGCCGTTGATGGCGACAGGCGAGAAGGCGACCTGACCGACGATCTGGCCATCTTCCTCCGCCACCAGCGCCACGGTCAGCGCCCCGGCGGCGCGCAAGGCATCGAGGATCGCCGGCTCCCGCCCGTCACTGTAGGGTCGGCCGCGGAAGGCGTCCCCGACCAGCTGCCGCACCACGGCGTCGTCTTCCCGCTTCTGGTCCCTGATCATGCCACCGGCCCTGGCTCAGGTGTCGAGCATCGTCAGGGCGGCCTTGCGGTCGCCCGGCTTCAGCTTGAGGAACGAGGCGCGGGCGGCCTTGATGTCGCGCTCCGTGCCGCTCTCCGCCGCGGCCTTCAGGGCCAGAGCGGTCGCGTGCTCCGGCCCGCAGATGAAAGCCACCGCCTTGGCCAGGCGACCCATGGCCTCCCGGTCGATCTTCAGCTCGTCCATGCCGGTCCTTTCCCGTGGATGTCTCCAGAGCCGGTTCTGGACCATCGGGCGGCCGCTGCCCAGGAGATTCGGCGCCGGTCAGTCGCCGGTGCGCTCGAAGCGCATGATCCAGTTGGTCTCCCACTCCCTCCCGCCATCGGTGGAGAAGGCCTGTTCCCAGCGCGCCGACCGTCCGGTGATCTCCGACCAGATGAAGCGCACCCGGATCGGCGTGCCTTCCCAGACGTCGTCGGCGAAGAAGGTGCCGATTCCGTCCTCGAACCGGCCGCGCAGCGGCGCCTCGTCCATGTGCAGGCTGCGTCCGTCGAACCACCAGATCGACCACAGCTTCGATTCCGTGTCGAACAGGCGCAGCGTGGCGGCGCGATAGGTCCCGGACGGCAGCTCCAGGATGTTGTCGTCGATCGTCCCCAGGCCGCCGATCAGCGGCCGCATCTCGGAGTAGCCGGCGAACTCGTCCCACAGCGTGTCGCCGGCCAGACGGCGGCGCAGCCGGCGATGCGACACCGCCCAGCGGCCGAACAGCGGGAAGAAGTCGTCACGCCCATCGTTCGGGACGTCGGGGACGCTGGAATCGGTGCCGGGGGCGGGCTTGGCGAAAAGAGCGGGCATCGGTCTCTCCATCAGGGACTATCGATCCGATCGAAGATGCGGGCACCCAACTGACAGCGAGTGTCAGGATTTTTTCGGCTATGCTCGCGCCATGCGTGCCAACCGCCTGCTGTCGATCCTGCTGCTGCTGCAGTCCCGCGGCCGCCTGACCGCCCAGGCGCTGGCCGAGGAGTTCGAGGTCTCGGTCCGCACCGTCTATCGCGACATCGACGAGCTGTCGGCCGCCGGGGTGCCGGTCTATGCCGATCGCGGCCCGGGCGGCGGCTTCGCGCTGCTCGACGGCTACCGCACCCGGCTGACCGGGATGACAGCGGGCGAGGCCGAGACCCTGCTGCTGGCCGGGTTGCCCGGTCCGGCGGCGGATCTCGGCCTGGCCGAGCCGCTGGCGACGGCGCGGCTGAAGCTGCTGGCGGCGGTGCCCCGGGCGGCGGGGGAGGGGGCGGCCCGGGTCGGCGACCGCTTCCATCTCGACCCGGTCGACTGGTATCGCCGGGCCGAGCCGCCGGCGCACCTGCCGGCGATCGCCCGGGCGGTGTGGGGCCAGCGGCGGCTGGTGATCCGCTATGAGAGCTGGTCGGCCACGGTGCGGCGCACGGTCGACCCGCTCGGCCTCGTGCTCAAGGCCGGCGCCTGGTACCTGATGGCCCGGATCGGCGCGGACCCCCATGCCAGCATCCGCACCTACAAGGTGGCCAAGGTGCTGGACATCGACGTGCTGCCGGACGGCTTCGACTACCCCGCCGGCTTCGACGTGGCGGCGCAGTGGCGGGAGTCGCTGCAGCGCTTCGCCCGCGAGCTGCGCCGGGCCGAGGCGGTGCTGCGCGTATCGCCCGAGGCGCTGCCGCTGATCGACCGGCTGGGCGCCGACGCGGCGGAGGCGGTGCAGCGGGCGGAGCCGGACGCCGAGGGCCGGCGCCGGGCGACGGTGCCGATCGAGGGCGTCGGCCATGCCGCCCGGCTGCTGCTGGGCTTCACCGACCTGGTCGAGGTGCTGGAGCCGCCGGAGCTGCGCCAGGCCCTGGCCGATGGCGCGCGGCGGGTGACGCAGTTGTACGACAAGAAGGATTGACAATCCGGGGCGGGGGCCTACCGTCCGGCCGATGCCGCGCCGCCCAGGTGGCGATACGACCAGCGGCCCGGCCCGCCAGCGAGAGAGATGATGATGGACAAGCGCGGCCTGCGGAAAGGGCTGACCAGCTACGGCGATGCCGGGTTCTCGCTGTTCCTGCGCAAGGCCTTCATCAAGGCCATGGGCTATTCCGACGACGCGCTGGACCGGCCGATCATCGGCATCGTCGACACCGGCAGCGACTTCAACCCCTGCCACGGCAACGTGCCGCAGCTGGTCGAGGCGGTGAAGCGCGGGGTGATGCTGGCGGGCGGCATGCCGATGGCGTTCCCGACCATCTCGATCCACGAATCCTTCGCCCACCCCACCAGCATGTTCCTGCGCAACCTGATGGCGATGGACACGGAGGAGATGATCCGTGCCCA
Source organism: Inquilinus sp. (assembly GCF_039594555.1). Lineage (GTDB taxonomy): Bacteria > Pseudomonadota > Alphaproteobacteria > DSM-16000 > Inquilinaceae > Inquilinus. The sequence continues at coordinate 19,991 of NZ_JBCNNF010000024.1, forward strand.
GCCGATGGACGCGGTGGTGCTGATCGGCGGGTGCGACAAGACCGTGCCGGCCCAGATCATGGCGGCCGCCAGCGCCGACCTGCCGGCGATCGTGCTGCCCACCGGCCCGATGGTGGTCGGCCACCACAAGGGCGAGGTGCTGGGCGCCTGCACCGACTGCCGCCGGCTGTGGGGCCGCTACCGCGCCGGCGAGATCGACGATGAGGAGATCGAGGCGGTGAACGGCCGTCTGGCGCCGTCGGTCGGCACCTGCATGGTGATGGGCACCGCCAGCACCATGGCGATCATCGCCGAGACGCTGGGCCTGTCGCTGCCCGGCGCCGCCGCGATCCCGGCGACCCATGCCGACCGCATCCGCTGCGCCGAGGCCACCGGCCAGGCCGCGGCGCGGATGGCGGTGACCGGCGGGCCGAAGCCGTCCGAGATCCTGGTCCCCGGCGCCTTCCGCAACGCCATGACGGCGCTGCAGGCGGTGGGCGGGTCGACCAACGGGCTGGTCCATCTGGCCGCCATTGCCGGACGGGTCGGCCAGCCGATCGACTATGCCGAATTCGACCGCATCGGGCGCGAGACGCCGGTGCTGATCGACCTCAAGCCCTCCGGCGCCCATTACATGGAGCATTTCCACCACGCCGGCGGCGTGCCGCACCTGCTGGCGGAGCTGCGGGATCTCCTGGACCTGGCCGTGCCGACCGTGGCCGGCGGCACCCTGGCCGACACGCTGCCCAAGCCGGGCGAGTGGCGCGACGAGTCGGTGATCCGGCCGCGGTCGAATCCGCTGAAGGCGCAGGGCGCCATGGCGGTGCTGCAGGGCAACCTGTGCCCGCGCGGTGCCGTGATCAAGCAGTCGGCGGCGACGCCGGCGCTGCTGCAGCACACCGGCCGGGCGGTGGTGTTCGAGTCGGTCGAGGACATGGCGGCGCGGGTCGACGACCCGGACCTCGACGTCGCGGCCGACGACGTGCTGGTGCTGCGCAGCGCCGGGCCGAAGGGCGCCCCTGGCATGCCCGAGGCCGGGTACCTGCCGATCCCGCGCAAGCTGGCGCAGCAGGGGGTGAAGGACATGGTCCGCCTGTCCGACGCGCGGATGAGCGGCACCGCCTTCGGCACCATCGTGCTGCACATCACGCCGGAATCGGCGGATGGCGGGCCGCTGGCCCTGGTCCGCACCGGCGACCGCATCCGCCTCGACACCGCCGGACGGCGCCTCGACCTGCTGGTCGACGAGGCCGAGCTGGCGCGCCGCGCCGCCGAGGCGCCGCCGCCCCGGCCGGCGCCGGACCGCGGCTATGCCAGGCTGTTCCATGACAGCGTGCTGCAGGCCGATGAGGGCTGCGATTTCGACTTCCTGGTGCCCGGCCGCAAGGCCGGCTGAATGAAGGTTTCTGCCATGCCGAAGCTCTCCGGCGTCATCGCCGCCGCCGCCACGCCGCTGCGTGACGACCTCTCGATCGACCATGACAAGCTGGTGGCGCATTGCCGCTGGCTGCTGAACGACGGCGGTTGCGACGCGGTCAACCTGCTGGGCACCACCGGCGAGGCGACGTCCTTCTCGGTCGAGCAGCGCCTGGCGGCGATGCGCGCGGTGGCGGAGGCCGGGCTGCCGATGCACCGCTTCATGGTCGGCACCGGCGCCTCGGCGCTGGAGGATGCGGTGCGGCTGACCCTGGCGGCCAAGGCCTTCGGCTTCGCCGGAGCGCTGCTGCTGCCGCCCTTCTACTACAAGGGCATCGATGACGAGAGCCTGGCGGCCTATGTCGACACGGTGATCGCGCAGGTCGGCGGCGAGGGGCTGGGCCTCTACCTCTACCACATCCCGCAGAACACCGGCGTGCCCTGGCCGATCGAGGTGGTGGCGGCGCTGGCCGAGCGGCATCCGGAGACGCTGCTGGGGCTGAAGGATTCCTCGGGCGACATCGCCTATTCGACCGACCTCGCCAAGCGGGTGCCGGGCATCGCGGTGTTCCCCAGCTCCGAGGCGACGCTCGGCATGGCGCAGGCACGGGGTTTCGCCGGCTGCATCTCGGCCACCACCAACGTCACCGGCCCGCTGGCCCGGGTCGCGTACCACCAGGCCGGCACGCCGGAGGCCGAGGCCGCGGTGGCGGCCGCCGCGGCGCTGCGCGCGGCGCTCAGCAGCGTGACCCTGGTGCCGGCGGTCAAGGACACGCTGGCCGAGATCCACGGCGACGCCTCCTGGCGCCGCCCCCACCCGCCGCTGCGGGCGCTGAACGACGCCGAGCGCGGGATGCTGCGCGAGGCGCTGGCGAAGACCGAGTATCCGCGCCTGTTCGGGCGGTAGGGGAGGGGGCGCCTTTATCTCTTGCGGGCGGTTCCTCCTTACCCTCCTGTTGCCCGATGCCGCTCATCTTCTCGGATTGCCTCTCCCGCCTGGCGAGAGAGGTCGGGCTCGCGCAGCGAGACCGGGTGAAGGCGGGCCCCGGCCTCGACAAAACCCCCTCACCCGGAGGTGCAAGCGCCTCCGACCTTTCCCGCAAGCGGGAGAGGCAAAACCATCGGTTTTGAACACTGATTCTGCGGCCCATACCGTCATTGCGACCCCGGCCTTGAGCCGGGGGAAGCAATCCATGCAACCGCTCTGGCGGGCCGATGGATTGCTTCGTCGGCTTCGCCTCCTCGCAATGACGAGGTGGGAATATGCGGCTAGCTGCTGTCCGGTTTCATCGGTGCCGGCATGAGCCGGCCGGCGACGGACTCGTCCGCCGGTCGAGGCCGGGCCTCCGCAGGCTCGGCCACGGCAGCGACGGTCACGGCCTCGTCGATACATCCCGGCGGCAGCCAGGACGGGTCGGGCGGCAGGCCGATCCTGCGGCTCACCTCGCGCACGAACTCTTCCGGTGACAGGGTATCGATCTGCACGTCGAGGATTTCGTTCTCGGTCAGCTTCTCCCGAACGAGCAACCGGACACGCTCGGCATCCTCAGGATCGGCGGGCCTGGCGATCGCCTTGACCGCGATCTCCGTCGCCTGCTCCCGCTTCCGCCGGCGCCGCTCCTGCTCGCCCGACGCGATCCGCTCCTGCTTGCGCAGCAGGTAGTCGCGCCGGATCCGCTCGGTCATCGCGAGCGACAGCCGCACCGAGCGGGCGAGGCGGGACTGCATCAGCGGATAGTCCGGCATCTCAGCGCCGCGCAGGATCTGCTCGTGCTCCCGCACCGTCGCCCGCATGGTGCGGATGTCGAGCTCCACCACCTCGCGCAGCCGATCGAGCGCCCACTCCGTCCAATGCAGGTCGGGGTCGCCCGGCCGGGTCTCGCCACGGGGAGTCTGCGCCTCATCCATAGAACGTATCATGAACATAGTTGATCGATCATGCAAGGGCACAAAATGTTCACCGTAGCCTGTGAGAGGATCGGGCCGGACGGCCCCGAGGAGGATCAGATGCCGGTCGAGTATGTCGCGCGCTACAGCCGTGAGGAGATCCGGGCCCATCCGCAGGCGCTCTATGTGTTCGGCGACAATTTCGTGGAGCGCGGCCTGGGAGGGCAGGCGGCCGCCGCGCGGGGCGAGCCGAACGCGGTCGGGATTGCGACGAAGCGGGCGCCGAGCCTGGTGGCCAACGCCTTCCTGACCGATGCCGACCTGGCGCGGCTGCAGGAGCATGCTGCCCCGGCGCTCGACCGCCTCCGCGACCACCTCGCCGCCGGCGGGACGGTGGTGATGCCGGCCGACGGCATCGGCACCGGCCTGGCCCAGATGCCCGACCGCGCCCCCGCCTGCTGGCGCTGGCTCTGCGATCAACTGGCCGGGCTCGGGATCGAAAATCCCAAGGGAGCCGTGTGATGGCGGTGTCTGCGAATACTCCGGGTTGCCCGGTTGACCGGGAGAGGCGGCTTCCTGCCATTGACGAGTGGAGTATCCTCCACGCATGCTTGAACATATGAAGCAGAACACTAATCCCGAATATTGGCCGGAGTATCTCCGCCTCGTGTTCATAGAAATAGGAAAGGCAATGGGCGGGAAGCGGCTTCACCCTGGTGTGTTGCAGGGTGTGCCCACTGGAGCGGGGGCGATCATTGCCGATCACCAGGTGACGATTGAGCACCTTTCCGGTGTCGCAGCCGGAATGGCCGGCAACCGTTATGAGATCGACATCAAAGGGTCCCGGATACTCGGAAGGTGGTCATTCAGGTCTGGCGAACTGGAAGAGCTGGCGAGCGCCGCCGCAACGACGCCGTAGTCTGAGACGACAGCGCCGGATCGATAGCGGTCGGAACAAGCCGTCAAGCCGTACGGGATCGGGCCAACCGGCGCGAGTAACCAAAGCACCGGCTGTCCCCAACGACCGCGTCCCTACACCTCCCGCCATTCCCCGAACGCCGCGGCCTGGCCGTGCAGGGTGCCGGCCTCGTCGATCAGCTGCCAGACGACCGCGTTCTCGATCCGGAATCGGCGGCCCGACTTGGCGATGCGGATGCCGCGGTAATCGGCGATGAAGCCGTCGCGGGTCACCGCGTCCAGCAGGCGCTGCCGCTCCGCCCGGTCCGGCGCCTCGGCGGAGAAGCGGGAGGGCAGGGTGGTGAACTCGTCCCAGCCATATTCGAACCGGGCCTGGGCGGCCTTGTTGGCGTAGACGAAGCGCGGATCGGCATCGGTGTTGTGCGCCAGCACGCAGAACGGCGCGGATTCGTAGAGCCACTGCGCCCGGTCGGCGTCGTCGCCGGCATCCTCCGGCAGCAGCGGCGTGCCGACCAGCCGGGCATGGCTGCCGGCGAGGAGACGCAGGAAATCGGGGTCGAGGGCCAGGCTCACGGGGCGGGCTCCGGAATGCGGGGTCACAGGTTGCTCGCGCGCGGGTTGATGCCAAGGATGTGGGCGGAATCGACCGGCACGGTGACCAGGGTCGAGAGCCGGCCGGCGCGGTGGGCGGCGAGGATGTCGTCCAGGTTGGCCAGATCGGGCCGCAGCGCCGCCGACCGCCAGCCGCAGGCCTCGGCCATGGCGGCGTAGTCCATCCCATCCAGGCGGTTGTGGCGGCGCGCGGCCGGCGCGTCCGGGATGATCGTCTGCACCCCCTGCTCGATGATGCCGTAGCTGGCATTGTCCAGGAGGAACAGCAGGATCCCGAGGTCGCGGGCCTCCGCCAGGCAGCCGGCGAACAGCCGGAAGCAGCCGTCGCCGGTGAAGCCGACGACATCGCTCTCCGGCGCCGCCAGCCGGGCGCCGATCGCCAGGCCCAGCACATTGCCCATGGCCGAGCCGCGATAGAGCGAGAAGAAGCGGGCCTGCGGGTTCGGGCGTTGCAGCACGAATTGCCGGTCCTTGTAGGCCAGGCAGACATCGTCGAAGCCGATCGTGCCCGGCCGCCAGCGCGTGTCGAGCGCGCGGAACAGCGCCGCCATGTCGGCATGGCCGGGGCGCGGCGGGCCGGGGCGGCGGGTGTTCAGGTCGTCCGGCGCCGGGTCGGCGCGGCGGGTCTCCGGCGGCTGCCGCTCGATCCGGGCGAGGAGCGAGCGCAGCGCCGGGTCCAGCGGGGCGACGAGCTGCCGGTAGCCGCCGGCGGCGCGGTGCCCGAACCCGCCCTCGACCTGGCCGTAGCCCTCCGGCAGGCCGGTCAGCACGAAGGTGTCGCCGGCGGCGTAGGGCGCCAGGTTGACCGTGTACTCGTCCGGGCAGGCGCCCAGCACCAGCAGCACATCCTCCGGCCCGATGCCGCGCCACAGCCGGGCCGCGGCGTCGTTGCCGCCGAAGCCGATATAGCCGTGGCCGAGGGGGTTGGCGCGCTCGACGCCGTTGGCGCCGTTGATGCTCCAGACGATCGGGGCGCCCAGCGCCTCGCACAGCCGGGTGGTCAGGCGCGGTGCGTCGGGCAGCCGCGCCAGCTCCTCCCCGGCCAGGATGACGACGCGCCGGCCCTGGCTGCGCCGGCAAAAGGCCTCGGCGAAGGCGTCCGCCTCGGCCGGGTCAAGGGCCGGCGCCGCCTCCGGCGCGGCGCGGTGCGGCGCCATCTCGGCCTGCAGTGCGCCATGGTCCAGCACCAGCACCACCGGCTGGCAGCGACGCAGCCGGTCCTCGGCCTGGCGCAGCCGCTGCCGCAGGGTGGCGGCGTGGTCCAGCACGAAGACGCCGTCCGGCAGCTCCGCCCGCAGCTGCGCCAGCATGTTGCTGCCCAGCGGGCTGGTGTCCTGCAGCGGGCTCAGCCCCTCGGTCTCGGCCGGCGAGGCGGCGACGATGTAGACCGCCGGGATGTCGTGCAGCTTGGCGTCGCTCAGGCCGCAGCCCAGCAGCTTGGTGGCGGCGCCGGTGGTGGCGATGCCGGCGGCGATGCGGCCGGTGGCCAGGTAGCTGCCGAGCGGGACGAAGCCGGCGGCGTATTCGCCGAGCGTCAGGAACTTCATCCCATCAGGCTCGCCGGCGGCGGCCGCCTCGTCGTCCGGGCGCCGCGGGGGCAGGTACTCCAGGAAGCGGATCGTGCCGCCGCCGGTGACGCCGGCGCAGAGCTCGATGCCCCAGGATTCCAGCGTCGCCACCAGCGTCTGGTAGCCGGTGACGGTCTCGGCAAGATGCACGTCCATGCGAACGCCTCGTCTTTTCGCTCTATTGAAATCGGGATCGGAGAGGGGCGGCTCAGACCGGCGCCGCCGCCTCCGCCGCGTTGCGCAGGACCAGGCTGCGCAGGGTGCTGTCGCTGCAGACCGGCTCGGCCGACGCCGTCAGCTCGCGATAGAGGGATTCGATCAGGCCGGGCGTCGGCGCCAGGCCGAAGGCCTCGATCTTCGCCTTCAGCGCGTGCCGGCCGGAATGGCGGCTGATCACCATCCGCCGCTCGGCGCCGAACATGTCCGGCTCCAGGAACTCATAGGTCTGCGGATTGCGGATGATGGCGGCCTGGTGGATGCCGGCGGCGGTGGCGAAGGCGTTCTCGCCGATCACCGCCTTGCCGCGCGCCATCGGCAGGGCCAGCGTCTCGATCAGCAGCCGGCAGGCGGCGTAGACCCGGCGGACATCGATGGTGGTCGACCGGCCGAAATGCGCGGGATGGGCGGCCAGGGCCGCGACCACCTCCTCCAGCGCGCAGTTGCCGGCGCGCTCGCCGATGCCGCACAGGGTGACCTGGATCTCGTCGATCCCTGCCTCGATCGCCGCCAGGGTGTTGGCGACCGCCAGGCCGAGGTCGTCATGGGCATGCATCGCCACCTTGACCGTTTCCGGCACGCTGGCCCGCACGGTCTCGACCAGGGCCGCCACCCGGCCGGGCAGCAGGCAGCCGACCGTGTCGGGGATCAGGATCATGGTGGCGCCGGCGCGGGCGGCGGCTGCGCACATCGCGCCCAGGAAGGCCGGGTCGGCGCGGGTGGCGTCCTCCGGCGCGACGCAGATGTCGTCGAAGCCGATGCTGCGGGCCAGCTCGACCGCGCCCTCGATCTCCTCCAGCGCCTGCTGGCGGCTGATCTGGCGCTTGTGGCGCAGATGGATCTCCGAGGCGACGCCCAGGATCTCGATCTGCGACGCGCGGGCCGGCTCCACCGCCCTGGCCGCGGCCTCGATGTCGATGCGGCTGGCGCGGGCGAAGGCGCAGATCCGGCTGTAGCGCACCGCCTCGGCGATGGCGCGCACGGCGGCGAGGTCGTTGTCGGAGGCCGCCGGGAATCCGGCCTCGATCGTGTTCACGCCCAGCGCCTCCAGCTCGCGGGCGATGCGCAGCTTCTGCGGCAGCGTCATGGCGTTGCCGGGCGCCTGCTCGCCGTCGCGCAGGCTGGTGTCGAAGATCGTCAGCGGCCGGGTGCCGGGAACGGTGGACATGATGGAACCTCTCCTTCAGGGCGCCACCCGGCCGCCGGACGTCGTCCTGCGCTCGCAAAGCGCGGGTCGGTCCGTGTCTTTTGTCCGGAGTGGTGCAGGGTCAGGCGCGATGGCCGTAAGTCAGTAACAGCCGTGCCGACTTGCTCATAGTCGGGTGAATATTCTTGGATGAGGGGATTTCTTTTGATCTGCCTTTATTTAGCGTTCTGAGTTTTACAGAGTCAAAAGAATTTTTTCTCAGAAAAGTGCACTCATTTTGATTTAATGAGATGGGTTCGGATAAAATGCAAAGCGATTTTTGGGGGAATATGGCTGGTTATTATTTTGGAAATTGCCTGATCGAAATCAGGACGCTGAATAAATGGCGTCAAAGTGGATTTCACCGGATCTCGTGGTTGCGAGGTGCCTGCTTTCTCCCGCGCCGGTGTGGAGATCGGTCCACCGCTTCGCTCCGATCCAAACAAGCCAGAGGGCGGCCGCGGATCATCGCGACCGCCCCCTGGCGGCAAGCCTTCACATCGGCCTGCTTACGATGGCGAGCCCGTCTCCTTGTTGCGGAAGGCCGCCTCGCCGGCATCCGACACCTCGACCCAGCGCTTGTCGGGTGCCGCGCCCTCGACATAGCTGTCGTTCCAGTTCCACCATTTGTAGGTCGGCGTCTGGGGATAGCCCTCGGGCGAATCCTCCCACACCTCCTGCCGGCCCAGCGGGGTGATGTCGAGATAGTTCCAGGTGCCGCCCATCTGCTCGTCGCCGCGGTTGTTGACGAAATAGGTGCGGAACACCCGGTCGCCGTCGCGGAAGAACACGTTGGTGCCGTGCCACTCATCCACGCCGAAATCGGCGTCGAAGCTGTCGGTGACCGTGACCCAGGGGATGGTGGTCCAGCCCATCTGCGCCTTCAGCCGGGCGATGTCGGCCTGCGGCGCCCGCGAGGCGAAGACCAGGGTGGTGTCGCGGGCGTTCAGATGCGCCGGATGCGCGACCTGGTCGGCGACCATAGAGCAGCCGATGCAGGCATGCTCGGGCCAACCGTGCACGCCCGGCTCGAAGAAGGCGCGGTAGACGATCAGCTGGCGCCGGCCCTGGAACAGGTCGAGCAGGCCGAGCCTGCCCGCCGGCCCCTCGAACACATAGTCGGTGCTCACCTCCATCCACGGCATGCGCCGGCGCTCGGCGGCCAGGGCATCGCGGGCGCGGGTGTGGGCCTTCTCCTTCACCAGCAGCTGCCGGTGGGCCTTCTCCCACTCCTCGGGCGACACGACCGGCGGCGTGTTCGGAATGGAAAGCCTGGTCTCGGCTGCGTTCGTCATGGTCTGCGACCTCCTGATCGGGGCACGTTCCCGCGCCTCGGGGGCGAAGCGCGGATCCAGCCGGCTCATCGCTCGGTGCTGGTCATCACCTAGGTTGGTGGCCGGCCTTGGCCAGCGGGAGTGACAATCGTGGCGCGAGTCTGCAGCCGCCGGGTGCGAGCGGCGTTGCGAATCGAATAAGTATCCGCTTATATGTTCGCATGACCGCGCCCGAGATCTTCCAGGCCCTGGCCGACCCGACCCGCCGCGCCGTGTTCGAGCGGCTGGCGGAGGGCGAGCTGAGCGTGACCGAGCTGAAGGCCGGCTTCGCCGTGTCGCAGCCCGCGATCTCGCAGCACCTCGCCGCGCTGCGCCGGGCCGGGCTGGTGGCGGAGCGGCGCGACGGCCGCTTCGTCTATTACCGTGCCGCGCCGGAGGGCTTGGCGCCGCTGGCCGGCTGGATCGACCGCTACCGCGCCTTCTGGCCGGAGAAGGTGGACCGCCTCAAGACCCTGCTCGAGGACATGGATGATGAGTGAACCGACGCCGGATGACGCTGTCGTCGTCGATTGCGACCTGGACCATCCGCCGGAGAAGGTGTGGCGGGCGCTGACCGAGCCGGAGCTGCTGGCCGCTTGGCTGCTGCCGAACGACATCAAGGCGGAGGAGGGGCGGCGCTTCACCCTGCGCGGCGCGCCCGGCACCGACAAGCCGGTGGATGGCGAGGTGCTGGCGGCGGAGCCGCCGCGGCTGCTGCGTTACAGCTGGCGCGGCCGCGACGCGGAGGCCCGGCCGCTGGACACGGTGGTGACCTTCACCCTGGACGGCACCGCGGCCGGCGGCACCCGGCTGCGCATCGTCCACAGCGGCTTCGGCGCCGAGGCCCGGGCGGTGCCCTGGACAGGACGGCCGGCACCGCGGCGGTCCCGCCCGGCGGCCCGGCCACGGATCAAAGCTTCGGCGATCGGCGGGAGGATGCGATGGGCGGCGTGACGATGAATCTGGTGCCGATGGTGGTGGAGCAGTCGGGCCGCGGCGACCGCGCCTTCGACATCTTCTCCCGCCTGCTGCGCGACCGCATCGTGTTCCTGAACGGCCCGATCGACGACGGCGTCTCGGCGCTGATCTGCGCCCAGCTGCTGTTCCTGGAATCGGAGGATCCGCGGCGCGAGATCGCGATGTACATCAATTCGCCCGGCGGGGTGGTCAGCAGCGGCCTCGCGATCTACGACACGATGCAATACATCAAGAGCCCGGTGTCGACCGTATGCATGGGCACGGCGGGGTCGATGGGCTCCTTCCTGCTGATGGCCGGCGCGCCGGGCCGGCGCATCGCCCTGCCCAATGCCCGGGTGGTGCTGCACCAGCCCTCCGGCGGCTTCCAGGGCCAGGCCTCGGACATCGAGCGCCATGCCGAGGACATCGTCCGGCTGAAGCGCCAGGTGAACGAGATCTATGCTCGGCATTGCGGCCGGACCTATGAGGAGGTCGAGCGCACATTGGATCGCGACCGCTTCATGACCGCGGCGGAGGCGAAGGCCTGGGGCATCGTGGATCACATTTACGCGCATCGGGAGGATGTGGCGGCTTAGGGTCCGGGCCCTTTGCCGCGGCGGCACCGGTCCTGAAGGCCCCCATACCGTCATTGCGAGCGCAGCGAAGCAATCCATGCATCCGCTCGTGCGGGACGATGGATTGCTTCGTCGGCTTCGCCTCCTCGCAATGACGGATGACAGGTGCCTTTTCAGCCCGCCTTCG
>NZ_JBCNNF010000240.1:0-10719 GCF_039594555.1 Inquilinus sp.
GTCCAGCTTCACCGCCGCCAGCACCTGCTCGACCCGCCAATGGTCGTGGGCGCGGTCGGCCGGCAGGGCGGAGGCGACGTAGTCGGCCACGGTGGCGTGGGCCGACAGGTCCGGCTCCTGCGCCAGATAGGCGATGCGGACGCCGGGCTGGACGAAGCGCTCGCCGCCGTCCAGGTCGATCGCCCCGGCCAGCGCCTTCAGGATGGTCGACTTGCCGCTGCCGTTGCGGCCGACCAGGCAGGCCTTGTCGCCGGCCGAAAGCGCCAGGTCGACGCCGGTCCAGAGGGGCGTGCCGCCGAAGGTGACGGCGGCGTTGCGGAGGCCGAGCAGGAGGGTCATGTGCCGAGGATCCGAGAGAGGCCGCCCTTGTCGCAACTATGGCCGGGCTTGACCAGCCCCGGATTGGTCATGCCTGCCCGACCGGGCTGACCACCCGCCGTCCGCCGGGCGTGCGCTCGACGGTGAGGGCTACGCCGTACAGCCGGGTCAGCCGCTCCGGCGTCAGCACCGCGTCGACCGGCCCAGTCTCGAAGCCGCCGCCCGGCTCCAGCACCGCCACCCGGTCGGCGACGGCGAAGGCGTGTTCCGGCTCATGGGTCGAGACCAGCACCGCCAGCCCGTCGGCGGCCAGGGCGCGGATCCGGTCCAGCACCCTGAGGCGGTTGCCGAGGTCGAGGCTGGCCGTCGGCTCGTCCATCACCACCACCCCGGCCTGCTGCGCCAAAGCGCGGGCGATCAGCGCCAGCTGCCGTTGGCCGCCGGAGATCCGGGTCGAATCCCGCGACGCCAAAGCCGCGATGCCCAGCGTGTCGAGCGCCCGCATGGCGATGTCGAGATCGGCCTTGCCGGGAGTTGCAAAGGCGCCGAGCGCCGCGGTCCGCCCCATCACCACGAGGTCGAGCACGCTGTAGGCGAAATCGCCGGGATAGGCCTGCGGTACATAGGCGACGCGCCGGGCGACGGCCGCCGGCCGCAGCCGCTCCAGCGCCTCGCCGCCGACCCGGACGGTGCCGGCCAGCGGCGGGATCAGGCCCAGCAGCGTCTTGAACAGCGTGGTCTTGCCGACCCCGTTCGGCCCGAGCAGGCAGGTGACCGTACCCGCCTCCAGCGCCAGGTCGATGCCGGCGGCGACGGCCGTACCGCCATAACCGATGGTGAGGCCTTCGGCGGAGAGCGCGGTCATGGCCGGTCCCCGTCCACATCAGACTGAGACCCAACGAGTCCCCCCTCCCCTCGCGGGAGGGGGGTAGGGGGAGGGGGTTCTCGACGCAATAACCGGCCCGGACTGCGGCAGGCCGATGCGGATGGCGAAATCGGCTTCCTTACCATTCGCGCGCGGACGCGCGCAGACCCCTCCCCCTGCCCCCCTCCCGCAAGGGGAGGGGGGACTAAAAAGGGCTGGGCCTGAAATGGCGTGTCTCGCCGGCTCACGGCAGCCGCCTCCGCCTGCCATGCGCCAGCAGCCAGACGAAGATCGGGCCGCCGATCGCGGCAGTCAGGACACCGAGCGGGATCTCGATCTCGGCGGCGGAACGCGCCAGCGTGTCGATCGCCAGCATGAAGGCTGCACCCAGCAGGATCGCCGCCGGCAGCAGCCGGTCGAAGCGCGGCCCCACCAGCAGCCGGGCCATATGCGGCACCATCAGCCCGACCCAGCCGATGACGCCGGAGATCGCGACCACCGCGGACGTGACCAGCGTGGCCGCGCCGATCACCAGCAGGCGCAGCCGCGGCACGTCGACGCCCAGCGCCCGCGCCTCGTCGTCGCCCAGCGACAGCACGCCGATGCGCCAGCGCAGCAGGATCAGGGGCACGAGGCCGACCAGCACCGCCGGCAGCACCGCCGCCACGTCGTCGACCTTCACCCCGGCCAGGCTGCCGAGCAGCCAGAAGGTGATGGCCGGCAGCTGGTCATAGGGGTCGGCCAGCACCTTGACCAGGGAGATCGCGGCCCCGGCCAGCGCGCCGACCACGATCCCGGCCAGGACCAGCACCAGCACGTCGCCGCCGCCCCGCAGCGCCCGGGCCAGGGCGCCGACCGCGGCCACGGTGACCAGCCCGCCGCCGAAGCCGAGCAGCTGGATCGCCGCCACCGGCAGCCCCAGCAGGATGCCCAGCACCGCGCCGAAGCCGGCGCCGGTGGAGACGCCGAGGATGTCCGGCGACACCAGCGGGTTGCGGAACAGGCTCTGATAGGCGGCGCCGGCGGCGGAGAGCGCGGCGCCGACCAGCATCGCCGCCAGCACCCGCGGCAGGCGGATGCGGAACAGCACCGTCTCCGCCGTCGGATCGATCACTCCGCCGAAGACGCGGCGCCAGAGCGCGGCCAGCACCTCCTGCGGCGGAACGCGGTACGGGCCGATGCCGGCGGCGACCAGCACCGTCGCGATCAGCAGGACCGTCAGGACGAGAAGGACCGTTACCGTCCGCACCGCGCCGGTCTTAGCCCCCGGCGCCGTCGAGCAGGCGGTCCAGGTCGGCATCGGTGAGGTCGACCTGGTAGAACAGGTGGTAGAAGCCGCGGACTTGGTCGCGCAGGTCGCCCGGCGCCTGCTCCGGATACAGCGTGTGCAGCAGCCAAGTCAGGCCGATCAGCCGGTTGGCCGAGGGCGGGACGTCGACGAAGCCGAAGGGCAGGCCCGGCGACAGGAAGACACGGTCGGCCTTCACCGCCGGTACCGGTTGCCAGTCCGGATTCGCGGCGACGCCTTCGGCAAAGCGGCGGTCGAGCGCGACGATGGTGTCCGGCGCCCAGGCGATCACCTGCTCGCGCGAGACGGTGACGAGGCCGCCCTTGTCGCGCAGGCCCTCGACCACGTTGACGGCGCCGACCCGCTCCAGGATCTCGGTGGTGATCGACCCGCGCGAGCCGCTCTCCAGCCCCTCCGCCCCGCGGGCGAGATAGACCTTCGGGCGCCGGCCGGCCGGCACCTTGGCCAGCACGGCGTCGACCTGGGCGAAGATCGCCTCCGCCGCCTTGGCCAGCGCCTCGCCCCGCTCCGGCACGCCGAGGATGCCGGCCAGCAGGCGCAGCGCCGCCGGGGTGTTGGGGAAGCTGCCGTCGATCAGCAGATACGGGATGCCGGTCTGCTGCTGCACCCGGTCAGCCAGCGATTTGTAGGTGTCGCTGATGGTGCCGAAATCGACGATCAGATCGGGCTTGGCGGCCAGCAGCTGTTCGAGGTTGACCGTGTCGCCCTTGCCGGTCAGGCGGCCGGTCTCCGGCAGGTCGCGCACGGCGGGCAGCAGGAACGGCTTGTCCTCCGCCCGCGGCGCCCGCACCCAGCCGGTCATGGTCTGCGGCGCCAGCATGGTGACGAGGATCGAGGCCGGCGGGCCGGCGGCGAAGACCCGCTGCACATGGTCCGGGATCTCGACCTGCCGGCCGGCGGAATCGGTGACGGTGCGGGCCCGGGCCGCCGGCGCGACCGCCAGGGCCAGGGCGGCGATCAGGGCGGCCAGGGCGCCGCGGCGGCGAAGCATGTCAGGGATCTCCCACGTCGGCATCGCCGGGCGTCGGCGGGGCGAGCGGCGTGAAGGCGCAGCGGTCGGGCTTGATGTCGATCAGCGGCGTGCCGTCCAGGCAGTCCAGCCCGCGCACCAGCAGGATCGATCCCTCGATGCCGACCAGCGTGACCATCGCGGTGCCGATCGGGTTCGGCCGCACCGGCGACCGCAGCGAGAAGGTGCCGCGGGTGGTGCCGTCATTCTTCGGGCTCTGCCGCACCAGGTCGCGGCGCGACCGGTGCAGCCAGTACAGGATCTCGAGCCTTTCGAACTCGGCGACGCCGTCCAGCGCCTGGTCCCAGGGCGCGAACACCTCGATCCGGCAGGTCGGGCCGTCCTGGCGGCCCTGGCGCGGGCAGTCCATGCGGCTGGTCCAGGGGGTGTGGATGCGGCCGATGAAGACCAGGCCGGCATCGGCGGCCTCCGGCCATTCGACGGCGCGTTCGGCCGCCCGGATCTCGTCCTCGCGCACCATGCGGATCTCCAGCTCCCGTGCCGCTTCGCTATATAGAGCGATATACGGCGGCGGGCGAGAGGCTTGATGCCGCGGCGGGGCCACGAGGCCGGCCAAATGCGGTAGATACCGTCATGAAACCCTCTCCGCCCGCGCGATTGCGGCATCCCCGATGCGCGCCCGGGGGCAAGGCCCGTTCATGGACAAGGCCATCCGCCGCCCCTAGCTTGGCGCCGTTCCGAAGGCCCGGGCAACCAGGGGGACCGATGACGGACCTAGCTGTCTTTTCCGGAAGCGCGCATCCCGGCCTGGCGGCGGAGATCTGCATGAGGTTGGGCGTGCCGCTGCTGCCCTCCCGGGTCCAGCGCTTCGCCAATGACTGCCTTCAGGTCCAGCTGCAGGCGAATTGCCGCGAACGCGACGTCTTCCTGGTCCAGCCCCTCAATCCTCCGGTGCAGGAGCATCTGGTCGAGCTGCTGCTGATGATCAACGCGGCCCGCGGCGCCTCGGCCTCGCGGATCACCGTGGTGATGCCGCACTACGCCTATGCCCGGTCGGACAAGAAGGACGCGCCGCGGATCTCGATCGGCGGCCGGCTGGTGGCGGACCTGCTGGTCGCGGCGGGGGCCGACCGGGTCCTGACGCTGGCCCTGCATTCGCCCCAGGTCCACGGCTTCTTCAGCGTGCCGGTGGACCATCTCCACGCCCTCGGCGAGCTTGCCGGCCATTTCCGCCGGCACGACCTCGCCAACGCCGTCGTCGTGTCGCCGGACCTCGGCTATGCCAAGGAGGCCTCCGCCTTCGCGCGGCTGCTGGGCGCCGGCGTCGCCATGGGCGCCAAGCAGCGCTACGAGAACGACCGCGTCGAGATCAGCACCATCATCGGCGAGGTGCGCGGCAAGGACGTCATCGTCATCGACGACGAGATCGCCAAGGGCAGCACGGTGCTGGAGCTGCTGGGCCATCTCCGCCGCCACGGCGCGCGGTCGATCCGCGTCGCGTGCACGCACGGCCTGTTCTCCGGCGGCGCGCTGGAGCGGCTCGGCGCCCAGGACGACGTGCTGGAGATCGTCTGCACCAACACCATCCCGGTGGAGGGCGCCGGACGCCACCCCAAGCTGGTGGTCCTCTCCGTCGCCCCCGCCCTGGCCGAGGCGATCCGTCGGATCCATGCGGGAGAATCCGTCAGCGAGCTGTTCCACGCCTAACGCCGGCCCTCCCCTGCGGGAGAGAGAGAGAGAGAGAGAGCGGAAGGCAGGCTGGTGATGGTTTCGTAGGTTGGGTTCGCGGCACGCGAACCCAGGGTGCAGCGGCGCGACGGTCGGCTTCGCCCCGGCGAACCCGACCCACGCGGTCGCGCCAAACATCGGTCTGTCACCCGCCGCCGGGCTTCAGCAGCCAGGGGGCGCTGTCGAGCCGTTCGCCGGTCTCGATGTCGTACCAGCCCTGGTCCGGGACCTTGTCGCTCTGGTCGAGATGCCAGTAGCGGCCGGCATCCGGCCCGTCCTCGGGCCACCAGGGCGTGGGAGGCTTGCCGTCCGGCTCCCCGTCCCCGGCGGCCTTGCGGCGGCGCCCGAACCAGTCGGCGCCGGAATAGTCCGGGTTCAGCCAGGCGGGGTCGGGGCGGATGCGCATGTCGCGGCAGAGCTGGAAGACGATCGCCTCCAGCGGCTGCCCGGCGAGGCCGGCATCGATCTCCGGGTCGTCGACCAGCCGGCGCCACATCGCGGCGATCTGCGCCTCGCAGGTGTCGGCATCGAGGTCGCGATCGGCGGCGACCGAGCAGCTGACGGCGCGGGCCACCCGCTGGCGGCGCTTCTCCATCTCCGTGGCCTGGCCCCGGGCCTCGGCGGCGGCCTTGGCCGCGATCTCCTGCCGCTTGCGGGCGAGCAGGACCTGCAGCGCCAGGCTGCGGCGGACGCCGCGGGAGGCGCGGTCGAAGGCCAGGCCGAACTCCTTGGCCTGCGTCGCCTCGCCGGCGGCGACGGCGGCCAGCAGGGCCTTGTGCGTCGCCTCCGCCTGCTCCATCGCCATCTCGGCCAGCCGGTCGAGCATGCGGCCGGCGCGCGCCGCCTCGGCCGGGTCGAGGCCCGGGGCGGTCGGCTGCCGGGTTGGGACGGAGCACGCCTTGTTCATAGAACATATCATGAACGAAATGAGCCGGCTGCGCAATGAACATTGTGTGACCTTGAAACATGTCGATGCGGGGTGACCGAGCCCCGGGTCACCTGACTGCGGGGGCCGGAATGACACCCCGGCTCCGACCGCAATCGGCTCGAAGCGGACAATCGCCGGCCCTCTTGGCTTCTCTGAAGCGGACATAGCCGGTGATCCAATGGTGCCTGATACCGGACATGGCCGCCTTGGTCCGAATCGGGTCAGGTCCTCCTTCGGCACAGAGGGCGAGGGCCGCTTGTGGGCGCCGTCATTCGGCCCGACCGTCCGCGAAGGGCGGAAAGCGGACA
The DNA here is from genome assembly GCF_039594555.1 of Inquilinus sp. Lineage (GTDB taxonomy): Bacteria > Pseudomonadota > Alphaproteobacteria > DSM-16000 > Inquilinaceae > Inquilinus. The sequence continues at coordinate 6,427 of NZ_JBCNNF010000240.1, forward strand.
AATGATATGCTGCAGCTTTACCAGTCGGGAAATTCCAGTCTTCTCCCGATCGAATGTGTGATCATCTACCTTTTCGAGCGTAGTGAATGGAGTCGATCGTGTCTGGTCCTGACATCGAGCCGCAGGGCTGGGGGCCCGTCACTGAGGGATTGGGAGCGGCTATTCGAAAGCTGCTACAACAGCGCGAGGGTGTGCCCAGTATTGTCAGGATGGCTGGTGGCGAAGAAATAGTGGTTTATGACGTGGCATGGGGACGGGACGCTGGGGATTTGTGGGAGCATGTGACTGCGAATATCCGTCCTTCTCATAAAGAACATCCCGTCCATTTCTTTATTCTGTCAGACGTACGGTCCGTGCTGGATCCACTCACGGGCGAAATATTGATCTTCCAGGATCCGGCTCCGGGCCAAAGATAGGCATCCCGGTAGCTGGCCGGATCTGTCGCCTTTGGGTCGAGTGCAGCCATGTCCGCTCCCGGGAGCCCCGCGCAGTGACCGCTCCTCACCCAAGCGGGACATTCTCCGGCGATCTATCCTTCCGAAGTGGGCGGATCGTCATCCATCGCGTGCCGGCACATGTGTGCGCAATACGGGGATGCCGGCTCATCGCAGCTTTCCAAACAGACGCTCAAGGCGGCCTGGCGGCAAAGAGGGACCAAGCTGGCTCCTCGACAGACGTCCGCTCCGCCGACCTCGGCCAACGGAGCGGTCTCGTCCCGAAAGAGCGGCCCGGCTCAGCCGAGCCGCCCCCCACCATTCTACTGCGGCGCCCCCTCCCTCAGCCTCTGCGGCGAGCGCGCCGCCATGAAGCTTCCGATCTCGGCCAGGGTGACATAGCCCTTGCCGGAGGTGTCGATCTGGCCGAAATGGTCGGCCACGAAGCCCCAGCCGGCCTTCCGGGCCTCCTGCGCCGTCAGCGACGAGCGCGACCCGGCCGCGCGCTGGAACTGCGCCGCCAGCTCGTCCTGCACGCCCTGCGCCATCGTCGCCGGGCTCGGCTTCGGCGCCGGCGCCGTCCGCAGGGCCAGCGCGCCGGCCGGCTTCACCGGCTTGCGCACGTCGTCATAGCCCCAGGACGGCTGGGCCAGCGCCATCCCCGCCGCCACCAGGGCCAGCGGGGCCACCCAATGCTTGATCCTCATGATCCCCTCCTTGGCTAGTCGGCGTTGGCCTGCTGCGCGACCTGGGCGTCGGAGCCGAAGGGCGGCGCGGCGTAGAAGTCGCTGATCACCGCCTCCAGCGCCGGGCGCGAGGCCTCGGTGTTGTAGGTCATGTGGCCGCCCTCGAACCACTTGACCGGGATGCGGTCGTAGAGGTCGACGCCGATCAGGTCGAGCTCGGTCTGGTAGCCCGGCGTGGCGTTGTCCTCATAGCCGTGCATCACCAGCCATTTCAGCCCCGGGTCGTAGGTCAGGGCGATCTGGATGTCGCCCAGGCTGTTCGGGTCGGTCGTGCCGTTGTGGTTCCAGTTCCAGTAGTAGATGGCGTTGCCCAGCGGCTCGTAGGTCGAGGCGCTGCGGTAGTTCACGTAATACGGCATCAGCTGCTTGAACTGGTTCAGGAAGGCCAGGTTGATGTAGTCGTCGGGCGCATAGGAATTGCCGGCCGGCACCTTCATCCGGCCGTCATAGCGGCCCAGCTCGTAGCCCGGCATCAGCTCGTTCCGGTAATCGCCCGGCAGCTGCTTGAAGGATTTGTACCAGGTCAGCGTGTCCAGCGCCGCGCGGGCCACCAGGTCGTTCAGCAGGACCCAGCCCTTCTGCGTGTCGAGGAACTTCTTGCGCGCCCCCGCGGTCATCGCCTCCACCGGCACGTAGCGGACCGAGGTGAACTGGCGCAGGCTCTCGAGATACTGCGGGATCGTCTGCGACCCGCGGGCCGGCGACTTGTTGAAGAAGTTCGCCATCATCGCGTAGCTGGGCAGGTAGCCGCCGCAGGAGACGGCCTCCTCCATCTCGCAGTTCGAGGCGTAGTCGAGGATCGGCGAGTTCAGGATCACGCCGGTCAGGACGACGGGCGGCTTGCCGGTCGGGTCCGGCGCGTAGCGGCTGGTGCCCTGCCGCTCCAGCAGCTTGGCCACGATCGGCGTGCGGATGCCGCCATAGGATTCGCCGTACAGGTATTTCGGCGAGCTCTGGCGGTTGTACTGGTTGATGTAGCGGGTGATGAAGTCCGCCACCACCACGCCGTCGGCATCCACGCCCCACCAGTCGCGGTTCTTGTGCGGAGCGATGGCGGCGGAATAGCCGGTGCCCGGCGGGTCGACGAACACCAGGTCGGACTGCTTCAGCAGCGTGATCTCGTTGTCGACCAGCGGGAAGCTGTCGGGCTGCTGCGCCGGGTTGATGATGGTCGGCGCGTCCGACTTCAGCCGCTTCGGCGCCCAGGACCCCATATGCAGCCAGATCGAGGCCGAGCCGGGGCCGCCATTCCACAGGAAGGTCACCGGCCGCGTGTTCTTCGGCGCGCCGTCCAGCGTGTAGGCGGTGTAGAAGAAGGCGGCCTCCGGCTTGCCGTCGGCGCCGTTGACCACCAGGTGGCCGGCGCCGGCGGTGAAGCGCAGCAGCTTGCCGTCGACCGCCATGCTGTGGTGCTTCAGCGAGGTGGTCTCGTTCACCTGGGCCAGGTTCACCTGCCCGTCCGGCCCGGTGTTGTAGATGGTGGGGTCGTTCACCACCCGGTCCGGCTCGGCCCGCGGCGCCGCCTGCGCCAGGGATGCCTGCGCCGCGCCGGCGGCATCAGCAGCCGCGCCCGGCGGCGCCGCCAGGCCCGGGGCGACGGCCGCCAGGCAGAGAGCGAATGAAGCCGCGACAATGCGTAAGGACATGTCTCGCTCCTCCTCGATGTCGACTTCGACGTTGAAAGGCCCGTCCTCGGGGCGATCCGTCGGGGCGCCGATCCGGGTCTGCGGAATGCCGGTGCGGAAAAGGATCGGGGCGGCGGCAATGCCGCGAGGCAGACTTCAGCCGGGGCGAAAGGCCCCGGTATCTTCCGGCAGGGCATGGTTGCGCGAGCGTGCCCCGCGCGGGGGCCCCGGCTGGAGTGCGGTCGAGCACGACGGGAGAGCGCGCGTCCCCCCTCGCGACGGAAAGCCAAGCCCTGTTGGATGATGGTTGTACGGACGACCTTCTAAGACTTCATAGCCTAGCCAAGCGGGCCCTCAAGCAAACGGCAAAAGGGGAAGCTGCGAAGACATGGAAGACCGGCCGAAACGTCATTCGACATCTTAAGGAACCGGTGCTAGTTCCGGCATGGTGAAATCATAAATTCTGTCCCTGTTCTTTCTAAAATTAGAGCCAAATCGAGTGCCATGGAACGTTGTGGCGATGGAAGTGCAGGCGCTTTGCATTTCTTTTCTTTCGAGCTGTGGTTCCGGATGATTGCAAAAGGTCTTACGTTTGCAACCGGAACGGACCGAAGCGCGGCTGTCGGCACGACGGTCGGCTGCGACTCCGAGGGCCGGTTCCGGGGTCGGGGAGGGCGATGCCGGTCCGGGCGGCTGGCGACGGCAGCCGGACCGGCGGGGTGATGCCGTCGCCAGCGATGGGCTCGACTCGCCAGACCCGCCGCATCCAGACAATCCTGCCCTGCCGTTGCTGCATTCCGCCCGTCCTTGTCCCGATTGTCCCGCTCATGCTGTGATGCGGATCGAGACAATCGGGACACAACAGGAGGCCGCCATGTGGATGCCGTCGCTGGTCGACCGCGCGGGGCCGAAATATCTCCGCATCGCTGACGCCATCGCCGAGGACGTCTATGCCGGCCGGCTGAAGGTCGGGGAGCGGCTGCCGACCCATCGCGACCTGGCCTGGCGCCTCGGCGTCACCGTCGGCACCGTCAGCCGCGCCTATGCCGAGGCCGAGCGCCGCGGCCTGGTGGCCGGCGAGGTCGGGCGCGGCAGCTTCGTCAAGGCCGGCGCCCGGTCCCAGGCCACGCTCGATATGCCGGCGGTCGGCGGGCCGCAGACCATCGAGCTCGGCGTCAACCGGCCGCCGACCCATGTCATCGCCCCGGAATATGCCGAGGCCATGCGCCGCGTTGCCGGCTCGAACATGCTCGGCGAGCTGATCAACTACCAGGCCCATACCGGGAAGTGGGAGCACCGCGCCGCCGGGGCGCAGTGGATCCGCCGCCGCGGCATCGAGGTCGGGCCCGAGCGCGTGCTGGTGACCAGCGGCGCCGAGCACGCCATCACCGCGGCGCTGATGGCGTTCAGCGACCCCGGCGACCCGATCCTGGTGGAGGAGCTGACCTGGTCCGGCGTCCGCGCCCTGTCCAGCCTTTTGCGCCTGTC
>NZ_JBCNNF010000241.1:0-10718 GCF_039594555.1 Inquilinus sp.
TGCTCATCAGCGCCGAGACGCCGACCACGCGGCAATCGGTCGGCAGGCCGGGCACGGCGTCGGGCTCGACATAGACGCTGTGGACCTTGACCGCCCCGATCGGCTGCACGTCATGGGTGACGCCACCCGGAATCCAGACCGCACGCTCCGGCGGCACCACCCAGCGCCCCTGTTCGGTCCGCACCATCAGCACGCCGTTGCTGCCGTACAGCAGCTGCGACCGCCGGTGCCGGTGCGGCAGGATCACGTAATGCGCCGGATAATCGTTGCCGAGCGCGACGACGGCGCGGGGCGCATCCTCATGGACGAAGGTGGTGTTGCGCATGGCCCACTCGCGAAACGAATAGACCAAAGCACGAAAGCAGGTCGGACGGGAAGGCGTATTCTTGGCCAAAGCCGACGGCACTCCCGCCGCCGGATGCCTCTGTGATGCGCCGCTCAGCGGCCATCGGGACCATCGGAATGACGACTGGAACTCTGGACCAAAGGTCCAACGCCGACGGAACGGTTTTCACCATCCTGGCCGCGATCAGCTTCAGCCATCTGCTGAACGACATGATGCAGTCGCTGCTTCCGGCGCTCTATCCGATGCTCGCCAAGAATTTCGCCCTCGATTTCGGCCAGGTCGGGCTGATCACCCTGGTGTTCAATATCACCGCCTCGATCCTGCAGCCGGCGATCGGCCTCTACACCGACCGCAAGCCGCAGCCCTATTCGCTGCCGCTGGGCATGGGCTTCACCCTGGTCGGCCTCATCATCCTCTCGGTGGCCACCACCTTCCCGTTGCTGCTGCTGGGCGCGGCGATGGTCGGCATGGGCTCCGCCGTCTTTCATCCGGAATCCTCGCGCATCGCCCGGCTGGCCTCGGGCGGGCGGCACGGGCTGGCGCAGTCGGTGTTCCAGGTCGGCGGCAATATCGGCTCGGCCATCGGCCCGCTGCTCGCCGCCTTCATCGTGCTGCCGCGCGGCCAGGCCAGCATCGGCTGGTTCTCCGCCGCCGCCCTGCTGGCGATCCTGGTGCTGACCGGCGTCGGCGCCTGGTACCAGCGGCATCGACGCAGCATGGCGGCCAGGCTGCGCCGCCCGATGGCGCCGATCGCCCTGTCGCGCGGCAAGGTGGGGCTGTCGCTGGGCGTCCTCGGCCTGCTGGTGTTCTCGAAATACGTCTACATGGCCAGCCTGACGAGCTACTTCACCTTCTACCTGATTCAGACCTTCGGCGTGTCGGTGCAGCAGGCGCAGATCCACCTGTTCATCTTCCTCGGTGCCGTCGCTGTCGGCACGGTGGCAGGCGGCCCGATCGGTGACCGCTTCGGCCGGAAAGTCGTGATCTGGGGGTCGATCCTGGGCGTGCTGCCCTTCACCCTGGCGATGCCCTATGTCGGGCTGACCGGGACCGTGATCCTCAGCGTCATCATCGGCCTGATCCTGGCCTCGGCCTTCTCCGCCATCGTCGTCTATGCGCAGGAGCTGGTGCCGGGCAAGACCGGCACCATCGCCGGGCTGTTCTTCGGCTTCGCCTTCGGCATGGGCGGCATCGGCGCCGCGGTGCTGGGCGAGGTGGCGGACCTGACCAGCATCGGCTTCGTCTACCGCGTCTGTGCCTTCCTGCCGCTGATCGGGCTGCTGACCGTCTTCCTGCCCGACCTGGAACGGCCGCGCGCGATGGCGGCCGCGCCGGCGGAATAGATCCGGCCTTCCCGGGGGCAGGCGGACACCATCCCCTGCCCCCCGGGCTTCTCCGCGAACGAAGCCCGCCCTGCCGGCACATCGGCACACTCGCGGCGCCGCGCTGACCGTCCGGGCACGGGCAGGGCCACAGCGGCAGTCGTGCTCGCGGACCAGCCTGCGCCCCCTGGATGGGGGATGGCGCCGCGGCCGCTTCTTTGATAGAGCGGCACGGCAACAGGCTCATTCGTGGTGCCCCATGTCGATCGGCTACCGGAAAGATATCGATGGGCTGCGCGCGGTCGCAGTCGTGCCGGTGGTCCTGTATCACGCCGGAATATCCCTGCTGGGCGGCGGCTTCGTCGGCGTCGACGTCTTCTTCGTCATTTCCGGATACTTGATCACGTCGATCCTGGCCGACGATATCCGGCGTGGCGAATTCTCGATCCTGGCCTTCTACGAGCGCCGGGCGCGGCGGATCTTCCCGGCGCTGTTCGTCATGCTGCTGGTGTCGATCATCGCCTTCACGGTGATCCTGCTGCCCTTCGACCTGCGGGCCTTTTCGCGGGCGGTGATCGCCACCGTCTCCTTCACTTCGAACATCCTGTTCTACCTGGAGTCGGGATATTTCGCGGCGCCGTCGGAGCTGAAGCCGCTGCTCCACACCTGGTCGCTGGCGGTGGAGGAGCAGTTCTACATCGTCTTCCCGATCCTGCTGTACCTCCTGTCCAAGACCGGCCGGGGGACGCGGAATGCGGCGCTGATCGCGATCGTCGCCCTGTCCTTCGCCGTCAATCTCTGGGGTGTCGGCCCGCATCCGACCGCCACCTTCTACCTGCTGCCCGCTCGGGCGTGGGAGCTGCTGCTCGGGTCGCTCCTGGCGCTGAACGTCATCCCCGCCCCGGCGGCGCGCAGCCTGCGAGAGGGCGCCGCCGCGCTGGGGCTGGCGCTGATCGCGTACAGCGTCTTCACCCTGTCCGCGACCGACCCGTTCCCCGGGTGGAACGCGGCCCCGCCCTGCATCGGCGCGGCGCTGATCATCTGGGCCGGGGCCGGCGGCGGCAGCCTCGGCGCCCGGCTGCTGGGCCTGCGCCCGATCGTCTTCATCGGCAAGATCTCCTATTCGCTCTATCTTTGGCACTGGCCGATCATCGTCTTCGTCAAATACTCGACCGACCGCGGGCTGCTGCCCGCCGAGACCGCGCTGGTCGTCGTCGCATCGGTCGCGGCCGCCACCCTGTCCTGGCGCTATGTCGAGCAGCCGTTCCGCGGCAAGGGCAGCCGGTTCGGCCGGCGCTGGATCTTCAGCGCCTCGGCCGCGGCCGCCGTCCTGCTCCTCGGCGTCGGCGGCGCCACCTATGTCACCAAGGGCTGGCCGCAGCGCTTCCCCGAGGCGATCCCGATCATCGCCAAATACGCGGATTACAAGAACAATGAGCTTTACCGCCTGGGCACCTGCTTCCGGCGGGAGGACCAACCCCCGGCCGACTATCCGGCGGCGGAATGCTATGGCGAGCCGGCGCCGGACCTGCTGATCTGGGGCGACAGCTTCGGGGCCCATCTCTATGCCGGCCTGGCCAAGGGCGCTTCCGCCAGCGATCTGCGGGTCGGCCAGGCGACGTCGCAGGCCTGCCCGCCGATCCTCGGCCTGTCGGCGTATCGCCATGCCGGCTGCGGCGCGTTCGACGACCACATCTTCGGGCTGATCAAGCAGAACCCGCCGAAGACCGTCCTCCTCTCCGCCCGGTGGGAGCTGCTGGACCGGGAGGACATCCCCCAGCTGGACAACACCATCGGCGCGCTGAAGGGCCTCGGCATCGACGTCATCGTCGCCGGCCAGTCGCCGACCTTCTATGCGCCCGCCTATGCTCTCTTCATCAAGAACATGCATGCGGCCCCGGGAACCCCGGTCGAGGGAATCGACCATGCCGAGCTCAACCGCCTGGTCGCCCAGGTGGCGGAACGCGCCGGCGCCAAGTTCTTCGCGCCGGAGGACCTGTTCTGCACCGGCACGCATTGCCGGATCGACCGGGACGGAACATTGCTGTTCTGGGACGACGGCCACCTGACGGCGGAAGGCTCGGCCTATGTCGGCGAGAGATTCTTGGATCAGTATGGCGCGGCGCTGACCGAGCAGGCCAAGGCGAAGCTGTAGCGCCAGGCGCCGCAGGTATCTATCCAGGGCCGCGCGGTGAGGGTCCGCGACACGGCCTGGAACAGCAGCACGGGGCTTGTGAACGGCGGGAGGACGGCTTTCCCGCGCTCCGCTTCGCTCTATCTTGATCCGGATGGTCCGCCGATCAGCGGATGGAGGGTCCCGATGGGCCTGCGGCGACGGCACCGGCGGCACGCGCCGGGATGGGCGATCCTGGCGGCAGCCTGCCTCGGGCCCGCTGCGGCGGCCGCGCATGACAGCTGGATCAACCGCGGCGGCTATGTCGAATACGGCACCGTCAACCATTGCTGCGGCGAGCACGACTGCACCCCCTGGCCGGGCGCGGATATCGAGGTGAGCCCGGAGGGCTACCGCATCCGCTCGACCGGCGAGTTCGTGCCGCGCTTCAAAGCGCTGGGCAGCGAGGACAGCGACTACTGGATCTGCCGCAAATCGACCGGCGCGATCCGCTGTTTCTTCGCACCGGGCCCGGGGGCCTAAGCGGCGAAAGCGCGATTGTCGACGATATGAGGAAAATGGTGCCCAGGGACAGAATCGAACTGCCGACACGGTGATTTTCAGTCACCTGCTCTACCAACTGAGCTACCTGGGCGCCGTTGGCTCCGCGGTGCGGAGGCCGTGCTTATAGGAAACCGGGCGCCGCCTGTCTAGCGGTGATCTTCATCCGGCTGCAATGTTTCTTCGGGCTCGTCCTCGGGCTTCGCCGGGATGGCGTAACTCTCTGAAAACCAATGGCCCAGGTCGATGTCGGCACAGCGGCGCGAGCAGAATGGACGGTACTGCTGCACCGTCGGCTTGCGGCAGATCGGGCAGTGCCCGCGGGTCTCGGGGGTCGTCGTGGTCATGGTCACAGAATCGGTTCGTCGGGGGCCGGGTTCAAGGCCTTAGGCTCAACCGTGAATGACATCGGCCAACGCCTGGCCGCGGCGTTCGCGGGCCAACTCGGCCAGGCCGAGCGGCGAGAGGGATTCGCCCAGCTGCACCCGCAGCGGATCGTCGGCCAGGACGCCACGGAAGGCGTTCAGCAGGGCCGCGCGGTCGCCGCCGCGGCGCATCGAGATGAAGTCGACCACCACCGTGCCGCCGATGTTGCGCAGCCGCAGTTGCCGCGCGATCTCGACCGCCGCCTCGCGGTTGGCGCGGACATGGTCGGGGGCGCGGCCGCCATCGACATCGATCACGGTCAGGGCCCGCGTCGCCTCGATGGTGATGCTGCCGCCGCAGGGCAGCGGCACGGTCGGGTTCAGCAGCGCATCCAGCGCGTCGCCCAGCGGCGCGGCGCCGGCGGCGATGCGGGGCGCGACATCGGGAACCGCCGCTTCGGCCCAGCGCTGCAGCGGCCGCAGCAAGGCGGTGCCATCGACGACGATGCGGGCAGCATCCGGGTGGTCGAGAATCAGGCGGCGGGCGGCGCCGGGCGCCGGCTCCAGCAGTGCCGGGGCGCGCGTGGCCTCGGCCCGGTCGGCGATCGCCTCCCAGCGCCGGGCCAGCCGTGTCGCCTCGTCCAGCACCGCGTCGACCGCCATGCCGGCGCTGGCGGCGCGGACGATCCAGCCGCCCTCGAGGCGCTGCTGCCACTCCCGTTTTGCCGCAGGCCCCAGCCGGCTCGACACCGCCACGCTGCCCGAGAACGGCAGGTGGATCAGCCCCGCGCCGGGCAGCGCCACGTCGCGCGTGGCCTCGGCCCCCTTCTCGGCCCGCGGATCGGCGACGATCTGCACGATCACCGGCGCGCCGGCGCGCAGCGAATCGGCCTCCGGCCCGCGCAACGGCAGGAAGGCGCTGCGGCCGGTGCCGATGTCGAGGAAGGCGGCGGCGGAGACGCGGTCGACCCGCTCGACCCGCGCCAGCATCACGGCGCCGGCCAGGCTGGGCTGCGACAGGCGCTCGGCCGCCAGGTCTGTCAGGCGGCCGTCGATCACCACCCCGGCCAGCAGCACGCCGTCCGTGGAGGTGATCTCGACCGTCTTCACCAGCGGAAGCCCGCGCCGGACAGCAGCTGCGAGGTCTCGAACAGCGGCAGGCCGACGATGTTGGAATAGGAGCCTTCAATCGCCCGGATCAGCGCCGCCGCCCGGCCCTGGATGGCGTAGCCGCCGGCCTTGCCGCGGCCCTCGCCCGAGGCGACATAGGCGTCGATCTCGTCCGGCGTCAGGCGCTTGAAGATCACGCTGCTCTGCACCAGCCGGTGGCGTGTGGTGCCGTCCGGCGCGATCAGGCAGACGCCGCCATGAACGCGGTGGCGCCGGCCGGACAGCAGCTCCAGGCACTGCCGCAACTCGGCATCGGTCTCGGCCTTGGGCAGGATCCGCCGGCCGCAGCCGACCACGGTGTCGGCCGCCAGGATGAAGGCGCCGGGCGTCCTGGCACGAATCGCCTCCGCCTTGGCCTGGGCCAGGCGGCGAGCATGCGGTCCGGGCAGCTCGCGCTTCAGCGGGGTCTCGTCGAGATCGGCGGGCAGGACCTGGTCCGGCACGATGCCGATCTGGCGCAACAAATCGAGACGCCTCGGCGAGGCCGAGGCGAGAACAAGCAGGTCGGTCCTGCCCGTCCTTTCCGGATCGGGCACGGCTGTTACTTGAAGCGGAAGGTGATGCGACCCTTGGACAGGTCGTACGGGGTCATCTCGACATTGACCCGGTCCCCCGCCAGCACCCGGATGCGGTTCTTGCGCATCTTGCCCGAGGTGTGCGCGAGAACTTCATGGTCGTTGTCGAGCTTCACCCGGAACATCGCGTTGGGGAGAAGCTCGGTCACGGTGCCCGAGAACTCGATCAAATCTTCCTTGGCCATCCAAACTCGCCATTTTGGGAATCCGCCCAAGAAGTGGGCGACCGGCCCTGCCGGGTCAAGAAATTTGTGCGGTTTTGTGCCGCGTTCCTGCTATTCGCGGCCCCCGGGACACTGCCGTCACGCCCGTTCCTTCGCCCGCTCGCCGAAGCGCTCGCGGATGCGGGCCAGCAGGCTGTCGCGCACCTGGCGGAAGGCAGCCATCCGGGCCTCGCGGTTGCCCTCGACCACGGTGGGGTCGAAGGTGTTCCAGAACTCCAGGTCGCAGGCGGTGGTGCGGGTCATCTCCACCGCCCGGTGCTGGGCCTCGGGCGACAGCGAGATCACCAGATCGAAATTGTCGTCGTCGAGGTCGTCGAAGCCCTTCGGCCGGTGCCGGCTGAGGTCGATGCCGATCTCCTTCAGCGCCGCCACGGCGAAGGGGTCGGGCTCGGTCTCGTCCGGCCGCACCCCGACGCTGTCGACGAAGATGCGCGACCCGGCCACATGCTTGAGGATCGCCTCGGCCATCGGCGAGCGGATCGCGTTCTGGGTGCAGACGAAGAGGACGCTGGTCGGCCCCGCCATCGGTCACCCGCGGATCTGCAGGACGCAGAGCAGCGTGAACAGCCGCCGCGCCGTCGCATGGTCCATCGCGATCCGGTCGGCCAGCCGCTCGCCCAGCAGCACCGAGCCTTCGTCATGCAGGCCGCGGCGGCCCATGTCGATCGCCTCGATCCGGGACGGCGGCGCCGTCTTGATCGCGGCGTAGTAGGTCTCGCAGACCAGGAAATAGTCCTTGATGATCCGGCGGAACGGCTGCACCGGCAAGGCCACCCGCTCGGGCTCGCCGTCCGGCCCCTGCCCGCTCGCGATCTCGAAGATCAGCCGGTTCTCCTCCATGCGCAGGCGCAGGCGGTAGGGTCCGGGCGGGCCCCGGACCAGGCGGAAGCTGTTCTGCTCGATCAGGTCGTGGATGGCGACCCGGCGCTCATGCGCCACCTCCGGCGACCGGCGGACGGCCGCGCTCTCGTCGATCACGATCTCGACGAGGCGCCCCGCCTCCGAATCCCCGGCGTCGCCGCTCATCCCTTCAGCCGCTGGGCGATCGACAAAGCGTGCGCCTCCAGCCCCTCGGCCCGGGCCAGCCGCACCGCCGCCGGCCCGACCCTGGCCAGGCCCGCCGCGTCGCAACGCACCAGCGTGGTGCGCTTGACGAAGTCGAAGACGCTGAGGCCGCTGGCGAAGCGGGCGCTGCGCGCGGTCGGCAGCACGTGGTTCGGGCCGGCGACGTAGTCGCCCACCGCCTCCGGCGCGTGGCGGCCGAGGAAGATCGCCCCGGCATGGCGCACCCGGTCGGCGATGCGGTCCGGGTCGGCGACCGCGAGCTCGAGATGCTCCGGCGCCAGCCGGTCGATCAGCGCCGGGGCGTCGTCCAGCGAGCCGACCACGATCACGCCGCCCTGCTCGCGCCAGCTGGCGCCTGCGATCTCCGCCTTCGGCAGCCGCGCCAGCACCCGGTCGACCGCCGCGGTGACGGCATCGGCGAAGGCGGCGTCGTCGGTGATCAGCACCGACTGGGCATGGGCGTCGTGCTCGGCCTGGGACAGCAGATCGACCGCGATCCATTCCGGGTCGTTGGCGGCATCGGCCACCACCAGGATCTCCGACGGGCCGGCGATCATGTCGATGCCGACGACGCCGAAGACCTGGCGCTTGGCTTCGGCGACATAAGCGTTGCCGGGGCCGGTGATCTTGTCGACCGGGCGGATGCTGGCGGTGCCGTAGGCCAGCGCCGCCACCGCCTGGGCACCGCCGACGCGCCAGATCTCGGTCACGCCGGCGCGCTCCGCCGCGGCCAGCACCAGCGGGTTCAGCACCCCGTCCGGCGCCGGCACCGCCATGGCGATGCGGCCGACCCCCGCCACCTTGGCCGGGATCGCGTTCATCAGCACGGAGCTCGGGTAGTTGGCGAGGCCGCCCGGCACATAGATGCCGACGGCGTCGATCGGAGTCCAGCGGGCGCCGAGGCCGATGCCGTCGGCATCGACATAGTCCAGGGACGGCAGCTCGGTCTTCGCATGGAACGCCTCGATCCGCCGGGCGGCGAGGTCCAGCGCCGCCAGGATCTCGGCATCGACCTGCGCCTTGGCGGCGGCGATCTCCTCGGCGCCGATGCGCAGCGTCTCCGGTGTCAGCCGGACGCGGTCGAAGCGCTCGGTGTAGTCGATCAGCGCCGCATCGCCGCGCGCCCTGGTGTCGGCGACGATCGCGGCGACGGCGCCGGCGACATCGGCATGGGCGCCGCGGCGGGCCGAGACGAAGGCCTCGAAGTCCCCGGCGAAGCCGGGCGAGCGGGCATCAAGACGCAGCGGCATGGACGGCATTCCGGAAGCGGTCGACCCAGCCGGCGATCTCCTCCGGCCGGGTCTTGAAGGCGGCGCGGTTGACGATCAGCCGCGAGGTGACGTTGGCGATGTGCTCGATCTCGCGCAGCCCGTTGGCCTTGAGGGTCGAGCCGGAGGAGACCAGGTCGACGATGCGGCGGCACAGGCCCAGATTCGGCGCCAGCTCCATCGCCCCGTTCAGCTTGATGCACTCCGCCTGCACCCCGCGCGCGGCGAAGTGGCGGCGGGTGACATGCGGGTATTTGGTGGCGACGCGGATATGGCTCCAGCGCCTGGGATCGTCGGTCTCGGCCAGGTCCACCGGCTCGGCCACCGCCAGGCGGCAGGCGCCGATGCCGAGGTCGAGCGGGGCGTAGAGCTCGGGGTAGTCGAACTCCATCAGCACGTCGTTCCCGGCAACGCCGATCTGCGCCGCGCCGAAGGCGACGAAGGTGGCGACGTCGAAGGACCGCACCCGGATCAGCCGGATATGCGGATGGTTGGTGGCGAAGGACAGGCCGCGATGTCGTGGGTCGTCGAAGGCGGGCTCCGGCTCCAGCCCGGCCTGCGCCATCAGCGGGCGCAGCTCGTCGAGGATGCGGCCCTTGGGCAGGGCGATGGTCAAAGGATCGGGGACGGTCGAGGACATGGCGCCGGCTTCCGCGAGAACGGCCGGCACCATAGCCGAAAGCGCGGCCGCGAGACCAGAAGAGCCCGCGACTCGCCCATGCGCGAAGGTGGGAGCGGCTCGGGGAGAGAGGCACCGCCCTCCCCCTCACCCTCCCATTCGCCAACGCGAATGGGCCCCTCCCTCTCCCCGAGGAGAGGGCAACGAATGCCGCGACCCGTTCACCTCTCCTTGGGGAGAGGTCGAAATCGCGTCAGCGATTTCGGGTGAGGGGGGCGGCTCCGGCCCGTCCGCCGGCCGCCCCCTACCCCTGCCCCGCCGCGGCGAAGGCGCGGGCGATCAGGGCCTTGGCGTCGTCCTGCACCCGGCGCAGATGGTCCTCGCTGCGGAAGCTCTCGGCGTAGATCTTGTAGACCTCCTCGGTGCCCGACGGCCGGGCGGCGAACCAGCCATTCGCGGTCGCCACCTTGATGCCGCCGAAGGGCTGGCCGTTGCCGGGCGCCTTGGTCAGGGTCTGGGTCACCGGGTCGCCGCCGAGCTGGCTGGCGCCCAGGCTCTCCGGCGTCAGCGTCTTGAACACCTGCTTCTGGGCGCTGCTGGCCGGGGCGTCGGCGCGGGCATACCAGGAATTGCCCAGCTCCTGCGTCAGGCCGGTGTACAGTTCGCTCGGGTCGCGGCCGGTGACGGCGGTGATCTCCGCCGCCAGCAGGCCGAGGATGATGCCGTCCTTGTCGGTGGTCCACACCGTGCCGTCCTGGCGCAGGAAGGAGGCGCCGGCGCTCTCCTCTCCGCCGAAGCCGACCGAGCCGTCGCTCAGCCCCGGGACGAACCATTTGAAGCCGACCGGCACCTCCAGCAGGCGGCGGCCCAGCTTGGCGGCGACGCGGTCGATCACGCTGCTGCTGACCAGGGTCTTGCCGACGGCGCTGTCCGCCCGCCAGCCCTTGCGGTGCTGGAACAGATAGGCGATCGACGCCGCCAGGAAGTGGTTCGGGTTCATCAGCCCGGCGGTGCGGGTGACGATGCCGTGGCGGTCGGCGTCGGTGTCGTTGGCGAAGGCGACGTCGAATTTTTCCCGCAAGCCCAGCAG
>NZ_JBCNNF010000242.1:0-10703 GCF_039594555.1 Inquilinus sp.
GCGGCGCCATCCCTGCATCGGCGACGTCCGTGGCCGCGGCCTGCTGCTGGGGCTGGAATTCGCCGATGCCGGCGGGCGCGACGCGGCCTGGATCTCGGACTCGGTGACCGACACGGCGCTGGAGCTGGGCCTGTCCGCCAACATCGTCCGCGCCGGCCTCTCCGGCGGCACCATGCGCATCGCCCCGCCCCTGACCGCGACCGACGCCGAGATCGATCTGGGCGTCGAGCTGCTGGACGCGGCGATCACCCGGGTCATGGCCGCCGGCTGACGGCCGACCGGCGGGGGCGGCACGGGGATGCGCGTCGTTCAGCGAGGCGCCATCCGCGTGTCGGTCGCGATCCAGTTCTCTTCCCAGGTCCTGCCGCCATCCGCGGAGAAGGACTGCACGAACCGGTAGACATCGGGCGCCATGGGCAGGATCTCGAAGCGGACCAGCACGGCGCGGCCGTCGTCGAGGAAGTCCTCGCCCTGGAACATGCCACGGCCATCGGTGAACCGGCCATAGACCGGCGGCGTCAGCTTGCCGACCCGCGCATTGGAGAAATGCAGGCTCCATTGCCGCGATTTCGGGTTGTACAGGCGCAGGCTGAGGCCCTCGATATGATGCCCGCCGGAACCGTCGGCCTCCAGCTCCAGCAGGTTGGCGCGGCCGTCCCAGACCTTGCGGACCGTCGAGGTGCCGTCGAATTCGAGCCACTGGTCGGGAGACTCGCTGAGCGGCTCCGCAAGCACTTTCATCTCAGTCTTCCAGGTGCCGATCTCGAAATCGAAATCGTGCTGGCCATCGGATGACGAAGCGTCGGGCGCCGCGGCCGCAGTCTGCGCCAACGCCGGCGGCGGGAGCAGGAGCGCGCCGGCCAGCAGCATGAGGGGAAGGCCCACGGACCAAGGGTGGAATATCGCCGGCATGGGAGTCTCCCGGATCTGAAGGGTGAGCCACGCTAGGCAGCAGGTGGTAATCTGGGAATCACCACTTCGCCTGCAAATGCCATGACCACTCTGCACCTGCCCCTCGACCGGTCCGGCGGCCTGCCGCTGCACCGGCAGATCTATGACGGCATCCGCGGGGCGATCCTCGCGGGGGCGCTGCGGCCGGGCCAGCGCATCCCGTCGACGCGCAGCCTGGCCGCCGAGCTGGGCGTCTCGCGGCTGCCGGTGCTGGCCGCCTACGACCAGCTGCTGCACGAGTGCTATCTTGAGGGGCGGGCAGGGTCGGGCACCTATGTCAGCCAGGCGCTGCCCGACGAGCTGCTGGAATCGCAGCCGGCGCCGGAGGCGGCGCGATCCGAGCCCCGGATGCCGCCGGAACGCGACTATGGCGGGCTCGCCCCGTTCCGCACCAGCCTGCCGGCGCTGGACCGGTTTCCGCACGCGGCCTGGGCGCGGCTGGTGGCGCGGCATGCGCAGCGGCTGCCGCTGGCGCATATGGCGTATGGCGATCCGGCGGGGCTGCCGGCATTGCGCGCGGCGATCGCCGACCATCTGCGCGCCGCGCGCGGGGTCCGCTGCAGCGCCGGGCAGGTGCTGGTCGTGTCCGGCTCGCAGGCGGCGCTGCGCATCGCCGCCGCGATGCTGCTGGCGCCCGGAGACGGCGTGGCGATGGAGGAGCCGGGCTATTCGGGCGCGCGGGCCGCGCTGGCGGCCGGCGGGGCGCGGCTGCTGCCTGTCCCGGTCGACGAGGCGGGCCTCGACATCGAGGCGCTGCGGCGCGCCGGTCCGGTGCGTGCCGCCTATGTCACGCCCTCGCATCAATATCCGCTCGGCATGTCGATGACGGCGGCACGGCGGCTGGCGCTGCTGGACTGGGCCCGGCGCGAGGACGCCTGGGTGCTGGAGGACGACTACGACAGCGAGTACCGCTATGTCAGCCGTCCGCTCGGCGCGCTGCAGGGCATGGATGCGCATGGGCGGGTGATCTATATCGGCACCTTCAGCAAGGTGCTGTTTCCGGCCCTGCGCATCGGCTACCTGGTGGTGCCGCCATCGCGGCTGCAGGACGCCGTGCGGGCGCGGCTGGCCTTCGACCTGTTCCCGCCCACGCTGTGCCAGTCCGCGCTTGCCGAGTTCCTGGCCGAGGGGCATTTCGCGCGGCATCTGCGCCGCATGCGCGGGATTTATCAGGCGCGCCGCGCGGCCCTGCTCGACGGGTTGGCGCGGCATTGCGGCGACCGCCTGGTCGTGCACAACGCCGACGCCGGGCTGCATGTCGCGGTGCTGCTGCCTGACGGGTTCGACGATGTCGAACTTGTCCGGCGCATGGGCGAGCGCGGCCTGACGGCGACGGCGCTGTCCACCTGCTACGCGGGCGCGGCGCGCCGCAGCGGCCTGTTGCTCGGCTTCGGCGGATCCGACGAGCGCCGGCTGCTGGAGGCGACGCGGGTGCTGGGCGAGGTCATGCGCACGCCTTGCTAGGTCGTGCGCGGCGCGGTGCGGGTCACCAGGCGGATGCCGAGCGCGATCGGCACCACGCCGAGCAGGTCGAGCGGCGGCACATGCTCGCCCAGCACCGCCCAGCCCAGCAGCAGGCCGATCGGCGGCACCAGGAAGTGCAGCGCGCTGGCCGTGGAGGCGCCGAGGCGGTCCAGCATGTCGAACCACAGCAGGTAGCTGCACAGCGACACGGCAAGGGCGAGCCAGAGGAAGCCGGCCAGCAGCTCCGGCGTCCAGCGGATCGCCGACACCGGTTCCAGCGCCAGGCCCAGCGGCAGCAGCACGATGCCGGCCGCCAGGGTCTGGACCGCGGTGCCGTACCAGAGGTCGCCGGACGGCTGGCTCGACGGCGGAGCGATCCGCTTGTACAGGATGGTGCCGGCCGACAGCGCGATCAGCGCGCCGAAGGTGAAAGCAACGCCGGCCGCGCCTTCAAGGCCGCCGCCGAGGCGGCTCTGCAGCACGATGGCGACACCGAGGACGCCGAGCGCGAGCCCTGCCAGCTTCGTCCGGGTCAGCCGCTCCCCCAGCAGCGGCGCCGCCAGCAGCGCGGTCAGCACCGGGTTCATGCTGATGATCAGCGCCGCGAAGCCCGAGGTGACGGTCTGCACCCCGAAATAGGACAGGGTCAGATAGACCGCCATGGTGACGATGCCGAGCAGGGCGAAGCGCGCCACCGCGCCGGGGCCCAAGCTCCAGCGCCGCCCGGACAGCCGGGCCAGGCCGGCCAGCACCAGCCCGGCCAGCAGGAACCGCGTTGACAGCAGCAGGAAGGGCGGGGCGTAGGTCACCGCCACCTTGGCGGCGGTGAAGGCCGAGGCCCACAGCACCACGAACAGGGCGGGAAAGCCCCAGCGCACCAGGGCGCTGCGATCGGAAGCGGGGATGGAGGCGGCGTGCATGATCGATCTCCTTCGGATCGGCTGCACCGTAGCCGCGCACTCGACCATTCGGAAATTCAATGATTAAATAGGAAGCAGTGGAAAAGACGATAGGTAAGCCATGCTCGACCTCGATTTGCTGCGCAGCTTCGTCTCCGTGGTCGATGCCGGCGGCTTCACCCGGGCCGGCGAGCGGGTGCACCGGACGCAGTCGACCGTCAGCCAGCAGATCCGCAAGCTGGAGGAGTCGGTCGGCCGGCCGCTGCTGCACCGTCAGGGCAAGGGCGTGGCGCCGACCGAGGAGGGCGAGCGCCTGCTGGGCTATGCCCGCCGCCTGCTGGCGTTGAGCGACGAGGCGGAGGATGCGCTGCGCCGGCCGGACGGGCTGGCGGTGGTGCGGGTCGGGCTGGGCGAGGATTTCGCCGCGGCGCGGCTGACCGAGGCGCTGTCCGGCCTGGCCCGGCTGCGCCCGGGGCTCAGGCTCGACATCCGCTGCGATGCGGGGTCGTCGGAGCTGCGCCGCGCCTTCGGCCAGGGCGAACTGGACATCGCCGTGATCAAGCGCGACGCCGGCATCGGCACCGCCTTGGCATCCTGGCCGGAGCGGCTGGTCTGGGTGGCCAGCCGCCGCCACGGCGTGCCGCCGGACGACACGGTGCCGCTGGTGGCCTATGGCCAGGGCTGCATCTATCGAGCGCGGGCGATCCATGCGCTGGAGAGCGCCGGCCGGCGCTGGCGCATCGCCTTCACCGGCTCGAACCTCCCCGCGGTGCAGGCCGCGATCGCCTCCGGCTTCGGCATCGGCATCCTGGTCGAGCACTCGCTGCGCGACGACCTGCGCATCCTGCAGCCGGAGGAGGGGTATCCGCCGGTGCCGCCCAGCGAGCTCGCCGTCATGCTGCAGCCCGGCGCCAGCCCGGCGGTCCGGATGGTGGCGGAGCAGCTGGCCGAGAGCTGCGCCGAGGAGCGACCCGAGGCGGCGTGACCATGCCTTTCGTTGACATCCCTCTCGTCGTCATCGCGAGCCCCGAAGGGGCGTGGCGATCCACCGGCACCGCCCTATGGATCGCCACGGCACTGCGCGCCTCGCGACGAGAATTGTTCGTAAGATAAATGTGAAATATCTTAATTCACATAGAATGCTAAAAAACCAGATTGACGTATTCCACACGAAACTGGGAGATTGTCCGCCCCAGCCCGGAGGATCGGACCATGCTCTCCCGCCGCACCCTGCTGTCGACCACACTCGCTTTGACGGCGGCCGCGCCTCTGGCCGCCCGCCGGGCAGGGGCCGAGGAGGCGCCGAAGGCCCTGCGCATCGGCTACCAGAAGAACGGCATCCTGCTGGTGGCCAAGACCCGCAAGTCGCTGGAGCAGCATTTCGCGCCGCAGGGCATCGCGGTCGAATGGGTCGAATTCGCCTTCGGCCCGCCGCTGCTGGAGGCGCTGAACGCCGGCAGCATCGACTTCGGCGCCACCGGCGATACCCCGCCGATCTTCGCCCAGGCGGCGCAGGCCGACCTCGTCTACGCCGCAGCCCAGCCGGCGGCGGGCAAGGGCCAGGGCCTGGTGGTGCCGAAGACGTCGCCGGCGCAGACGGTCGCCGACCTGAAGGGGCTGCGGGTCGGTGTCGGCAAGGGCTCCAGCGCCCACAACTTCCTGGTGGCGGCGCTGCAGAAGGCGGAGCTGGGCTGGCAGGACATCACGCCGGTCTACCTCGCCCCGGCCGATGCCCGCGCCGCCTTCGCCGGCGGCAGCCTGGACGCCTGGGCAATCTGGGACCCGTATTTCGCCATCGCCGAGCAGGAGGAGGGGGCGCGGGTGCTGGCCACCTCCGCCGATGTCGAGCCGCAGAATTCCTATTTCCTCGCCTCCAAGGGCTTTGCCACGGAGCATCCCGCCGCGCTGCGCAGCCTGGTGGGCGCCCTGGGCGAGGTCGGCGCCTGGGCCGAGCAGCACCATGCCGAGGTGGCGAAGCTGTTTGCCGACGAGACCGGCATCAGCCTGGCGGCGGAGCAGCGCTCGGTCGATCGCGCCACCTTCCGGATCGGACCGGTGACCGAGGAGATCGCGGCCCAGCAGCAGAAGATCGCCGACCGCTTCGCCGCGCTCGGGCTGATCCCGGCGCCGATCGTCATCCGCGACATCGTCTGGACCGGCGCCTAGCAGGAAATCCTCCATGTCTGACACCCGCAAGCCGCTCGACCTGTTCTGGTTCATCCCGACCAGCGGCGACGGCCCCTATCTCGGCACCCAGGACCGGCACCGCCCGGCCGAGTTCCGCTATCTGCGCGAGATCGCCATGGCGGTCGACCGGCTCGGCTTCTCCGGCGTGCTGCTGCCCACCGGCCGCGGCTGCGAGGATGCCTGGATCACCGCCACGGCGCTGGCCACGGCGACGGAGCGGCTGCGCTTCCTGGTGGCGCTGCGCCCCGGCGTGGCGACGCCCGCCTTCTTCGCCCGCCAGGCCGCGGCGCTGGACCGGATCAGCAATGGCCGGCTGCTGCTCAACGTCGTGGTCGGCGGCGATCCGGCCGAGCTGGCCGGCGACGGCGTCTTCCTCGACCACGACACCCGCTACGCCCAGGCGGCGGAGTTCCTGACCATCTGGCGCCGCCTGCTGGCCGGCGAGACGGTGGATTTCGAGGGCGACTTCCTCAAGGTGAAGGGCGGCAAGCTGTCCTTCCCGCCGGTGCAGCGGCCGCATCCGCCGCTGTGGTTCGGCGGCTCCTCCGACGTGGCGCTCGACCTCGCCGCCGACCAGGTCGAGACCTACCTGACCTGGGGCGAGCCGCTGGACCAGGTGGCGGAGAAGATCGCGGCCGCCAAGGCGCGCGCGGCGGCGCGCGGCCGGACGCTGCGCTTCGGCATGCGGATCCATCTTATCGTGCGCGAGACGGAGGAGGAGGCGTGGCGGGTCGCCGAGCGGCTGATCCGCGACGTCTCCGACGACGCCATCGCCGAAGCCCAGAAGAAGCTGGCCGACGGGTCGGATTCCGTGGGCCAGAAGCGGATGACGGCGCTGCATGGCGGCCGCCGCGACAAGCTGCTGGTCGGGCCCAACCTGTGGGCCGGGATCGGGCTGGTGCGGCGCGGCGCCGGCACGGCTTTGGTCGGCGACCCCGAGACGGTGGCGGCGCGGCTGCGCGAATACCAGGACCTCGGCATCGAGACCATCATCGCCTCCGGCTACCCGCATCTGGAGGAGGCGTACAATGTCGCCGAGCTGCTGTTCCCGGCGCTCGGCATCGGCGCCGGCGGCGCGCAGGCTGGGGCGCATGAGCTGCACCCCGGCGAGTTCGGCACCGGTGCCGGAAAACCGAAGCTGACCGCGGTGTCGTGAGGGACACGCGGGCGTGGGGCGCGGGAGCGAACCCTCCCCCTCATCTGTCATCCTCGGGCTTGACCCGAGGATCCAGGGCCATCAAGAGCGGCGCTGGCCGCCCCTGGATTGCCGGGTTGAGCCCGGCAATGACAGAGTAGGGAAGCCCCGCCAGGTCTTACCCCTCCCGCTTGGTCCAGGCGGTCGGCTTCGGGTTGCGGCTGTCGAAGCCGGTCTGGTGCCAGTAGGGATAGGCCGGGGTGCGGTGGCTGGCGTCGTCCAGCAGCGCCACCTGCTCCGGCGTCAAATTCCAGCCCACGGCGCCGAGATTCTGCTTCAGCTGCTCCTCGTTGCGGGCGCCGACCACGATGTTGGCGACGGTCGGCCGCTGCAGCAGCCAGTTCAGCGCCACCTGCGGGACGGTCTTGCCGGTCTCCTGCGCCACGCGGTCCAGCGCGTCGACCACGTCGTACAGATAGTCGTCGTCGACCGGCGGCCCGCCGACATCGCCGCCGGAGGCGACGCGGCCGGCCCCGGCGGGCTGGCCGCGGCGGAACTTGCCGGTCAGGCGGCCCCAACCGAGCGGGCTCCACACCATCAGCCCGACCTTCTGGTCGAGGCCGAGCGGCATCAGCTCCCACTCATAGTCGCGGCCGATCAGCGAGTAGTAGCCCTGATAGGCGACGTAGCGGGCCAGGCCGTAGCGCTCGGAGGTCGCCAGCGCCTTCATCAGGTGCCAGCCGGAGAAGTTGGAGGCGCCGATATAGCCGATCTTGCCGCTGCGGGTCAGGTCGTCCAGCGCGCGCAGCGTCTCGTCGACCGGCGCGATCGCGTCGAAGCCGTGCATGAAGTACAGGTCGATATGGTCGGTGCCCAGCCGCTTCAGGCTGGCCTCGCAGGCGCGGATCAGGTGATAGCGCGACGAGCCGACATCGTTCGGCCCGTCGCCCATGGGGAAGGTGGCCTTGGTCGAGATCAGCACCTTGTCGCGCCGGCCCTTCAGGGCCTGGCCCAGGATCTCCTCCGAGACGCCCTGGCTGTAGACGTCGGCGGTGTCGAAGAAATTGACCCCGGCCTCCAGGCAGAGGTCGACCATGCGGCTGGCCTGGGCGACATCGGTGCTGCCCCAGCGCTGGAAGAACTCGTTGGTGCCGCCGAAGGTGGCGGTGCCGAAGCTGAGCACGGGAACCTTGAGGCCGGACCCGCCGAGCTGACGGTATTCCATGCGACTCTCCGTTGGTGACGGTGTGGCGATCGCTACGGTCGTAACGTGCCGTCACAGGCTAGCAGGTTGCGCCGCGCGATGCGGCGGGCCTGTCGCCGCGGATCAGGGCTGCGAAGTTCGGCCTTGAACCGGCCGTCAGTGCCAGCGATGCGGCGGCAGCCCGATGCGCCCGGCCGGCATGACCGAAGCTCCTGGGGACGTGGCTTCGGCGGCCCCGGCGCGCTGCAGCACGTCGCGCACGTCCCAGGCGGCATAGGAGACCTTGCGCCGGGTCTCGGCGGCGGCCTGTCGGATCTCCTCCTCAGACGCGGCGGCGAGCTCGGCCTCCAGCGCGTCCAGCAGGTTCTCGAGCGCGCGATCGGGTCGATGCGTCATGGCGATCCCGTGAGGCCGTGGCGCAGCAGCGCTCGCCTCATCCTCTTGCGCGTGGAGTCGTAGTCGGTCTCCGACAGGCCCGTCCGCCGGCGGATCTCCTCGGCCGACAGGCCCTGGCTCAGGCCCAGGATGACAGCCAGCGCCGCCGGATCGTCGGCGAACAGCCGATCGATCGCCGCCAGCGCCTGGCTGGCGGCGGCGATGCGCTCCGGATCCGGCGGCTGGTCGGCGACCTCCGCCGCCTGCAGCGCGAGCGCCGCGGCCATGGTCCGGTGGCGGCGCCAATGGTCGCTGCGCAGGCTGCGCATGATCCCGGCCAGGAAGGCGACCAGCTTCACGCCGGGCGGCCAGGGGCGAGATCCGTCGAGGGCGCGCAGCACCGCCTCGTGCAGCAGCTC
Source organism: Inquilinus sp. (assembly GCF_039594555.1). Classification (GTDB taxonomy): domain Bacteria; phylum Pseudomonadota; class Alphaproteobacteria; order DSM-16000; family Inquilinaceae; genus Inquilinus. The sequence continues at coordinate 8,635 of NZ_JBCNNF010000242.1, forward strand.
CTGCCACTCCAGCCCCGGCAGGCCGCGGCAGCGCAGCCGCGCGATCGCCTGCAGCCGCAGCAGCTCCGGCTCGGACAGGGCCGCGAGGGCGCGGCGCAAATCCTTCTCGGTCAGGCTGAAGGCCTGGAGCGCGATCCGCGGCTTGAGGGGCGAGGTGTCCTGCATTCCGACCACTATGCGCGCGGGGCCGCCGGGCGCGGACAGGCGGCGCGAAAAATATCTCCGGTCCGCGGCTGCCCGGCTCGCGCGCATTCCCCGGCAGACAGTCCTGCCGGAGGGATCATGGAGCCCGAGATCGAAGATCACATCACCCGTTTCCTGGGCATGCTCGACACCGCCTTCCGCCGTCGCGGCGAGGCCCTGCCGGAGCGGCTCCGCCGGGCCGTGCGGGAGGTGCCGCGCCATCGCTTCGTGCACCGCTTCCGGGCCGATCGAGACCACCCGGTCGAGGATTTCGATGCCGGGCGGCAGCGCCACCTCGCCGCGATCTACAGCGACCGGGTGCTGACCCATCTCGGGCCGGACGATGCCGAGCTCGATTCGACCAACTCCCAGCCCAGCTACGTGCTGTGGCTGCTGCATCGGCTGGGGCTGGAGCCGGGGCATCGGGTGATGGAGATCGGCTCAGGCTCCGGCTGGCTCGCCGCGGTGATGGGCCGGCTGGTCGGGGACGGGCAGGTGGCCGGGGTCGAGATCCTGGGCGACCTGGCGAGGCGCAGCCGGGACGATCTCGCGGCGCTCGGCATGGCCAATGTCGCGATCGTCGAGGGCGACGGCGCTGCCGGCCATGCCGCCGGGGCGCCCTATGATCGGGCCATGATCACGGCCGCGGTCTGGGACCCGCCGGCGGCGCTGTTCGACCAGGTGGCCGAGGGCGGCCGGCTGCTGCTGCCGATCGCGCTGGCTGGGGGCGCCGGCCGCGACTGCCACGTGGCGGTGCTGCGCCGGGAGGAGGGACGGTTCCGGATGTTGGAGGCGGTGCCGGGCGGTTTCGTCCGCTTCACCGGCCCGGGGCAGGATCGGGGGGCCGAGCGTTGTCGGCTCGACCAGCTGCCGTTCTGGCCCGGGATCGGCGCGACGCCGAGCCTGCGCCGGACGCTGCCGCTCGGGGCCCGGGATCCGGCCCGGTTCGGCGGCGCGGCCTATGCCTTCCGCCTGTTCCTGGGCCAGACCGAGCCCGGCTTCACGGTGTTCGACGACGGGGCGGCGGAGGATCTCTCCACCTCGTCCTTCGGCGTGCTCGACGCGGCAGCCGGGTCGGTGGCGGTCTGCCGGCCGGGGATGCTGCTGGGCTACGGTCCGCCGGCGGCCGCGCGGCGGTTCGACGCCGCCTACCGGCGCTGGGCGGCGCTCGGCATGCCCGGCCCGGCCGCCTTCGATCTCGAGGTGGTGCGCGCCGAACAGGCGCCGCGATCGAGGCCGGGCCTTTGGGTGGAGATGCGGGGCGCCAGCGCGCTGGTGTGGCGCCTGCCCGCCCCGTTCTCGCCGCCGCGGGCCGGGCGGCGGACCGCCATCCGGGACCGGCCGCCGCCAGCCGGCCCCACAACCGGGATCAGGCCGCCCGGGCCGTGATCGTCGAGACCTTGTCCAGCGCGCCGGCCACGGCCTTCTCGGCCACGTCCGGGCCATAGGCCACGCCCTCGACCGCGATCGATTCGACATCGGTCAGGCCAATGAAGCCGAGCAGGTGGCGCAGATAGGGCTCCTGGAAGTCGAAAGCCTTGGCCGGGCCGTCGGAATAGACACCGCCGCGGGCCTCGACCAGGTAGACCTTCTTGCCGCCGGGAACCAGCCCGTGCACGCCGGTCTCGTCGTAGCGGAAGGTGACGCCGGCCCGCAGCAGATAGTCGAACCAGCTCTTCAGCGTCGAGGTCAGGCCGAAATTGATCATCGCTGAGGCGATGACGATGATGTCGGCGGCGAACAGCTCCTGCGCCAGCGTGTCGGACAGGGCCAGCGCCGCCTGCTGCGCCGGGCTGCGCGCCTCGGCCGGCAGGGCCTGAGCAGCCACGAAATCCTCGCCGATATGGGGCAGCGGCTGCGGTTCGCGGATGCAAGATCGTACAACG
>NZ_JBCNNF010000243.1:0-10637 GCF_039594555.1 Inquilinus sp.
TGGCCTTGGCGAAGGCGCCGAAGTTCAGGTTCGCAGCGAGCTGTTCTGCAGCAGATGCCATGCAAGGCCTCGAATGAAAAAGGGCGGGGACTGCGAACATGCGCGGTCCCCGCCCTCCGTTTTACCCGCGTTGGACGGCGGCGTTAAGCCTGGGACGACGCCCCTGCGTCACTATCGACGGCCTCGGCCGGGGCCGGGGCGGTCTGGACCACCGAGCCGCCCGCCTTCTCCACCGCCGCGACCGCAGCCGCCGAGGCGCTGTGGACATGCAGGGTGACCTTGGCCGAGAGCTCGCCCTTGGCCAGCAGGCGGATGCCGTCCAGCGACTTGGCGATCAGGCCGCCGGCGATCAGCGCCTCGGCGTCGACCGGCTTGGCCGCATCGACGCGGCCGGCCTCGATCGCCTTCTGCAGGCGGCCGAGATTGACCACGGCATAGTTCGCCCGGAACTTCTTGTTGTTGAAGCCCCGCTTCGGCAGCCGCATGTAGATCGGCATCTGGCCGCCCTCGAAGCCCTTGAGGGCGACGCCGGTCCGGCTCTTCTGACCCTTGACACCGCGGCCGCCGGTCTTGCCCTTGCCGGAGCCGATGCCGCGGCCGACGCGGATGCGCGACTTGCGCGCGCCCGCATTGTCGCGGAGATCGTTGAGTTTCGTCATGATTGCTCCTCAGGAACAGACGGGCCTCAGCCCGCCTGCTCGACCCGCACCAGGTGCTTGACCTTCTGGATCATCCCGCGGACCGCCGGAGTGTCCTCCAGCTCGCGGGTGCGATGCAGCTTGTTGAGGCCGAGGCCGATCAGCGTCTGGCGCTGATCCTCCCGGCGGCCGATCGGGCTGCCGATCTGGGTGACGATGACAGTCGCCTTCTCAGCCATTCGCGGCCTCCACCACCTCGACGCCACCCTCGCGCTTGCCCTGGGTGCCGATGATGTCGGCGACGCGCTTGCCGCGGCGGGCGGCGACGGCGCGCGGGCCCTCGATCGCACGCAGCGCCTCGAAGGTCGCCTTGATCATGTTGTGCGGGTTCGACGTGCCGATCGACTTGGCGACGACGTCCTGGACGCCCAGCGCCTCGAAGATCGCGCGCATCGGACCGCCGGCGATGATGCCGGTGCCCTGGGTGGCGCTGCGGAGCTGGACCTTGCCGGCGCCGAAGTGACCCAGGATGTCGTGATGCAGCGTCCGGCCCTCGCGGAGCGGGACGCGGATCATGCTGCGCTTGGCCTGCTCGGTGGCCTTGCGGATCGCCTCCGGCACCTCGCGGGCCTTGCCCGAGCCGTAGCCGACCCGGCCGCGGCCATCGCCGGTCACGACCAGCGCGGCGAAGCCGAAGCGCCGGCCGCCCTTCACCACCTTCGCGACGCGGTTGATGGAGACGAGCTTCTCGATCAGCTCCTCACCAGCCTCGCGCTCGCTCGGGCGCTTGTCGCCACGATCCCGCGGACCGCGCGTGTCTCTGCTTTCGCGTGCCATGCGCGTCCTCCTTAGAAGTCCAGGCCGCCCTCACGGGCGGCATCGGCTAGGGCCTTGACCCGGCCGTGATACAGGTAGTGCCCACGATCGAACACGACCTTGTCGACCCCGGCGGCCTTGGCACGCTCCGCCAGGAGCTTGCCGACGGCGGCGGCGGCCTCGATGGTGGCGCCGGTCTTCAGCGACCCGCGCAGGTCCTTCTCGATCGACGAGGCGGCGGCAAGGGTCTTGCCGGCCTGGTCGTCGATGACCTGGGCATAGATCTGCTTGGAAGAGCGGAACACGGACAGGCGGACCCGGCCATAGCGGGCCTGGCTCAGCTTGTGGCGGAGACGCCCCTTGCGACGCTCGCGCAGCTCGTTGGTCTTGGTGGTCATCCCGGCCGTCCTTACTTCTTCTTGCCTTCTTTGCGCAGGATGGTCTCGGTGTCGTACTTGATGCCCTTGCCCTTGAACGGCTCGGGCTTCTTGTACCCGCGGATCTCCGCGGCCACCTGACCAACGCGCTGCTTGTCGAAGCCGGAGATCGAGATCGAGGTCGGCTTCTCGCACTTGATCGCGATCCCCTCGGGGATCGGATAGCGCACCTCATGGCTGAACCCGAGGGTCAGCACCAGCTCCTTGCCCTGGACCGCGGCACGGTAACCGACGCCGTTGATCTCGAGGTTGGAGGTGAAACCAGTGCTGACGCCCACGACCATGTTGTTGATCAGGGTGCGGCTGGTGGCCCACATGGTCTGCGCCAGGCGCGACTGGCTCTTCGGCTCGACCTTGATCGAACCGTCTTCCATCGACACCTTGATCTCGTCGTTGACGACGAGCTTGAGCTGACCGAGCTTGCCCTTGACCGAGACGGCCTGGCCCGACACCGAGGCGTCGACCCCGGCCGGAACCTTGACGGCGTGCTTGCCAATTCGCGACATCGCCGGCCTCCTCAGAACACGCGGGCGAGGATCTCGCCGCCGACATTGGCGGCGCGGGCCTCGACGTCGGACATCACGCCGCGCGGCGTCGACAGGATGGAGATGCCCAGCCCGTTGTACACCTTCGGCAGGTCCTTGATGCCGGAGTAGACGCGGCGGCCCGGCTTCGACACGCGGTCGATGCGCTTGATGGCCGGCTGGCCCTCGGCGTACTTCAGCTCGACCTTGATGGCCGAGAAGCCCGGCTTGACCTCATGGGTCTCGTAGCCGCGGATGTAGCCTTCGCGCTTCAGCACGTCGAGAACATTGGCCCGCAGCTTCGAGGCCGGGGTCTCGATCACGGCCTTGCCGACGCGCTGACCATTGCGGATGCGGGTGAGCAGATCGCCCAACGGATCACTAAGCGACATGGTCCGTTCTCCTTACCAGCTCGACTTCGTCATGCCGGGGATCTGCCCGCGCGAGGCCAGCTCACGCAGCGCGATCCGGCTCAGCTTGAAGCGGCGGTAGAACGCCTTCGGGCGACCGGTCAGCTCGCACCGGTTGTGGATGCGCACCGGGGAGGAGTTCCGCGGCAGCTCCGCCAGCTTCAGGCGGGCGGCGAAACGGTCTTCCATCGGCAGGCTTTGGTCGTTGGCGATCGTCTTCAGGCGCTCGCGGCGGCCGGCGAACGCCTTCGCCAGCTTCTCGCGACGCTTGTTCTTCTCGACCGAGCTCTTCTTGGCCATGATCTAATCCTTGCTCGTTCAGCTGACGAACGGGAAATCGAAGGCCTTGAGGAGCGCACGCGCCTCGTCGTCGGTCTTCGCGGTCGTCACGATAACGATGTCCATCCCCCGGACCGTCTCGATCTTGTCGTACTCGATCTCGGGGAACACGATCTGCTCCTTGATGCCCAGGGCGTAGTTGCCCCGGCCGTCGAAGGACTTGGGCGACAGGCCGCGGAAGTCGCGGACCCGCGGCAGGGCGATGTTCACCAGGCGGTCCAGGAACTCATACATCCGCTCGCGGCGCAGAGTGACCTTGGTGCCGATGGACATGCCTTCGCGCAACTTGTAGACCGCGATCGACTTCCGGGCCTTCGTGATCACCGGCTTCTGGCCGGCGATCAGCGTCAGCTCGGAGGCGGCCGCCTGGATCTTCTTGCTGTCGGCGACGGCATCGCCGACGCCCATGTTGATGATGATCTTCTCGATCCGCGGCACCTGCAGGTCGTTCTTGTAGGAGAACTCCTGCTTCAGCTTCGGCCGGACGACCTTGTCGTAGTGGGACTTGAGACGAGCCATGGCCATCCTCACCGATCAATCACTTCGCCGGAGGCCTTGGCGACCCGGACCTTGCGGCCGTCCTCGAGCGTCTTGAAACCGACGCGGGTCGGCTTGCCGCTCTTCGGGTCGACATGCGCCACGTTCGAGACGTGCAGCGCAGCCTCCTGCTCCACGATCCCGCCCTGCGTCTTCGCAGTCTGGCGGGTGTGGCGCTTCACGATGTTCACGCCGCGGACGACGACACGCTCGTCGGCCGGACGCACCTCGATGACCTCGCCCTTCTTGCCCTTGTCACGGCCGGCGAGGACGACGACCTGGTCGCCTTTCTTGATCTTCGCAGCCATCACAGCACCTCGGGGGCGAGCGAGATGATCTTCATGAACTTCTTGGCCCGCAGCTCGCGCGTCACGGGCCCGAAGATGCGGGTGCCGACCGGCTCGCCCTGCTTGTTGATCAGCACGGCCGCGTTGCGGTCGAACTTGATCGTCGAGCCATCCGGGCGGCGCAGTTCCTTGGCGGTCCGAACGATGACGGCGCGATGCACGTCACCCTTCTTCACGCGGCCCCGCGGAATCGCCTCCTTGATCGACACGACGATGACGTCGCCGACAGTGGCGGTCCGGCGGTGGGAACCGCCCAGCACCTTGATGCACATCACCCGACGGGCGCCGGAATTGTCGGCGACGTCCAGGTTCGTCTGCATCTGAATCATAGTTTACGCTCCCGACGAAACAGCGGGGTCGGCCGACACGCCCATGGCGCTGGCCTCGGCCTCGGACAGGACGAGCCAGGACTTCCGCTTGCTGATCGGACGGGTCTCGATGATCGAGACGCGGTCGCCGACCTTGCAAACGTTGGCCTCGTCATGGGCGAGGTACCGCTTGGTCCGCTTGATGAACTTCTTGTAGACCGGGTGCATCAGGTTGCGTTCGACGAGGACCGTGACGGTCTTGTCAGTCTTGTCGGACACAACCGTCCCGATGAGCACGCGCCGCGGCATGGCTCACTATCCTCTTACTTGGCGGGCGCGGCAGACTTGCCACGCTCGCCCATGACGGTCTTGATGCGCGCGATGTCGCGGCGCACGACGCGGACCCGCGCCGTGTTCTCGAGCTGCCCCGAGGCCGCCTGGAAGCGCAGATTGAACTGCTCCTTCTTCAGCGCCAGCAGATCGTCCTTCAGCTGGTCCGGCGTCTTGGCGCGGACGTCTTCGATATCCATGGTCAGACCTCCTCTCCAAGGCGGGCAATGAACTTGCAGGCGATCGGCAGCTTGGCGGCGGCCAGCGCGAAGGCTTCCTTCGCCAGGTCGCCGGGCACGCCGTCGAGCTCGAACATGACGCGGCCGGGCTTCACCTTGGCCGCCCAGAACTCCGGCGAGCCCTTGCCCGAGCCCATGCGGACTTCGGCAGGCTTCGACGAGACCGGCACGTCCGGGAAAATCCGGATCCAGACGCGGCCCTGACGCTTGATGTGGCGGGTGATCGCGCGGCGGGCCGCCTCGATCTGCCGCGCCGTCAGCCGGGCCGGCTCCTGCGCCTTCAGGCCGTAGGCGCCGAAGTTCAGCGTGGTGCCGCCCTTCGCAACGCCGTGGATCCGGCCCTTGTGCTGCTTACGGTACTTGGTGCGCTTGGGACTCAGCATGATCCTCAGCCCTCCCGGCGCGAGTCGCGATCGCGATCGCGGCCACGACGGTCGTCACGACGCTCGCCACGCTCCGGCCGGGCCGAAGACGGGCCGGTGGCCGCCTCGGCCGCCCGCTTGTCCTGGGCCATCGGGTCATGAGCGAGGATCTCGCCCTTGAACACCCAGACCTTGACGCCGCAGGTGCCGTAGGTGGTCTTCGCCGTCGCCGTGCCGTAATCGACATCGGCGCGCAGCGTGTGCAGGGGCACGCGGCCCTCGCGGTACCACTCGGTGCGGGCGATCTCGGCGCCGCCGAGGCGGCCGCCGCAGTTGATGCGGATGCCCTGGGCACCCAGGCGCATCGCGTTCTGCACCGCGCGCTTCATGGCGCGGCGGAACGCGACCCGGCGCTCCAGCTGGCTGGCGATGTTCTCGGCGACCAGCTTGGCGTCGATCTCCGGCTTGCGGATCTCGACGATGTTCAGGCTGACCTCGCTGCCGGCCATCTTCGCCAGCTCCTGGCGGAGCTTCTCGATGTCGGCGCCCTTCTTGCCGATCACCACGCCCGGACGGGCGGTGTAGACCGTGACGCGCGCCTTCTTCGCCGGCCGCTCGATGACGATGCGGCTGATGCCCGCCTGGGCCAGGCGCTTCTCGAGGAACTCGCGGATCTTCAGGTCGGCATGCAGCAGGCCGGCATAGTCCTTGGTCGCGAACCAGCGCGAGTCCCAGGTCCGGTTGATGCCGACCCGAAGGCCGATCGGATTGACTTTCTGACCCATTACGCCGTCTCCCGCTCCCGGACGATGACCGTCAGGTTCGACCAGAGCTTCTCGATGCGGGACGCACGGCCGCGGGCGCGGGCGTGGAACCGCTTCATGACGATCTGCCGCCCGACATAGGCCTCGGCCACGTAGAGCCGGTCGACGTCAAGCTGGTGGTTGTTCTCGGCATTGGCGATCGCCGACTGCAGCACCTTCTTCACGTCGTCGGCGATGCGACGGCGGGAGAAGGTGAGCTCGGCCAGCGCCTTGGCCGCGTCCTTGCCGCGGATCGACTGGGCGACGAGGTTCAGCTTGCGGGGGCTGGTGCGCAGCGTCTTGGCGAACGCGCGCGCCTCATTCTCCGCAAGGCGAGGGGGGTTCTTTTCCTGTCCCATCGCTTACTTCCTCTTCGCCTTCTTGTCCGCCGCGTGACCGTAGTAGGTCCGCGTCGGCGAGAACTCGCCGAACTTGTGGCCGACCATGTTCTCGTTGACGACAACCGGCAGGAACTTCTGCCCGTTGTAGACACCGAAGGTCAGGCCGACGAACTGCGGCAGGATGGTCGAGCGACGCGACCAGATCTTGATGATCTCGTTCCGGCCCGACGCGCGCGACTTGTCCGCCTTCTTGAGCAGATAGCCGTCGACGAACGGGCCCTTCCAAACGGAGCGTGCCACCGTCGCTCTCCCTTACTTCTTGCGACGGCGGATAATGAGCTTATCCGTCGCCTTGTTGCTGCGGGTCTTGCGGCCCTTGGTCGGCTTGCCCCACGGGGTGACCGGATGACGGCCGCCCGAGGTCCGGCCTTCACCACCACCATGCGGGTGGTCGACCGGGTTCATGGCGACGCCGCGGGTCACCGGCTTCTTGCCGAGCCAGCGGTTGCGGCCGGCCTTGCCGATCGAGACGTTCGACTGGTCCGGGTTCGACACCGCGCCGACCGTGGCGAAGCACTCGCCGCGCACGACGCGCAGCTCGCCCGACGCCAGCTTCAGCTGGGCATAGCCCATGTCGCGGCCGACGAGCTGGGCGTAGGTGCCGGCGGAACGGGCCAGCTGGCCGCCCTTGCCCGCCTTCAGCTCGACATTGTGGACGATCGTGCCGACCGGCATGCTGCGCAGCGGCATGGCGTTGCCCGGCTTGATGTCCACCTTCTCGCCGGAGACGATCTTGTCGCCCGCAGCCAGGCGCTGCGGCGCCAGGATGTAGGCCTGCTCGCCGTCCTCGTAGGTGACCAGCGCGATGAAGGCGGTCCGGTTCGGATCGTACTCCAGGCGCTCCACGGTCCCGACCACGCCGAGCTTGCGGCGCTTAAAGTCGATGATCCGGTAGGTGCGCTTGTGCCCGCCGCCCTGGTGGTAGGCGGTGATCCGGCCGGTGTTGTTGCGACCGCCCTTCTTGGTCAGGCCTTCGGTCAGGGTCTTGACCGGCTTGCCCTTCCAGAGGTCGGAGCGATCCACCTGGACCAGCTGGCGCAGGCCCGGGGTGATGGGATTGAAGGTCTTCAAGGCCATCGGATCAAACCCCCGTGGTCACGTCGATCTGCTGCCCTTCGGCGAGCGTCACGACGGCCTTCTTCACGTCCGAGCGCTTGCCCGGGAGGCCCCGGAAGCGCTTGGTCTTGCCCTTGGCGATCAGGGTGTTCACCGCGGTGACCTTGACGCCGAACACGCCCTCGACCGCGCTGCGGATCTCGGGCTTGGTGGCGTCGAGCGGCACCTTGAACACGACCTGGTTGTGGCCGGCGGCGAGCGTCGCCTTCTCGGTGATCACCGGCGCGCGGATGATGTCGTACATCCGCGGGGTGACGGCCGTGTCGGCCTTCTTCTTGCGGGAGCGGATCATTTCAGGCGAGCCTCGAGCTGCTCGACCGCCTGGCGCGACAGCACGAGGGTGTCACGGCGCAGGATGTCGTAGACGTTGGCGCCCTGGCTGGGCAGCACGTCGATGAACGGCAGGTTCCGGGCGGCGAGCGCGAAGTTGGTGTCGATCTGCTCGCCGGCCAGGATCAGCGCGGAGTCGAGACCCAGCGCGGTCAGCTTGGCGGCGAGGCCCTTGGTCTTGTGGCTGTCGGCCACGACCGCGTCGACCACGACCAGCTTGCCTTCGGCCGCCTTGGAGGACAGCGCGTGGCGCAGGGCCAGCTTGCGGACCTTCTTCGGCAGGTCATGCGCATGGCTGCGAACGACCGGCCCGAAAATCCGGGCGCCGCCGCGGAACTGCGGCGACCGCATCGAGCCCTGGCGGGCGTGACCCGTGCCCTTCTGCTTGTAGGGCTTCTTGGTCGTGCCGCTGATCTCGCTGATGCCCTTGGTCTTGTGGTTGCCGGAGCGGCGCTTGGCCAGCTGCCAGTTCACCATGCGGAAGAGCAGATCGGTGCGGACCTCGAGACCGAACACGGAATCGTCGAGGTCGATCTCACCGGCGGCGGTGTTGTCGAACGTCTTGACGGCGATCTTCATCGCTTAACCCTCCTGGCCGGCGGTGTCGGCCGCGGGCGCGTCGGCAGCCGGAGCCTCGGCAGCAGGCGCCTCGGTCGCCGCAGCGGCAGCCTTGCGGACCGCGCCCGGGAACGGGACGTCCTTCGGCGCCGGCCGCTTGGCCGCGTCGCGGATCAGCACCCAGCCGCCCTCGGCGCCCGGGACCGCACCCTTGACCATGATCAGGCCGCGCTCGACATCGGTGGTGACGACGGTGAGGTTCTGCACCGTCACCCGCTCATCACCGAGATGGCCGGCCATCTTCTTGTTCTTGAACACCTTGCCGGGGTCCTGCCGCTGGCCGGTCGAACCATGCGACCGGTGCGAGACGGACACGCCGTGCGAGGCGCGCAGGCCGCCGAAGTTCCAGCGCTTCATGACGCCGGCATAGCCCTTGCCGATCGAAGTGCCGGTGACGTCGACGATCTGGCCGGCCAGGAAATGGTCGGCGGTCAGCTCGTCACCGACGGCCAGCAGCGCATCGCTGCTGACGCGGAACTCGACCAGCTTCTTCTTCGGCTCGACCTGGGCCTTGGCGTAGTGGCCGCGAACCGCCTTGGAGACGTTCTTGACCTTGGCCTTGCCGGCACCGAGCTGCACCGCGGTGTAGCCGTCGGTCTCCTCGGTCTTCACCGCGACGACCTGGACGCCGTCGAGCTTCAGGACCGTGACCGGGACGTGCTGGCCCTCGGCGTCGAAAATTCGTGTCATGCCCAGCTTCTGGGCGATCAATCCGGAGCGCATCGTCACCGCCTCAGAGCTTGATCTCGACGTCAACGCCGGCCGCGAGGTCGAGCTTCATCAGAGCATCGACGGTCTGCGGCGTCGGGTCGACGATGTCGAGCAGACGCTTGTGGGTGCGGATCTCGAACTGCTCGCGCGACTTCTTGTCGACATGCGGCGAGCGGTTGACGGTGTAGCGCTCGATGTTCGTCGGCAGCGGGATCGGCCCGCGCACCCGAGCACCGGTCCGCTTCGCGGTGTTGACGATCTCGCTGGTCGACTGGTCGAGCACGCGATGATCGAACGCCTTGAGGCGGATACGGATGTTCTGACTGTCCATCGTTCTGTATCCGAGTGTTCTTGCCGAGAGGTGGAAAACCGGCTCATTCCGGCCCCCACATCGCGAACAGTCCAAAAAAAAACTCACCCAAGCCGCGAGGGGGCTCGGGTGAGGCGCGTTTCATAACCGAACCCGATCCCGATGTCACCCCCGGAATCCCCGGTTGTGACGATTTCGTGATCGGGCCCGCCATGCGCGAAGCTCAAGGCTCAGCACCTCTCGCTTCTCTCATCCCGGGCCGCCCTTTCCGCTCCGCCTTTCGGCGGGCGACGGAGGTACGGTCCTTGGTCCTTCACAGGCCGGGAGCCGAAGCCCCCGGCCCGTGATCCTGCATCACCCTCAGGCGATGATCTTGGCGACGACGCCGGCGCCGACGGTGCGGCCGCCCTCGCGGATGGCGAAGCGCAGGCCCTCGTCCATGGCGATCGGGGCGATCAGCTTCACCGTCATCGAGATGTTGTCGCCCGGCATCACCATCTCGGTGCCTTCCGGCAGCGACACCACGCCGGTCACGTCCGTCGTCCGGAAGTAGAACTGCGGACGGTAGTTGGTGAAGAACGGCGTGTGCCGGCCGCCCTCTTCCTTCGTCAGGATGTACGCCTCGGCCGTGAACTCCGTGTGCGGCGTGATCGAGCCCGGCTTCGCCAGGACCTGGCCGCGCTCCACATCCTCACGCTTGGTGCCGCGCAGCAGCGCGCCGATGTTGTCGCCCGCCTCGCCCTGGTCCAGCAGCTTGCGGAACATCTCGACGCCGGTGCAGGTCGTCTTCTGCGTCGGACGGATGCCGACGATCTCGATTTCCTCGCCGACCTTCACCACGCCGCGCTCGACGCGGCCCGTCACCACCGTGCCGCGGCCCGAGATCGAGAACACGTCCTCGATCGGCATCAGGAACGGCTTGTCCTTCGGACGCTCCGGCTGCGGGATGTACGCGTCCACCTGCTTCATCAGCTCCAGGATCGCGTCGCGGCCCAGCTTCGCGTCGCCGTCCTCCAGCGCCACCAGCGCCGAGCCCGGAACGATCGGAATGTCGTCGCCGG
>NZ_JBCNNF010000244.1:0-10558 GCF_039594555.1 Inquilinus sp.
CCCATAGGCCGCGACCACCGCGGCGTCGAGCTTGAGATCGCCGAACTCCGCCTGCGCCTCCGGCGTGCGCAGCGTGGCCGGGTGGCGGACCGGCAGCTGCGCCGTCGCCGCCGCCCGGTGCACGGCGGAGGGCTGCAGCTTGTGGCCCCGCCCGGCCGGCCGCGGCGGCTGGGTGTAGATGGCCGCGATCTGGTGCCCGGCATCGATCAGCGCGAGCAGCGCGGGCACCGCGAAATCCGGCGTGCCCATATAGGCGAGGCGAAGGGGCATGGGCTGGTGCCGCCGTTCAGAACGGCAGCTTCATCCCCGGCGGCAGCTTCAGCCCGCCCATCAGCTTCTGGGTCTCGGCCTGCACCGCATCCTCGACCTTGCCTTTGGCATCGTTGAAGGCGGCGACGATCAGGTCCTCCAGCACCTCGACCTCGGACGGGTCGACCAGCTTCGGGTCGATCTTGAGCGACCGCAGCTCGCCCTTGCCGTTCAGCACCACCGCGATCATGCCGGCGCCGGCCCGGCCCGGCACCTCGATCTCGCTCAGGCGGGACTGCATCTCGGCCATCTTGGCCTGCATCTCCTGCGCCTGCTTCATCATCTGTCCGAGATTCTTCATGCCTCTCGCGGCTCCTCTTCATCGGTGGCGTCGGGCGTCGGCTCGGCGGCCGGCCCGACAACCTCATCCTGTTCCAACGGGTTGCGCAGGTCGCGGATCACCGCCCCCGGGAAGGCGCTCATCACCGCCTTGACCATCGGGTGCTCGGCCGCCGCCGCCAGCGCGTTCTCGCGGTCGGTCCGCGCCTGCTGGGTCAGCGTCGGCGCGCCCTCGGCGCCGGAGACGCTGACCACCCAGCGCTCGCCGGTCCAGTCGCGCAGGGCGGTGCCCAGGCGGTTGGCCAGGTCCGGCGGCGCCTCTACATGCGGCCGGAACTCCAGCCGCCCCGGCTCGAAATGCACCAGGTGAACGGCACTCATCAGCTGGCCGTGCAGCACCACGTCGCGGGCGAAGGCGATCTGCACCAGCTCGTCGAAGCTCTTCGGGTCGGCCCGCAGCACCGGCTTCGGCGCCGGCGCGGCCGCCGCGACCATGGGGGCCGGTGCCGCGGCCTGGGCGGGAACCGGCGCGGGCGCCGGCGCCACGGGCGCCGGCTCGGCCGGCACCAGCGACAGGCCGCCTCCACCCCCGGCCGCCATCCGGGCGCCGCCGCCGGGGCCGGGCCCCGGGGCGGGGCCGGCGGTCACCGCGCCCTGGCTCTGCAGGTCGCCGAACTTGCGGATCAAATCGCCCGGGCTGGGCAGATCGCTCATGTAGAGCAGGCGGATCAGCACCATCTCCAGCGCCGCCTGCGGGTTCGGCGCCGACTGCACCTCGCCCGCTCCCTTCAGCAGGGTCTGCCAGGCCCGGGTCAGGCCGGGCAGCGAGACCTTCTCGGCCAAAGCGCCGCCGCGCTTGCGCTCGACCTCCGGCACCGCCGGATCCTCGAGCACGGCCGGCACCATGCGGGCGCGGGTGACGAAATGGATGAAGTCCAGCAGGTCGCCGAGGACGGATTGCGGGTCGGCCCCCGCCCGGCGCGCCGCCTCCAGCCCCTCCAGCATCCGCGGGCCTTCGCCGGCGAAGGCGGCCTCGAGGATGTCGATGACGCTGGAGCGGTCGGCCAGGCCCAGCATCTCGCGCACCTGGGCGGCGGCGATGAAGGGCTTGTCGCCCACCGGCGTGCCCTGGGCGATGGCCTGGTCCAGCAGCGACAGCCCGTCGCGCGCCGAGCCATCGGCGGCGCGGGCGATCATGCCGACCGCCTCCGGCTCCGCCGCCACGCCTTCCTTGTCCAGGATGCCGGTGAAGTAGTCCTGCAGCTGGTCGGCGCCGATGCGGCGCAGGTCGAAGCGCTGGCAGCGCGACAGCACCGTCACCGGCACCTTGCGGATCTCGGTGGTGGCGAAGACGAATTTCACATGCGGCGGCGGCTCCTCCAGCGTCTTCAACAAGGCGTTGAAGGCGTTCTTGGAGAGCATGTGCACTTCGTCGATGATGTAGACCTTGTAGCGCGACGCCACCGGGCCGTAGCGCACGCCGTCGATGATCTCGCGGATGTCGTCGACGCCGGTGCGGCTGGCGGCGTCCATCTCCATCACGTCGACATTGCGGTCCTGCAGGATGGTGCGGCAGGGCTCGCACACGCCGCAGGGATCGGCGGTGGGACCGCCCTTGCCGTCCGGCCCGACGCAGTTCAGTGCCCGGGCCAGGATGCGGGCCGTGGTGGTCTTGCCGACGCCGCGCACCCCGGTCAGCACGAAAGCATGCGCCAGCCGGCCGGAGGCGATCGCGTTGGTCAGCGTCCGCACCAGCGCATCCTGGCCGATCATCTCGGCGAAGGTGGTCGGCCGGTACTTCCGCGCCAGCACGCGGTACGCCGCGGCCTTCTCGGGCTGCGGCTGCGGCGGCGCCTCGTCGAGGCCGATCAGGGGCAGGGCTGCGTCATCGCTCATGGCGCGCGATCATAGGGAATGGGACCGGCGGTCGAAAGGGCGAAGGCGCCGGCCATGCCGCCCGCTCACTCCCCCGCCATCTCCCGCAGCTGCTTCACCCGCTCGATGTTCAGCGTCATCGGGCAGACATAGTACATCGGCGACCCGACATAGGATCCGGCCAGCTCGCAGTAATTGTCGCGATAGACGATCCAGGCCTTCTGCGCCTTCTCCAGCTTCGCGGCGTCCGCCCGGCCGTTCATCTTGGCGAGGATCGCCTGGTACAGCCGATTCATCTCCGGCTTCGTCTGGTCGGCCACGCCCTCGGCGCAGGCGCTGACCGTGCCGTTGTTGGCGCCGCCGGCCTCGGCCACGCAGTCGCTGTAGATCTTGTCGTAGTCCTTCGGCCCTTCCGCCGCGGCGGCGCCGGAGGTCTGGGCGATGGCCGCCAGGGCCAGGGCAATCGCGACGCGCTTCATGGATCCCCCTCCGGTTCGAACGGAGCGGCACCTAGCATGAAACATCCGGCATCGGGAAGGTGGGAGACCGGCAGCGACCCGTATCGAAACTCGTTACGGCTGCTTCCTTCCGGACCTGACCGGGTTGGCGAGGGACACGCCCGCGCCGATCTCCCGCGCCCTATATCGGGGTTCCGGCCGCCGGTGGCAAGTGCGGAATGACAGTTGCGTGTCGCCGGCTCAGCGTACCCCGTCCGCCGCCAGCGCGGCGATGCGGCGGCAGCAGGCCAGCAGCGGCCCGGCATAGCGCTCCGGGTCGTCGATCGCGGCGCGGTATTTCGGGATGCTGACGCTGATGCAGCCAATTGCACCGCCCGCCCCCGCGATCGCGCCGCCATAGCACCAGATGTCGGCCTCGTTCTCCTCGGCGTCGATCGAATAGCCGCGGGCACGGATGCGCTCGATCTCCGGCGCCAGCGCGTCCACCGTGGTCAGGGTCTGCGGCGTCATCGCCGCGAGATCGAGCTTCGGCAGCAGCGCTGCGGCCTCGGCCGGCGGCAGCGCCGCCAGCCAGGCCTTGCCGACCGAGCTGGAATGCAGCGGCACGCGGGTGCCGATGCGCGAGGCCATGCGCACCGCCCGCGGGCTTTCCAGCTTGTCGACATAGATCATCTCGGGCCCGCTGCGCACGGCCAGGTGCACGGTCTCGCCGGTGGCATCGCGCAGCTTCGCCAGCTCCTCCGCCGCGATCAGGCGCAACTCGAACCGGTCCCAGGCCCGCGCGGCCAGGGCCATCAGCCGGGGCCCGAGGCCGAAGGCGCCGCCGCGCGGCACCTCCGCCAGCATGCCCTCGGCCTGCAGCGCCGCGACGATGCGGTGCACGGTCGGCCGCGGATGGCCGGTCAGCCGGGCGATGGCCGCCACCGACACCGGCTCGGCGGCATCAGCCACGGCCTGCAGCACCGCCATGGCCTTGCCGAAGGCCGCCGCCCCCTGCACCGCCGCCGAACCGCCTTGGCCCATCGCCGCTTTGCTCCGTTCCTTGTCAGCTCACCAGATATCCGCCATCGACCGGCAACGCCACGCCGGTGATGAAGCCGGCGGCCGGGCTGCACAGGAAGGCCACAGCCTGGGCCACATCCTCCGGCCGGCCCCAGCGGCCCATCGGCGTGCGCGACAAGATGGCGCCGGAGCGGGCCGGGTCGTCCTGCAGCGCCCGGGTCAGCGGCGTGGCGATCCAGCCCGGCGCCACCGCGTTCACCCGGATGCCGTCCTCGGCATAGGCGATGGCCAGCGACTTGGTCAGCTGCAGCACCCCGCCCTTGCTGGCGCTGTAGCCCGGCACCAGCCCGCCGCCGAAGAAGCTGAGCATCGAGGCGGTGTTGACGATGCAGCCCTTGGTCGCCTTCAGCAGCGGCCGGGCGGCGGCGCACAGCCGCATCGTGCCGGTCAGGTTGACCGCCAGCACCTGCTCGAACACCGCCGGGTCGTGCTCCGCCCCGCGGCGGATCACCCCGGCGCAGTTGACCAGGATGTCGAGCCGGCCGAGCCCCGCCACCAGCGCCTCGACCGCCCCGGCATCGGTGACGTCGAGCTCCGCCAGCTGTGCGCCCTTCGGCGGCTCGGCGCCCGCCGCCGTCGCCAGGCCGGCGGCGGTGACGGTCGCACCCAGCCGGGCCAGCTCGGCCGCGATGGCGGCGCCGATGCCCTGGGTGCCACCGGAGACCAGGGCCGTGCGGCCCTGGAACAGATCGGTCTGGAAGGTCATGCGGTCCTCCCGTCCGGCAGGGTCGCGGACCGGTCGGCGACCGGCTTGCGCACCAGCACCACCAGGGCCAGCGCGCCGACGCAGGCGACGGCGGCGCTGATCAGCAGCGCGTTGACGAAGGAGCCGGTGCGGTCGACCACGAAACCGGTGACGATCGGCGCGAAGGAGCCGGCGAAGTAGCCGCCGAAGTTCTGGATGCTGCCGAGCGACGCCACCTGGCGCGACGGCGCGGCGACGCTGACCAGCATCCAGGCGGTGGAGCTGGCGTAGTTGATGAAGAACATGGCCAGCGAGATGTACACCACGGCCAGGGTCAGGCTCGGCGTGTAGGCCGCCGGCAGGGTGAAGATCGCGCCGCCGACCAGCCCCGCGGCCATCGGCCATTTCCGGCTGGCGATCGCCCCGACGCCGCGGGCCAGCAGGAAATCCGCCACCCGGCCGGAGCAGAGCATGCCCAGCGCGCCGAAGATGTAGGGGATGGCGACCACCCAGCCGGTGCGGGCGATGCTGAGGCCGCGCTCATGCTCCAGATAGCCGGGCAGCCAGGTCAGGTACAGCCAGACCATGTAGACCACGCCGCCGAAACCGATGACCATGCCCCAGGTGGTGAGGTTGGCGAACAGCCCGGCCCAGTCGGCGAAGCTCTGCCGCGGCTTCGGCTGCGCCGGCCGGCCCTCGTCGAGGAAGGAGCGCTCGGCCTCGGTCAGCGCCGTGTCGCCGCGGTTGCGGTAGATCAGATACCAGCCGACGGCGACGATGATGCCCAGCACGCCCATCAGGATGAACATCGGGCGCCAGCCGAAGGCCAGCATGATCGCGGTCAGCACCGGCGGCGCGATGGCGGGCCCGATGCAGGAGGAGGCGACGAAGATGCCGGTCGGCATGCCGCGCTCGCGCAGCGGGAACCATTCGCTGATCACCTTGGCGCCGGCCGGGAATTGCGGCGCCTCGCCGATGCCGAGCACGGCCCGGGTGCCGACCAGCTGGCCCAGCGACTGCGCCAGGCCGCCGGCCAGTTGGGCCAGCGACCAGAAGAACATGCCGGCGCCGAGCATGATGCGGGCGCCGAACCGGTCGAGCATCGCCCCGACCGGCAGCTGCGAGAAGGCGTAGGTCCAGGAGAAGGCGGAGAGCAGCAGCCCCATCTGCGTGGCCGACAGGCCGAGCTCGCCGGCGATGTCGTGGTTGGCGATCGAGAGGGTGCTGCGGTCGAGATAGTTGACGATGCCGGCCGCCGTCAGGAAGGCGACGGCGATCCACTGGATCCTGCGGATCCGCGGCGGCTTGCCGGAGGACATGAGAATCTTTCCTCAGTACCTTGGATTATCTTGATTTTCCGACGGCGCGATCAGCGGATGAACTGATCGACGTAATCAGCACCCAACCCCACCTCGCCGTAGTGCTTGCGGCACATGTCCAGCTTGGTGAACACGTCCTCGTAGCCGGTGTGTTTGCCCCAGGGATCAACGTAGTACATGACACCGTTCACCTGGAAATAGGTGATCATCTCCTCGACATCCTCGTCGACCACCAGGGTGTGGGTCTCGCCCGGCGGCTCGAAGACATAGCTGCCCTCGGTGGCGACCCAGTCATGCTCCAGATAGCGCCAGCTGCCCTTCAGCACGAAGCCGTGCACCGGCCCGGGATGGCGGTGGCGGCTGAGCACGCCGGCCTTGCGAACCCGCAACAGGTTCATCCAGTAACCGCTTGAGATATTGAGGCAAAGCGGCCGGAACCAGACATTCTCGGCCTGCGGCACCCACACCCGCTCATCCTGCGGCACGGCGTGGGGGACGACGATGTCCCGCAGCGCCTCGGGCGGGTTCGGATACTGGTAGGGCATCCGCTTGGTATCGGCGTCGGCTGGCATGACGCTTTCCTCCGGTTTGTCCACATTATGGACGATATATCCATCTTGTGGACAGACACTGGACCCTGATCAGGCGCCCGTCAATGCCGGACAAATGAATCGCCGGCCGGCCCTTGCTAACCGGCGATGCGGCGGGGAGAGGGTCCGGTCCGGACGGCGGCCGCCACCGCGACCACGGCCAGGACGAGCGGGGCGAAGGACAGCCAGAGGACCGTGTTCCAGCCATAGGAGGTCAGCAGGCTGCCGGACAGGAACGACCCGACGGCCATGGTCCCGAACACGACGAAGTCGTTGAGCGACTGCACCCGCGCCTTCTCCTCCGGCGCGTGGCAGTCCAGCACCATGGCCGAGGCGCCGACGAAGCCGAAGTTCCAGCCGAGGCCGAGCAGGACCAGCGTCCCCCAGAAATGCGCGACGTCCACGCCCGTCAGCCCGACCGCTGCCGAGGCGGCGGTCAGCACCAGCCCAACCGCCACCACGCGCGGCGCGCCGAAGCGCGTGATCAGCCGCCCGGTGAAGAAGCTGGGCGCGTACATCGCGATCACATGCCATTGCAGGCCGAGATTGGACATCTCCTGCGGCAGGCCGCACAGATGCATGGCCAGCGGCGCCGCCGTCATCAGGAAGTTCATCAGCAGGTAGGAGACGACCCCGCAGACCACGGCGATGATGAAGCGCGGCTGGCGCGCGATGACGCCGAGCGGGCGGCCGTCGGCTTTCCCGGCCGCGGACGTCGGCGCGGGCAGCCGGACCCCGAGCAGGATGAAGGCGGACAGTACGGCCACGGCGGCCTGCGCCAGGAAGGTGGCGGCGAACATATGCGGCGGCCACAGGTTCATGGTGTAGGTGACGAGTTGCGGGCCGATGACCCCGGCGGCGACCCCGCCGGCCATGACGGCGGACAGCGCCCTCGGCCGCCGCTCCGGCCGGGCGCAGTCGGCGGCGGCGAAGCGGAAGGACAGCACCACGGCCGCATAGGCCCCGCCGAAGAAGGTCGCCAGGCAGAACAGCCAGAAGGAGCCCAGCACGACTGCCAGGGCCGCCAGCAGGCCGACGAGCACGCCGCACACCGTCCCCGCCAGGAAGGCGGCGCGGCGGCCGTGGCGCTGGGCGATGCGGCCGGCGGGCAGGGTGCAGGCGGCCATCCCGACGACGAAGATGGAGATCGGCAGGGTCGCCAGCGCCTTGCTTGGGGCGAGCATCTCGCCGAGGATGGCACCGGTTGCGTAGACGACCGTCGAGTTCGCCCCGGCCAGCGCCTGGGCGACGGCCAGCCTGACGACGTTGCCGCGCTCGTGGTCGTAGAGGCCGACGGCTGCAGGCCCGGCGGCGATGCCGGCATTGGCGTGTGACACGGGGTTCCTCGACGCTTGTGGGGATGGCAGCCGACCGGTGCCGTCCGGTGCCGAGACTATCGTCCGCCCATGTGGCCGTCTTTCGACGGACTGCCATTCGATATAGAATAACGGCCAAGTTCCGGGAGGCTGGCTCATGAGCTGGGAGACGATCACGGCGCCGCCCGATGCGGCGCCCCCGCGGCCGCTGACGATGCGGGCGCAGTCGATCCCGCCGCGCCACACCTTCCCGGAGCACGAGCACGCCTGGAACCAGGTGGTCTACGCCATCTCCGGCGTCCTGACGGTGGCGGTGACGGGCCGCTCCTTCGTGATCTCGCCGGAGCAGGCGGTGTGGCTGCCGACCGGCACGCCGCACCGGGTCGGGTCGCTGCTCGGGGCGGAGTTCCGCAGCCTCTGGATCGCCGACGAGGCCGGGGCCGGCCTGCCGGACAGCCCCACCGTCTTCGGCGTCTCGCCGCTGCTGCAGGCGCTGATCGTCGAGGCCGCGGCGATCGAGGGGCGGGATGACGGGGACGGCTATCCGGGCCGCGTGACCGGCCTGATCCTCGACCAGCTCCGGCGCGCCCGGCCCCTGCCCGGCGCCCTGCCCTGGCCGCGCGGCGGCGCCCTGGCGACGATCTGCGAGACCCTCTATGCCGACCCGGCCGACGAGCGCGGGCCGGAGGAATGGGGGCGGCAGCTCGGCATGTCGGCGCGAACCCTGGCCCGGCGCTTCGAGGCGGGGCTGGGCATGAGCCTGCGCTCCTGGCGGCGGCGCCTGCGGCTGTTCAAGGCGATCGAGCTGCTGGGCGGCGGCCTGGACGTGACCCGGACGGCGATGGAGCTGGGCTACGGCTCGACCTCCGCCTTCGTCTACGCGTTCCGGACCGATATGGGCTGCAGCCCCCAGGCCTATGTCCGGCGGCGCCTGTCGGACCGGGGCGCCGGTCAGCCCGGAGTCAACGACACCCAGTAGCCGGGCCGGTACTCGACCGGCAGGAAGCGTTCGTGGAAGGCCCGGAAGGTGGCATCCGGGTCGAGGTCGGCGAACAGCTCCGGATGCAGCCACTTGGCCAGCGCCTGGATCGCCACGAACTGGTACGGGCTGTCGTAGAACTGGTGCCAGATGGCGTGCACCCGGCCGGACTGCGTGGCCGGGATGGTGGTGAAGGCCGGGCGCCGCATCAGCGCCCGCAGCCGGGCGCGGCTGGCGTCCTGGTCGGCGCCGGGGCCGACGCCGACCCAGGCGCCGGCGGTGTCGTACAGGGTCCAGTTGCTGCCGGTGACCACCACCACATCCGGCCGCGACGCGACGATCTGCTCCGGGTTCAGCGTGCCGAAGGTGCCGGGGATCAGGTCCCTCGCGATGTTGTCGCCGCCGGCGACCGAGACCATGCGGCCGAAATTCTCGTCGCCGAAGGACATGCAGCATTCGTCGCTGTAGCCGCCGGCGCGGTCGATCATCACCTGCGGCCGAGGCCCGGTGTAGGCGGCGAGCCGGCTGGTGACCTTCTCGATCTCGGCGCGGCGGAAGGCGATCACCTCCTCCGCCCTCTCCTCGCGCCCGATCACCTGGCCGAGGATGCGGATGCTCTTCTCCGCGTTCTCGAACGGCCGCTCGCGGAAATCGATGAACACCACGGGGATGCCGACGGCGGCCAGCTTGTCGATCAGCCCGCCCTCGTCGGTCGCCAGCTTCGACTCCAGGTTCATCACCACCAGGTCGGGATGCAGCGTCAGCGCCTGCTCGATGTCGAAGGTGCCCTCTTTCGCGCCGCCGAAGCGCGGCAGGTCGGCGATGAAGGGATGCTTCTGCCGATAGATCTCGTAGCCGTCGCGGTCGGCCTTCTCGAGATCGTCGCGCCAGCCGACGACGCGCTGGAACGGCGCCTCGGTGTCGAGCGCCGCCAGTAGGTAGATCTGCCGCCCCTCGCCCAGGATGATCCGCTGCGCCTCGGCCGGAACCACCACGCTGCGGCCGGCGACGTCCACCACCGTCCGGGTCTCGGCCGCCGGCGCCGTGCCGGCGGCGAACAGGAGCAGGGCGGCGGCGAGGCCGAGGAAGCGCCGGGAGATCATGGAGGGTGGTCCGAGTGATGGATTACGTCGGGCAAATTCAATGAAGGATATGAGAGTGATTATCAATCTCTATCGCAATCCGGCAACCACCTGGCCGAAACCGCGGCCCCGTTCCCAGCGAAGCGGTCCGGCGTATAACGGAGCGGAACCACCCGGGCGGACCGATCGCCCACGGGTGGCCTCGGAAGGGTGCATCGATGGCGGCTCGTCTCACAGTGCCGGTGATCCCGGCTTCCTTCTTCGGCATGGTGCTGGGCCTGTCCGGCCTTGCCGGCGCTTGGCGGCAGGCCGCCCTGGCCTGGCAGCTGCCGGCCGTGATCGGCGAGGCGCTGACCGCCCTGGCCACCGTCGTCTGGGCGGTGCTGGTGCTGCTGTACGGGCTGAAATGGCTGGTGGCGCGGGAGGACGCGCTGGCCGAGGTGAGCCATCCGGTGGCCTGCTGCTTCATCGGCCTGGCCGGCGTCTCGACGCTGCTGGTCGCGGGCGGCCTCGCCCCCTACTCCGCGCCGGCCGCGACGGTGCTGTTCGCGGCCGGCACCGCCTTCACCCTTCTGTTCGCAATCTGGCGCACCGGCGGCCTGTG
>NZ_JBCNNF010000245.1:0-10455 GCF_039594555.1 Inquilinus sp.
ACGTCTCGGTCCAGGCCCAGATCATCAACCTGCTGATGGAGGTGAAGCGGCGGCTGGACCTGACCATCGTCTTCATCAGCCACGACCTGGCGGTGGTCGGCCAGATCTGCGACCGGGTGGCGGTGATGTATCTCGGCCGGATCGTCGAGATCGCGCCGGCCCGGGCGCTGTTCGAGACGCCGCGCCACCCCTACACCGAGGCGCTGCTGTCGGCCGCGCCGATCCCGGACCCGACGCTGCGCCGGCCGCGCATCCTGCTGAAGGGCGAACTGCCCAGCCCGCTGTCGCCGCCCTCCGGCTGCGCCTTCCGCACCCGCTGCCGCTACGCCCTGCCGGCCTGCGCCGAGGCCGCCCCGCCGCTGCAGGCGGTGGGGCAGGGGCATCTCAGCGCCTGCATCCGGCCGGAGCTGGCCCTGGCCTCGCCGCTGGCGCCGGCCTGATCACGCCAGGTCGCCGCCGTCGATGCCGATGACGTGGCCGCTGACATAGGAGGCGGCGTCGCTGGCCAGGAACAGGACGACGGCGGCGACCTCCTCCGGCGTGCCGGCCCGGCGCATCGGATAGGGCGCGACCAGCTGCTCGGTCGTCACCTGCCAGTCGCGCCGCACCCGCTCCAGCATCGGCGTCTCGATCGGCCCGGGCGCGATGGCGCTGATGCGCACGTCGCGGCCGTATTCCTGGGCGGCGGCGCGGGTCATGTGGATCACCGCGGCCTTGGTGGCGCCATAGGCGACGATGTTCGGGAAGGCGTGGCGGCCGCCGATCGATGCGGTGTTGATCATCGCGCCCTTGGCCCGCACGAGGTGCGGCAGCTCGTATTTCATCGCCACGAAGACGCCGCGCAGATTGGTCGCCACCTGGTCGTCGAAGCCGGCGATGTCGGTGTCGGCGATCGCCGCCGGCGGCAGGTCGATGCCGGCATTGTTGAAGGCGATGTCCAGCCGGCCCCAGCGCGCCACCGTTTCGGCGACGAAGCGCTCCATCTGCGCCGCGTCGCGGACATCGGCGCGGGTATAGGCGACATCGCCGCCCTCCCACTTCACGCGGGCCTCGACCTCCCGGCCCAGCGCCTCGCGCCGGCCGTTGAAGGCGACCCGGGCGCCGGCCCGCGCCAGCGCCGCCACGGTCGCGGCGCCGATGCCGGAGGTGCCGCCGGTGACGATCGCCACCTTGCCGGCCAGAGGGCCCGTCGCCTCGGCGGCGGACGCTGCCGCCGGCAGCGCCGCGCCTCCGGCCGCGATCGCGCCGGCCAGAACGGTGCGGCGCGGCAGTGCTGTCTCTTCCATGGTCGCCTCCCTGCTGGTTGCGGGGGAAAGCCTACCGGCGGCGATTGCCGCGAAAAATCGGGGCTGTCTTTGTGAGTTTTTAAGATCCGGTTTATAATCCGCGCATGACCTTGCCCGATCCCTTCACCGGACTCTCCGCCTTCCTCGCCGTGGCCGAGGCCGGCGGCTTCACCGGGGCGGCGGCGCGGCTGGGCGTGTCGCCAGCGGCGGTCAGCCAAGCGGTGAAGGCGCTCGAATCCAGGCTCGGCACGCTGCTCTTCGTCCGCACCACGCGCCGGGTCGGGCTGACCGAGGCCGGCGCCGCGCTTTTGGCCCGGGTCGGGCCGGCGGCCTCGGAGATT
Source organism: Inquilinus sp. (assembly GCF_039594555.1). GTDB lineage: Bacteria > Pseudomonadota > Alphaproteobacteria > DSM-16000 > Inquilinaceae > Inquilinus. The sequence continues at coordinate 1,628 of NZ_JBCNNF010000245.1, forward strand.
GCCGCGGCGGTCGAGGCCGCGGGGGCGATGGCATCGGAGCCGGCGGGGCTGCTGCGCCTGACCGTGCCACGCATGGCCGTGCCGCTGGTGGTGGAGCCGGTGGTGGCGGCGTTGCGCCGCAGCCATCCGCGCATCGCGGTCGAGATCGCGGTCGACGACGCCACGGTCGACGTCACCGCCCGCGGCTACGACGCCGGCATCCGCATCGGCGAATATGTCGAGCGCGACATGGTGGCGGTGCGGCTGACCCGCGACATCGCCTGGTCGGTGGTCGGCAGCCCGGCCTATCTCGACGCCCGCGGCCGGCCGCAGCGGCCGGAGGAGCTGACAGGGCACGAGGCGATCCGCTACCGCTTCCCCAGCTCCGGCGCGCTGTATCGCTGGGAGTTCGAGCGCGACGGCCGCGCCCTAACGGTCGACCCGCCGGGCAGCCTGATCGTCAACGATGGCGACCTGCTGCTGTCCTTCGCCCGCGCCGGGCTGGGCCTCGCCTATGTCGCCGACATCGCGGTCGAGAAGGAGCTCGCCTCGGGGGCGCTGGAGCCGGTGCTGCAGCCCTTCCTGCCGCGCACGCCTGGCCTGTTCCTGTACTTCCCGCGCCGGGCGCAGGACCAGCCGAAGCTGCGCGCCTTCATCGACGTGGCGCGGGCGGTGCTGAAGCCGCGGCGCTGACCCCGTCCGGCGCCGTGCGGATTGTCCAGAATGTCGGACATCGGGCCGCGCCCGCGCGTTGACGGCGAAGCCGGGCGAACCTCATGCTTGCCGAAAATCAGAACCGGGGCGCGAGCGTCAGCCACAAGCCCCGGGCTGGGAGGAACGCATGCAAATCGGCTTCAACCTGCTGGTGGTGGGAGGGACGATCTCGCCCGCCGACCGCCCGGTGCTCGAATCCCTCAAGCGGCATGGCTATGACGGCGTCGAGGTGCCGGTCATGGGCGGGACCGAGGCCGATTGCGCCGCCCTGGGCCGCGTGCTGGATGAGCTGGGGCTGGCGCGGACCACCACCAGCATCATCTCCGACCCCGATTGCAGCCCGCTGAGCGGCGACTCCGCGATCCGCCGCCGCGCCCGCGACCGGTTGGCCTGGGCGATCGATTGCGCCCATGCCCTGGGCGCCACCGTGATCGGCGGCCCGTACCACTCGCCGCTCGGCGTGTTCTCGGGCTCCGGCCCGACCGAGGACGAGCTGGCCAACCTGGCCGAGGCGATGCACTGGGCCGCCGGGCGGGCGCAGGAGGCGGGGATCCATCTGTCGATCGAGGCGGTGAACCGCTTCGAATGCTACGCCCTGAACACGATGGACCAGTGCGAGCGGCTGCGCGCCCGGGTCGGGCACCCGAATTTCGGCTTCATGTACGACACCTTCCACGCCAATATCGAGGAGCGTGACCCCGTGGGTGTGATCGCCGCCCATGCCGCCGGCATCACCCATGTCCATCTGTCGGAGAACGACCGCGGCGTCCCCGGCCGCGGCCATGTGCCCTTCGCGGCGACGCTGAAGGCCCTGCGCGGTATCGGCTACGATGGCTGGCTGACGGTCGAGGCTTTCGGCCGGGCGCTGCCGGACCTCGCCACCGCCACCCGGGTCTGGCGCGACCTGTTCCCCGACCTCGACACGCTGTTCGTCGAATCCATCGCCCTGATCCGGCGCGAGTGGGAAGCTACGGCATGACCGGCGCCGCGCCGCGCTTCGAGATGCGGGGCATCCGCAAGGCCTTTCCCGGCGTGGTGGCGCTGGATGGCGTGTCCTTCGCCTGCCGGGCCGGCGAGATCCATGCGCTGTGCGGCGAGAACGGCGCCGGCAAGTCGACGCTGATGAAGGTGCTTGGCGGGGTCTACGCCCCGGATGCCGGCGAGATCCTGGTCGACGGTGCGGCGGCGCGCTTCGCCCACCCGGCCGCCGCCCGCGCCGCCGGCATCAGCATCATCCATCAGGAGCTGAGCCTGCTGCCCGACCGCAGCGTGGCGGACAACATCCATCTCGGCATCGAGCCGGTGCGCCGCTTCCGCCTGGACCGCGCGGCGATGCGGGCCGGCGCCCGGTCGCTGCTGGCGCGCCTGTCCTCCGCCATCGATCCCGACACGCCGGCGCGCGACCTGACCATCGCCGAGCAGCAGACGGTGGAGATCGCCAAGGCGCTGGCGATCGACGCCCGGATCCTGGTGATGGACGAGCCGACCGCGGCGCTGGACGATGTCGAGGCGGCACGGCTGCTGCAGCTGGTGCGTAGCCTCAAGGCCGCCGGCGTCGCCGTGGTCTACATCTCGCACCGGATGCCGGAGGTGTTCGCCATCGCCGACACCGTCACCGTGCTGAAGGACGGGCGCCATGTCGCCACCCGTAAGCGGGCGGAGACCGGGGCGGATGAGGTGGTGCGGCTGATGGTCGGCCGGCCGCTCAGCGACTATTACCCGCCGCGGCCGGCGGACCCGCCGGGCGACCCGGTGCTGCGGGTCGCGGGCGGGGGCAACGCGCTGCTGGCCGATATCGATCTCACGGTGGGGCGCGGCGAGATCGTCGCCGTCGCCGGGCTGGAGGGCTCCGGCAAGACCGCCCTGGCGCGGGCCGTGGTCGGGGCCGAGCCGTTCGTCCGTGGCCGGATGTGGATCGGGGACAAGGAGACGCGGCCGGGCTCGGTGCGGGCGGCGCTGGCGCACGGCCTCGGCCTGGTGCCGGAGGACCGCAAGCGCGACGGGCTGGCGCTGATGCAGTCGGTGCGCTGCAACGGCCTGCTGGCCCGCCGTGGCCTCGCCGGGCTGTTCGCCCGGCCGCAGGGCAGGGCGGTGGGGGCGGCGGCGATCGACGGCATCCTCGCGGCGGTCGATGTCCGCGCGGTGAGCTGGGAGCAGGAGGTCCGCCTGCTGTCCGGCGGCAACCAGCAGAAGGCGATCCTGGCGCGCTGGCTGGCCTGCGACCCGCAGCTGCTGGTTTTCGCCGAGCCGACGCGCGGCGTCGACGTCGCCGCCAAGGCCGCAATCTACCGGCTGATGCGCGACTTTGCCGGCCGCGGCCGGGGCATCCTGGTCGCCACCTCCGACCTGCCCGAGGCGCTGGGCCTGGCCGACCGCATCCTGGTGATGCGCGCCGGCCGCATCGTCGGCGAACGGCCGGGCGGCGCGACGGAGGAGGAGGTCATGGCCCTGGCCACCGGCCACCGTTTCGACGCCGTCGCGGCGATGGGGGCGGCATGAGCGCGGTCGCCGCCGCCGGGCGCCCGCGCCGCCGCGCCGAGCTGCCGGTGCCGGCGATCCTGATCGCGGCCTCGGTCGTGGGCTTCACGGCCACCGCGCTGGCCACCGGCCAGTCGGCGCAGCTCTCCGCCGATGGCGTGATCGCGGTGCTGGAGCGAGTGGTGGCGCTGGGCCTGGTGGCGCTGGGCCAGACCTTCGTCATCCTGGCGCGGTCGATCGACCTGTCGGTCGCCAACCTGGTCAGCGTCGGCGCCGTGATGGCGTCCTGGCTGATGCAGGGCGACCCGGCGATGATGCTGCCGGCGGTAGCGGCGGTGCTGGCGATCTCCGCCCTGGTCGGGGTGGTTAATGGCCTCTTGGTGACCAAGCTGGAGATCAATCCGCTGATCGCCACGCTCGGCGTCGGGCTGGTGCTGCAGGGGCTGCTCAGCGCCTCCTTCCAGAACTTCGCCGGGGCGGTGCCGGAGAGCTTCCAGGTCCTCGCCTACGGCCAGGTCGGGCCGGTGCCCTATCCGGTGATCGGCCTGTTCGTGCTGGCCGGCTGCGCCGCCTTCGTGCTGCGTTCGACCCGCTTCGGCGCCCATCTCTACGCCACCGGCGGCAACCCGGACGGGGCGCGCCTGGCCGGCATCCGCACCCACCGGGTGACGCTGGCGGCCCATGTCATCTGCAGCCTCGGCGCCGGGCTGACCGGCCTGTACCTCGCCAGCCGCCTGCGCTCCGGCGCCCCCTGGGTCGGGCGTGACGGGCTCTACGACCTCGAATCCATCGCCGTGGTGGTGATCGGCGGCACCATCCTGGCCGGCGGCCGCGGCGGCGTCTGGGGCACGCTGGCCGGGGTCATCCTGTTCGGCACGCTCGACGCCGTCTTCACCATGGTCGGCATCGACGCCTTCGTGAAGCAGGTGCTGCGCGGCGGCATCGTCATCGCCGCGGTCGCGGTCTATGCCTACCGGACGCGGGGGCATGTGGCATGATCGAGACCACCGAGCCGCACCCGATGACCAAGACCCTGCCGCCGCCGCTGCGCCGCCTGGCCGCGATCCGGCCGGCCTATTGGGTGCTGATCGCGCTGCTGGTCGCGATCGCCGTCGCCAGCCCGGCCTTCCTGGAGCCGCAGGGCTACATGAACTTCCTGCGCCGGGCGGCGCCGCTGGTGATCCTGGCCGCAGGCCAGCTTTTCGTCATCGTCACCGGCGGCTTCGACCTGTCGGTCGGGTCGCTGATCACGCTGGTGGTGATGGCGTCGTCGCTGCTGATCCAGGGCGACCCCGCCCAGACCTGGTGGGTGATCGCCCTGGTCTACGCCATCGGCCTCGCCGTCGGCTTGTTCAACGGGCTGGTCGTGTCCTGGCTCAAGGTGCCGTCGATCATCACCACGCTGGGCATGCTGCTGGCCTTGAAGGGGATCGCGCTGGCCTGGTCCGGTGGATCGCCGCAGGGCTACCTGCCCGACAATTTCCGCGATTTCGGCCGGCTGACCTGGCGCGGCCTGCCGGGGATCGACCTGCTGCCGCTGGCGGTGGTGGTCGCGGTGGTGGCAGTGGCGCTGCTGTGGTGGCTGATGCACGGCACCGTGCTGGGCCGCCTGCTGCTGGCGGTCGGCGACAATCCGCGGGCGGCGGAGCTGGCGGGCACACGGGTGCGGCTGGTGCGGACCATCGCCTTCGTCGTCTCCGCCCTGTCGGCCGTCACCGCCGGCATCCTGCTCGGCGGCTTCGCCGGGGTCTCGACCAATGTCGGCGACGGCTACGAGCTGCAGGCCATCGCCGCGATCGTCATCGGCGGCGCCCAGCTGCTGGGCGGCCGCGGCGCGGTGCCCGGCGCCGTGGCCGGGGCGCTCAGCCTGTCGGCCCTGTTCACTTTGCTCAATTTGATCGGCCTGCCCAAGCCGCTGCGCGACGCGGCCCAGGGGCTGATCCTGATCGTCGCCGTCGGCTGGAGCGTCTGGCGGCGGCGGAGGGGAGGCGCCTGACTGGACCGGCTTCGCGACGACCATCCAAGCATAAAGCCAAACGACGAGGGAGGAACGCCATGCGTATCGGGATGATGATCGGCACCGCGGCCGTGCTGGCCCTGGCGGCCGGCACGGCCCAGGCACAGAGCTTCGACGACCCGAAGGAATTCGCGGCCCAGCGGGCGCTGATGTCGGCCAAGGCGGAAGGCCCGGCCGACAAGCCGTGGGAGCAGCATTTCGGCAGCCAGATGGTCGACACCGCCAAGTACAAGAAGGCCGGGCCGTACAAGCTGTGCTTCTCCAACGCCGGGGTCGGCAACCCCTGGCGGGTGGTCGGCTTCACCACCATGCAGGCCGAGGTCGACCTGCACAAATCCGACATCGCGTCCTTCACCGTGGCCGATGCCGAGGGCAAGGACGACAAGCAGATCTCCGACATCAAGGCGATGCTCGCCAGCGGCAAGTGCGACGCGCTGATCGTCTCGCCCAACACCACCGCGGCGCTGACCCCGGCGGTGGAGGAGGCGTGCAAGCAGGTGCCGGTGATCGTGTTCGACCGCGGCGTGCTGACCGACTGCCCGGTCACCGTGGTCAAGCCGATCGGCGGCTACGCCTTCGGCATCGCTGCGGCGGAGTACATCGCCGCCAACGTGCCGAAGGGCGGCAAGGTGCTGGCGCTGCGCATCCTGCCCGGCGTCGACGTGCTGGAGAACCGCTGGGCCGCGGCCAAGCGGATCTTCGACGAGAAGGGGATCCAGGTGGTGGGCATGGAGTTCACCGACGGCGACCGGGCCAAGACCAAATCGATCGTCGAAGACACCCTGACCCGCGTCGGCAAGCTCGACGCCGTGTGGATGGACGCCGGCGCCACCAGCGTCGCCGCCATCGAGGCGTTCGAGGACCAGGGCATGGACGTGCCCATCGTCACCGGCGAGGACCAGCAGGACTTCCTGCAGAAATGGAAGCAGTCGGGCATGAAGGCGGTGGCGCCGACCTATCCGACCTATCAGTGGCGCACAGCGGTGATCGCCGCCGTGCGGGTGCTGAGGGGCGAGGCGGTGCCGGGCCCAGCCTGGTCGCTGCCGCAGCCGACGATCACGGCGGAAAATCTCGACAAATACGTCAACGCGAAGATGCCGCCGCTGCACTACGCCATGTGCGGCTGCGAAGGCATGCCGGACTACCCACAGCGGTGGATCGGCAAATGAGGCCAGTCCGATAATGCTACTGGTGCGGCCGTCTGATGGCGGATTCTGCGCTTCCGGTGCTCACGGACTTAAACGTCCGCTGCGCGCCGGTTCTCGAAACCACCACCAGTCGACTCGCACCAGCGCATTCTCGAACCGGCCTCGGATACGACGCGGGGTGGGTCTAGCGCCCACCCCAAGCAGAGAGCGGAGGATCCCATGGGCGACTATCACATCACCGGCGCGATGATCTGGGACGGCAGCGGCCGCGATCCGTATCCGGGCCAGGTCGTGGTCCGCGGCGACCGCATCCAGGCCGTGGCCCCGGCGGCGGAGCGGCTGGATGCCGGCGGCTGCGAGACGGTCGATGGCGGCGGCGCCACGCTGCTGCCGGGGCTGGTCGAGGGCCACGCCCATCTCTCTTTCTGCGGCGCCACCCGCAACACCGATCTCGGCGACGTGCCGCTCGAGGAGCATGTGCTGGAGACGATGTGGAACGCCGAGCTGCTGCTCGACCACGGCTTCACCAGCTGCTACTCGGCGGCCAGCGCCAAGACCCGGCTGGACGTGGTGATCCGCGACAAGGTCAACCAGGGCCGGCTGAAAGGCCCGCGGATCAAGGCCGCGAGCCCCGAGATCACGGTCACCGGCGGCCTCGGCGACGAGACCCGGCTGCACCTGGCCCGTGCCAGCTTCGGCATGGTCTGCGACGGGCCGGAGGAAGTGCGCCGCGCCGTCCGCACCTGCATCCGCGAGGATGTCGACAACATCAAGATCAACATCTCAGGCGACGATTTCGTCGACCCGGCCAAGGGCGGCATGACGGTGATGTCCCAGGCCGAGGTCTCCGCCGCGGTCGAGACCGCGCATGATTTCGGCCGCAAGGTGAACTGCCACGCCCGGGCCAGCGAGGCGGTGAAGCGCGCCATCCGCGCCGGCGTCGACGTGATCTACCATTGCGAGCATGCCGACACCGAGGCGCTGGACATGCTGGAGGCGCGGAAGGACCGGGTCTTCGTCGGCCCCGCCATCGGCCTGATCTACAACACCATCCACGAGGCCGGGCCCTGGGGCATCGACGAGGCCAAGGCGCGCAAGCTGGGCATGCATCTCTGCATGGAGGCCAGCCAGCGCACCTATGCCGAGATGCGCAAGCGCGGCATCCGCGTCGTCATCGGCGGCGATTACGGCTTCGCCTGGACGCCGCAGGGCACCAACGCCCGCGACGTCGAGCATTTCGTCAAGCTGTTCGGCTACACCCCGTCCGAGGCGCTGCAATGCGCCACCCGGATCGGCGGCGAGATCATGGGCATGGGCGACCGGCTGGGCCAGGTGCGCGAGGCCTTCCTGGCCGACCTGATCCTGGTCGATGGCGACCCGCTCAAGGACATCGCCCTGATCCACGACCACGGCGCCATCCGCATGGTGATGAAGGACGGTGTCATGCACCGCCTGTCGCCGCGCCGGGCGCTGCGGGCCGCCGCAGAGTGACGCGGTGGCGAGTGTCCACCAGTCGGGCGTGGAGATCCTGCTCGGGGTCGTCGACCGGCTGATCGACGCCCCTGGCGGAGCTTCGGTCGCCGCCCTGGCCGAGGGGCTGGCCGTCCCGCGCTCCAGCCTCTACGCCGTGCTGCGGCCGATGCTGGCCGCCGGCTGGCTGGAGGCGCCGCGGCGCGGCACCGTCCGGCTCGGCGCCGCCTGGTTCGACCTGGCGGTGGCGCTGGAGGCCGAGGCGGCGCAGGCCGTGCCGCCCGCCCGGCCGCGGCTGCAGGGCATGACCGGCCCGGCCCGCTCCTTCCTGTGGAATCCGGGCTTCACTGAGCTGGTGGATGCCGGCCCCTTCGCCCGGCCGCCGCCCTATGTCTTCGGCTTCTCCAACGGCTCCCGCGCCAATCTGTGGCGCCAGGGACTGCTGCACGGCGTGCAGTTCGCCGCTGCCGAGCAGGCGGAGCGCATCGCGGCGCTGCGCATTGCCCATGCCGATGACGACCCGGCGGCCCAGGCGCGCGACATCGACGCGTTCCTGGCCATGGGGGTCGACGCGCTGATCGTCAGCCCGCTGGAGACCGAGGCGCTGCTGCCGCCTTTGGCCCGGGCCCGCGCCGCCGGCCTGCCCGCCGTGATGGTCGACCGGCTGCTGGGCGACGCGTCGCATTCCGTGGTCCAGGTCGCCGGGCCCGACACCGCGATCGGCCGGCTGCCGGCGCAGTGGCTGGTGGAGACGCTGGGCGGCCGCGGCGCGGTGGTGATGATGGTGGGGGACCCGGAGATCGGGCCGCTGCTGCGCCGGGCCCGGGCGGCGCGCGAGGTCTTCGCCCTGGCGCCGGGCATCCGCATCCTCGAGACGGTGCACACCGAGATGACCGTCCCGGCCGGCCGCCGCGCCATGGCCGGGCTGATCGAGCGCTGGGGCGACGCCATCGACGGCGTCTGGTGCGACAGCGGCCTGCACGGCGCCGGGTCGATCCAGGCCTGGGTCGATGCCGGATATG
>NZ_JBCNNF010000246.1:0-10425 GCF_039594555.1 Inquilinus sp.
CCGCGCCGTCTACCGTGCCATGCCGGCCGGGCTGCGCGACCGCTTCGCCCAGAAGGGGCTGATGTATGTCCGCAACACCGGCAACGGCCTCGACGTCTCCTGGCAGCAGGTGTTCGGCACCGAGGACCGCGCCGAGGTCGAAGCCTATTGCCGCAGCCACGGCATCGACTGCGAGTGGAAGCCGGATGGCGAGCTGCGCACCCGCCAGATCTGCCAGGGCACGATTGCCCATCCGGTGACCGGCGAGATGCTCTGGTTCAACCAGGCCCATCTGTTCCACGTCTCGAACCTGGAGCCCGAGGTGCGGTCGACCCTGATGGAGCTGGTCGACGAGCCGGACCTGCCGCGCAACGTCTGTTACGGCGACGGCTCGCCGATCGAGGACGAGACGCTGGCCACGGTCCGCGAGGTGCTGGAGGCGCACAAGATCAGCTTCCCCTGGCAGTCGGGCGACGTGCTGATGCTCGACAACATGCTCACCGCCCATGCGCGGGCGCCGTTCAAGGGGCCGCGCAAGGTCATCGTCGCCATGGCCGAAGCGCACGGCCTGCACTGACGCTCCGGAGCCGGAGAAAGCCGTGTCGCTTCTCGGAATGCTGATCCGCGGGTCGCGGGCCCTGTTCGCGGCCGCCATCCTCGCCAGCCTGGCCTGCGGGGCTGGCGGCGCGCTGCTGGTGCTGCTGATCAACCGCGCCCTGCAAGCGCCGGCCGAGGCGCTGCCGCAATGGCTGCTGCCCTTCGCCGCCGCGGCGCTGCTGGTGATGGCGGCGCAGGTCGCGTCCCGCGCGCTGTTCGCCCGGCTCGGCCAGCAGGCCCTCGGCGGACTGCGCCAGCACATCGCCGAGGCGGTGGTGGCGGCGCCCTACCGGCGGCTCGAGATGGTCGGCCGGGCGCGGATCCAGTCGCTGCTGACCGATGACGCCTCGGCCATCGCGACCTTCTGCATGAGCCTGCCGATCCTGGTCACCAACGGCATCGTCATCCTCGGCGTCCTGACCTATCTCGCCGCCCTGTCGTGGGTCTTCCTGCTGCTGACCGCCGTGGTGCTGCTGCTCGGCTCGGTCGGGCACCAGCTCAGCTACCGGCGCGTGCTGTCGCATTTCCGCGAGGCGGGGCGGGGCCAGGACCGGCTGTTCGGCCATTTCGAGGCCCTGAATGGTGGCGCCAAGGAGCTGAAGCTGAACGCCGGCAAGGCACGGCGCTTTCTCGACGCGGTCCTGGCCGAGGCAATTGCCGCCGTGGGCAAGAGCCGAGTCCGCGGCCTGTCGCTGCTGGCCTTCGCCGATGGCTGGGGCCGTCTCCTGTTCATGGCGACGATCGGCACGGCGCTGTTCGCGCCGATCTGGATCGCGCCGGGGCAGGCCGGCATCGTCTCCGGCTACGTCATCGCCTTCCTCTACATCATGGGGCCGCTGGAGGGGCTGCTGGCCAACATCCCGCATCTCGGCATGGCCCGGGTGGCGCTCGGCCGCATCGACGACACGGTGCGGCGGCTGGAGGTGAGGGATCAGGCCGCCGCGGCGCCCCCGGCCGGGGCTGAGGTCACGCTGGCGCTGGAGGGGGTCACCCACGGCTATTACGACGAACGCGAGGATGAGGTCTTCACCCTCGGCCCGATCGACCTGACCTTGCGGCCGGGCGAGATCACCTTCCTGGTCGGCGGCAACGGCAGCGGCAAGACCACGCTGGCGAAGCTGGTCACCGGCCTCTACGTGCCCGAGGCTGGCACCGTCCGCGTCGACGGCCGGCCGTTGGCCGAGCCGGGCGGCGAGGAGCACCGGCAGCTGTTCTCCGCCGTGTTCTCCGACTTCCACCTGTTCGAGACGCTGCTGGAGGCGGCGGACGGGTCGCTGGACGACCGCGCCAACAGCTGGCTGCGGCAGCTCCATCTCGACCACAAGGTCGCGGTTCGCGGCGGCGCCTTCTCCACCCGCGACCTGTCGCAGGGCCAGCGCAAGCGCCTGGCGCTGGTGGCGGCCTGCCTCGAGGACCGCCCGGTGATGGTGTTCGACGAATGGGCGGCCGACCAGGACCCGCAGTTCAAGGACGTGTTCTACCGCGAGGTCCTGGCCGAGCTGAAGGCGCAGCGTAAGGCCGTGCTGGTCATCACCCATGACGACCGTTGGTTTGGGCTGGCCGACCAACTGATCAAGCTCGAGCGCGGCCAGGTGGTCGAGCGCATCGGCCCCGCCGCGGCCGGGCCGGCGCTGCGCGCCGTCAACGGCCACGATCTCTCCCTCTCGCCGGTGTCATGAGGTTCGCCGTGGGTGACGCTGCCTTCGATCTCCGCCCGCGCCGCGACGCCACCGTCCCGCTGGCGCTGGACTATGCCGATGCCGAGACGCTGGTCGAACTGCTGCGCCGCCGCGCCGCCGCCGACGATGGTGGCCCGGCGCTGCGCTTCCTGGCCGATGGCGAGACGGTCGGCGCGACGCTCGACTATCGCGCCCTGGACCTGCGGGCTCGGGCGGTGGCGGCGCATCTGCAGGCGGTGGCGGCGCCGGGCGACCGGGCGCTGATCCTGCTGAACAGCGGGCCGGACTACGTCGCCTCCTTCTTCGGCTGTCTCTATGCCGGGGTGATCGCCGTTCCGGCCTATCCGCCGGAGGGGATGAGCCTGCACCAGGTCAAGCGGCTGCAGGGGATGGTGAAGGATGCCGGCGCCCGCCTGCTGCTGACCGACCGCTCGCACCAGGCCTCGGTGGAGGCTCTCTGCGCCGGCCAGGACGGTGTCGGCGTGGTCGCCGTCGACGCCCTCCCGCACGTGCTGGCGGAGGCCTGGCGGCCGTATCCGGCCAAGGGCGACGACATCGCCCTGCTGCAATACACCTCGGGCTCGACCTCGAACCCCAAAGGGGTCGAGGTCACCCATGCCAACCTGATCGACAACCAGAAGATGATGGTGCATGGCTGCGGCGTCACTGCGGCCGACGTGCTGGTCTGCTGGCTGCCGCTCTACCATGACATGGGGCTGATCTCCGGGCTGATGCTGCCCTTCTTCGCCGGCATCCCGCTGGTGATGATGGCGCCGCAGCATTTCCTTGCCCGGCCGGCGCGCTGGCTGGAGGCGATCCACCGCTTCGGCGGCACCTTCAGCGGCGGCCCCGACTTCGCCTATCGCCTGTGCTGTGAGCGGATCAGCGATAAGACCCTGGCCGGCCTCGACCTTAGGTCCTGGCAGTTCGCCTTCTCCGGGTCGGAGCCGGTGCGCGCCAGCACGCTGGCCGATTTCGCCGCGCGCTTCGCCCCCGCCGGCCTGCGGCGCGAGGCGCTGGCCCCGGCCTATGGCCTGGCCGAGGCCACGCTGACCATGTCCTGCAGCCCGCGGCCGCACCACTATGTCACGCTGCGCGTCGACCCGGCGGCGCTGGCGGCGCACCGGGCGGTGCCGAGCGCGGCGGGCGTCGAGCTGGTCAGCAGCGGCCGGCCGATCCGGCCCGGCCAGCTCCGCATCGTCGACCCCGAGACGCTGGAGCCGCTCGGCGAAGGCAGGGTCGGCGAGATCTGGCTGGCCGGCGGCAGCGTCACCCGCGGCTATTGGCGGAATCCGGAGGCGACGGGCAAGGTCTTCCTCGATCGGGGCGAGGGGACCTGGCTGCGCAGCGGCGATCTCGCCTTCCTGCATGAAGGTGAGCTGTTCATCACCGGCCGGCGCAAGGATGTCATCATCATCCGCGGCCAGAACCGCTATCCGACGGATATCGAGGCGGTGATCGAGGCGGGGGTGCCCGGCATCCGCAACGGGCGGATCTCGGCCTTCCCGGTCGACCATGACGGCCGCGAGAGCATCGGCGTGGCGGTCGAGATCAGCCGCAGCACCCAGCGCAAGATCGCGCCGGAAGCGCTGGTGGAGGCGATCGAGCGCATCGTTGTCGAGACCCAGCAGGAGCCGGTGGCGCTGGTGGCGCTGCTCGAGCCCGGCACGCTGCCGCGCACCACCAGCGGCAAGCTGCAGCGCTCCGCCTGTGCCGAGCGGCTGGCCTCGGGCGAGCTGCAACCCTGGCATCTCTACCGCCGCTCGTCGGCCCGCGACGGTGCGCCGGACCGGGAGCCGCCGCGGGACGGGGCGGAGCGGCGCCTGGCGGCGATCTGGGCCGAGCTCTTGGATTGCGGGCCGATCGGCCGCGACGACCAGTTCCTGGCCCTGGGCGGCCATTCGCTGCTGGCGTTGCAGGCGATCGACCGGATCCGCGCCGAGTTCGGCGTCGAGCTGCCGCTGCGCGAGGTCTTTGCGCCGCACAGCCTGGCCGAGCTCGCGGCCCGGCTGGAGGCGGCGCCCCGCCAAGCGTCCGAGGCCGGTCTGCCGCCGGTCGTGGCCGTGCCGCGGCGGGCGGAAATGCCGCTGTCCCTGGCGCAGCAGCGCCTGTGGCTGGCTGAGCGACTGGCGGGGGAGGCGGCGCGCAGTGCCTACAACCTGACCGGCCAGCTGCGGCTGACCGGCCCGCTGTCGCGCCCGGCGCTGGAGCGGGCGCTCCATGGCCTGCTGGCCCGGCACGAGATCCTGCGCACCGCCTATCCGGAGGATGCCGACGGCGTGCCGGTGGTCCGGGTCGATTCCGAGGCTGCCCTGTCGCTGCCCGAGATCAACCTCTCGGCGCTCGACCCCGCCCGGCGCGAGGCACGGCTGGCCGAGATCGAGGCGGAGGAGGCGCGGCGGCCGTTCGACCTGGCGGCGGCGCCGCTGCTGCGCGCCACCCTGCTGCGGCTCGGGCCCACCGATCACAGCCTGCTGCTGGGCCTGCACCACATCGTCGCCGACGGTTGGTCGATCGGCGTGCTGATCGACGATCTCGGCGCGCTGTACCGGTCCGCGCTGGTGCACGGCCCGGCCGATCTGGCGCCGCTGCCGGTGCAGTATCTCGACTATGCGCAATGGCAGCGCCGGCTGCTGCAGGGCGAGCTGCTGGACCGGCAGAAGGCCTTCTGGCGCGACCGGCTGGCCGGCGTGCCGCAGCGGCTGGAGCTGCCGGCCGACCGGCCGCGCCCGGCCGTCGCCTCCCAGGCTGGCGACAGCGTCCGCTTCAGCCTGCCGGGTCCGCTGGTGGCGCGGCTCGAGGCGCTGGGCCACGCCCGCGGCGGTACGCTGTTCATGGTGCTGCTGGCGGCATTCGAGACGCTGCTGCACCGGCTGACCGGCGCCACCGACTTTATCGTCGGCACCGATGTCGCCGGCCGGCCGCGGCGCGAGCTCGACCGGCTGGTCGGCTTCTTCGTCAACGTTCTGCCGCTGCGCGCCCGGCCCGACCCGGCGCTGTCCTTTGCCGATCTGCTGGACCGGGTGCGCGAGGACTCGCTGCAGGCCTTCGAGCAGCCGCTGCTGCCCTTCGACCAGATCGTCGAGGCCGCCGGCACGCCGCGCGACCGCGCCCGCAACCCGCTGGTGCAGGTGCTGTTCGTGCTGCAGAGCACGGCGCGCGGCCGCTTCGGCGTCGACGGGCTGTCGGCGGAGCTGCGGCCCGCCCAGGCCCATGGTTCGAAATTCGACATGGCGCTGTTCCTCGACCCGCTCGGCCCCCGCGCCGCGCAGGGCCTCGAGGGCGAGTGGGTCTTCGCCACCGACCTGTTCGCCCGGCCGCGCGTCGGGCGTCTGGTGGCCGCCTGGACCGCGCTGCTGGAGCAGATCGCCGAAACCCCGGACCGCTCGCTGAGCGGCTTCACCCTTCCCCCCCTGGAGGAGTCCGCGATGTCGTCGACCGCGTCGCCGTCCGAAACCGCCGGCGCTGCCCGCATGGGCGCCAAGCTGGACAAGCTGAAGAGGTTCGCATCCCCCGCCGCCCGCCCGGCCGCGGTGCCGGCGCGCGAGTTGGTGCGGACCTCGTCGCTGACTCCGGGCGCGATCTTCCCGCTGGTGGTCGAGCCGGCCAGCGCCGATCTCGACGCCATGGCCTGGGCCGCCGCCCATCGCGACCAGGTCGAGGCCTGGCTGCGGCGCCATGCCGGCCTGCTGTTCCGCGGCTTCGGCCTGACCACGCCGCAGGAGTTCGAGGCCTTCGCCGAGGCGCTGCAGCCCGGTCTCTACGGCTCCTATGGCGACCTGCCGAAGAAGGAAGGAGGCCGCAACACCTACCGCTCCACGCCCTACCCGGAGCGGAAGATGATCCTCTATCACAATGAGAGCTCGCACCTGCCGCGCTGGCCGCGCAAGCAGTGGTTCTTCTGCGAGCAGCCGTCGCCGGTCGGCGGCGCCACCCCGATCGTCGATTGCCGCGAGCTGTACCGCCGGCTGCCGGCGGAGCTGGCGGAGCGCTTCGACCGCCTCGGCCTGACCTATGTCCGCACCTTCACCGAGAATCTCGACGTCGATTGGCGCGACTTCTTCAAGACCGAGAGCCGCGAGGAGGTCGAGGCCCGCTGCCGCGCCGCCGGGGTCGACTTCGCCTGGCTCGGCCGGGACGAGCTGCAGACCCGCACCCGCTGCCCGGCGGTGATCACCCATCCGCTGACCGGCGAGCGCTCCTTCTTCAACCAGGTCCAACTGCACCACACCCGCTGCCTCGACGCCGATGTGCGCGAGGACCTGCTGGCCATGGTCGGGCCCGAGCGGATGCCGCGCCAAGTGTTCTACGGCGACGGCTCGCCGATCGAGGACGCGGTGATGGACCTGATCGGCGAGCTGTACGAGGCCTGCGCCGTGCGCTTCGATTGGCGCCGCGGCGACGTGGTGATGCTCGACAACATGCTCGCCGCCCACGCCCGCGACCCATATGAGGGCCCGCGCCGCATCGTCGTGGCGATGGGCGACATGGTCGACCGCAGCAGCCTGGGGGATGCGCGATGACCGACCTCGCGCTTTCCGCCGGGGCGGAGACCTGGCCGCTCGGCCCCGAGCAGCGCGTCGCCGCGGAGCATCCGGACGATACCGCGGTCCTGGTCGTCGGCATCTCCGGCGATTTGGATGAGGCGCGGATGCGCGCCGCCCTGCTGCGGGTCGCCGGCCGGCACGACATCCTGCGCACCGCCTTCGTCGCCGTCCCCGGCTTCCGCGGCCTGCGCGCCCGGCTGCTGAACGCACCGGCCGAGCCGGTCTGGTCGGTGCTCGACCTGCGCGGCCGGGCCGATGCGGCCGACGCCACGGCCCGGGACTTGGCGGCGCAGAAGGCCACCGGCTTCGACCTCGCCTCCGGCCGCACCCTGCGGGCCGCGCTGTATCGCCTGGGCGGTGCGGAATGGCGCCTGGCGCTGCTGGCCTCGCCGCTGGTGGCCGATCGCGGTTCGCTCGTCCTGATCCACCGCGCGCTACGTGTCGACTATGCGGGTGCCGCCGTCCCGGCCAACGAGGACGGCGTCGCCTACGCGCAATATGTCGAATGGCGCGCCGAGATGGCGGCCGACGAGGACGCCGCCGAGGGCCGCCGCTATTGGCAGGACCATCTCGGCCCCTCGGCGCCGCCGACCCTGCATCTGCCCTATCGCCGAGAGGCCGGCACGGGCATGCGGGACAGCCGCGAGGCCGCGATCGACGCCGCGGTGGCGCAGCGGCTGGCGGATCTCGCCGCCGCGCGCGGCATCGGGCTCGACGCCGTGCTGCAGGCGGCCTGGTGGGCGCTGCTGGCGCGCATCTCCGGCCGGGCCGAGCTGGTGGCCGGCTGGCAGCACGATTGCCGTCGCGACTACGACGCCTTCGCCTACACCATCGGGCCGTTCGAGAAGGTGCTACCGCTCCGGCTGACGGCCGATCCGGCGGAACCCTTCGCCGCCTTCCTGGACAGGCTGGCGCCGGTGCTGGACAGCCATCGCGGCTGGCAGGAGCATTGGCCGGTCGAGGCGCCGGGCCGCAGCGACCATCTCGTCGCCGGCTTCCGCATCGCGAGCCAGGCGGCCGATCGCGGCGCCTGGCGCTTGGTCTCGGCGGACGGCACCCGACCCTTCGAGCTGGCGCTGCAGGCCGACCTGGCCGAGGACGGCAGCCTCCGCGCCCTTGCCCTGCATTGGGACGGCGGCCGGTACGACGCCGCGGCGATGGAAACGCTGCTGGAGCAGGTCGTCACCCTGCTGTCCGGGCTGCCGGACCAGCTCGACACGCCGCTCGGCCTCCTGTCGCCGGTGGGCCCGGCGGAACTGGCGCGGCTCGCGGCCTTCGATGCCACGGCCCAAGCTCCGGCGCCCGGCCCGTCGCTGCCGGCGCTGATCGCCCGCTGGGGCCGCGAGACGCCGACGGCGCCGGCCCTGGCCGGAAGCGGCATCGCCCTCGACTATGCGGGGCTGAATGCGCGGGTGGACGGGCTGGCCGCCTGGCTCGTCGCCCATGAAGTCGGCCGTGAGGCCATTGTCGCGCTCGACATGGCGCGCTCTCCGGACATGGTGGTCGCGCTGCTCGCCGTCTGGCGCGCCGGCGGCGCCTATCTGCCGCTTGACCCGCAATGGCCGCAGGCGCGGCGGCAACTGCTGCTTGACCAAGCCAGGCCGGTGCTGGTGCTCACCAATGCGGCCGACCCGGTCGCCTCCGACACGATCCCGGTCCACGCACTGGCCGCTGCGATGGCGGAGCCAGTTTCGGCGGACCTGCCCGACCTCGACGAGGACGATCCGGCCCGCGCCGCCTATGCCCTGTTCACCTCCGGCTCGACCGGCACGCCGAAGGGCGTGGTGATCGAACACGGCCAGTTGCGGACCTATGTCGAGGCCGTGAGCGAGGCGCTTGGCCTCGCCGCCTGCCGGCGCTTCGCCCTGACCTCGACCGTCGCCGCCGATCTCGGCAACACCGTGCTGTTCGGCGCGCTGCGCCTCGGCGCCGGCCTGGCGGTGGCCGATGAGGCCGAGATGGCTGACGGAGCTGCCTTCGCCGGCTTCTTGCGACAGCACGACATCGACTGCGCCAAGCTGGTGCCGTCGCATCTGGCAGCGCTGCTCGACGCGCCGGCGCCGGTGTTGCCGGCCACGCTGATCCTGGGTGGCGAGGCCACGCCGAAAGCGCTCGTCGACCGGATCCTCGCGATCGCGCCGCAATGCCGGGTGTTCAACCATTACGGCCCGACCGAGACCACGGTCGGCGTGCTGATCCATGCCCATGACGCCGCAGCCCCGGTGTGGGCCGGCGACGCCCTGCCGCTCAGCCGTCCGCTCGCCGGCAGTGCGGTGCTGGTGCTCGACGCCGCTGGCCGGCCGGTGCCGACCGGCGCGGTGGGCGAGCTGCATATCACCGGCGCCCAGCTCAGCCGTGGCTATCTGCACGTCGACCCGGCTGGCGCCTTCATCGAGCATGAAGGCCGAAGGCTCTACCGCAGCGGTGACCTGGCACGGCACCTGCCGGATGGCTCCCTGCAGGTGGTCGGCCGGGCCGACCATCAGGTGAAGATCCGCGGCTACCGGGTCGAGCCGGGGGAGGTCGAGGCCGCGCTGCAGGCCCTCGACGGCGTGCAGCAGGCGGCGGTGGTGGTGCACCGGCCGGAGGGCGGGGAGGCGCGGCTGGTCGGCTTCGTCACCTTGGCCTCAGGCGACGTCGCGGCGCTCCGCCCGGCCCTGGCCGCGCGCCTGCCCGGCCCGATGGTGCCGGCGCAGATCGTGGCGCTGGACCGGATGCCGCGCCTGGCCAATGGCAAGATCGACCGCCGCGGCCTGCCCGATCCGGCCATCCTGGCCGAGACCAGCGCCAAGGTGGCGCCGCGCGACGCGGTCGAGACCCTGCTGCGCCAGGTGGCGTCGGAGCTGCTGGAGCGGCCGGTGGAGGCGATCGGCGTCACCGACGACTTCTTCGACATCGGCGGCAACTCGCTGCAGGTGATCAAGCTGGTCGCCCGCATCCGCAAGCTGTTCCAGCTCGAGGTGCCGCCCGGCATCGTCTTCGACCATCTCAGCATCGCCGCTTTGGCCCAGGCGCTGCGCGGCCATGCGGCGCCGGGCCGGATCGAGCAGATCGCCGGCCTGCGCCTCAGCCTCGACGGCATGAGCGAGGCCGAGCGGGCGGCTCTCCTGGAGAAGGCCCGTCAGGCCAAGGCCCTCTGAGACCCATGAACGACATCGACAACGACGCGCTGCTGGCGCTGCTGCTGGATGACGAGGCGGCGGATCCGGATGCGATCCGTCCGCGCGACAGCGGGGCCTCGGCCCCGCTGTCCTTCCAGCAGCAGCGCCTGTGGTTCCTGCAGCACTACGATCCGGAGGGCGCGGCCTACAACTCCGTCCGCGCGCTGCGGCTGCGGGGGAAGCTGGACGTGCCGGCGCTGGAGGCCGCCTTCCGCCGGCTGGTCGAGCGCCACGCCGTGCTGCGCACCCGCTTCGAAGGCGGGGAGGGCGAGCCGCGGCAGGTGGTGCTGCCGTGGGTCGATGTCGCGATCGAGCAGGCCGTGCTGCCCGCGGCCGGAACGCCGGGGGCGGAGCTGGCGCTGTCCGCCTGGCTGCAGGCGCGGATCCGCCGCCCGTTTGACCTTGCCCGGCCGCCGCTGCTGCGCGTCGCCCTGGCCCGGCGCGGCGAGACGCCTGCTGGCG
>NZ_JBCNNF010000247.1:0-10413 GCF_039594555.1 Inquilinus sp.
GCAGGGCGCCCAGCTCGATCCGGGCGACGTCACGCAGCCGCACCACCGACCCGGTCGCCGGATCGGCGCGGACGACGATGTCGCCGAACTGGGCCGGGTCGCTCAGGCGGCCCTGGGCATTGACCTGCAGCTCGAAGGCGGTGCCGGCAGGGGCGGGGGACTGGCCGATCTTGCCGGCCGCCACCTGCACGTTCTGCTCGGCCACCGCGTTCTGCACGTCGACGGCGGTGACGCCGAGATTGGCCAGCTTGTCCGGGTCCAGCCAGATGCGCATGGAATAGCGCCGCTCGCCGAAGATCTGGACATTGCCGACGCCGGGCAGGCGCTTGATGGGGTCGACGATCTGCAGATAGGCGTAGTTGCTGAGCTCCACGGGGTCCACGGACCCGTCCGGCGACGTCAGGTCGACGATCAGCACGAAGTTCGGGTTCTGCTTCTGGATCGTGATGCCGCCCTGGTTGACGATCGCCGGCAGCGACGAGGCCGCCTGCGACACCCGGTTCTGCACGTCGACCGCGGCGATGCTCAGCGGATAGCCGACCTGGAAGGTGACGGTGATGTTCGAGGTGCCGTCATTCGACGAGGTCGACGACATGTACATCATGCCTTCGACGCCGTTGATCTGCTGCTCCAGCGGCGTCGTCACCGTGTCGGCCACGACCTGGGCGCTGGCGCCCGGATACTGGGCGCTGACCACCACCTGCGGCGGCGTGATGTCGGGGAATTGCGAGACCGGCAGCAGGAAGTAGGAGATGCCGCCGGCCAGCACCATGATCACCGCGATCGCCGAGGCGAAGATGGGGCGCTGGATGAAGAAGCCGATCATGGCCGGGTCATCCCCCCGGGCAGGCAGCCCCGCACCGCGCCGCCGTCGCGCGCGCCGCAGGAAATCGCCGAGGCCGACCCCAAGGCCATGGTAAACCTCTTGGTTAAGTTAACTTTGTGGTTGATTATCGTTCCGGCGAGCCGTCGTCAAGTCGAGCTTCGGCCCTACACCCGCTGGCTGGGGTCGGATCTTGACCTGATCCTGCTAGGGTGTTACCGGTAAGTAACAGAATAAATGATGCAGTGCAACGATACCGTCAACGGCAACCAGGCGCTATGACGACGATCACACCCCCGCGGCTGGAGGCACCGTCAGGGCCCGGCGCCGAACTCCGGCCCCGCGACCGGATTCTGGGTACGGCCCGGGACCTGTTCCACCGCCACGGCTATCGCGGCGTCGGCGTCGACGCCATCGCCGAGGCGGCCGGCACCAACAAGATGACATTATACCGGCATTTCGGATCGAAGGACGACCTGATCGTCGAATGCCTGAACGGCCTCGCCGAAGAGGCCGATGCGGTCTGGGCAAGGTTCGAGGCGACGCATTCCGGCGACCCGGCGGCGCAGTTGCACGAATGGGTCCGGTTCGGCGCCGAATGCGCGATTTCGGATGCGCGCGGCTGCGACATGGTCAATGCCGCGGTCGAACTGACCGAGCCCGGCCATCCGGCCCGGCGCGTGATCGAGGATTTCAAGACCGCCCAGCGCGACCGCCTGGTGCGGCTGTGCCGCGCCGCCGGCGCCACCCAGGCCGAGCTGCTGGCCGACACGCTGTGGCTGCTGCTGGAAGGCGCCCGGGTGAGCCGGCAGAGCGTCGGTGCCGAAGGCCCCAGCGCCCGCTTCATCCGCATGGCCGAGGCGATCATCGCCGCCTTCCTGCCGCGCGGCCCGGCCTCGCCCTGATCGGGGACTGGTCCTAGGCGGGCCGGTCCGGCTCGGTGTTCGGCTCCAGCGGGCCCTCGGCCTCGTCGTCCTCGGGCAGGACGTCGCCATGCACCGGCAGCGGCGCGCCGATCCAGATCCGGTCGTCCAGATGGTCCCGGCGCGGGTTGCGGGTGTTGGGATGGACCAGGATGCTCAGGCCGCCATGGTTCAGCATCAGCCAGGGCACCAGCGTCGCGAACAGCTCCGCGGCGAAGGAGACTTGGTACATCGCCTGGTCGTGCGGCCCGACCCGGACCTCGTGCCAGCGGCCGAGGCGGACGCGGAAGCGCTCGCCGATCCAGCCGCGCAGCCGCTCGGCCCGGTGGCGGGTCGATGCCGGGTCGAAATAGACATGGGCATGGTAGCTGGCGATTTCCTCAACTCGCCGCGGCGCTGCATCCGATTCCATCGCGTTCTCCCGTTCTCCTCGCCCGAGCTTAGCGCAGGAGGGGGGTGCCTCACACCGCGCCGAGCCGCAGCAGGATCCGGGCCAGGGCGTCGAAATGCTCGTTCGGCACGGCCTCGCCGATCCGGCCCTCGGCGTGCAGCTGCCGGGCCAGCAAGGGCGCCGTCTCCACCGGCACGCCGGCCATGCCGGCCTTGAACGACTTGCCGACCAGCATCGGCACCGGCGTCTCGCCGGCGACGAAGCGGATACCGACGGTGACCTCGCCATCGGTGATGAACAGCGTCGGCACTGTGGAGCGGCCCTCGCCCCGGGCCAGGCCGCGATGCAGCTGCCGCCGGGTGCTGCGGATATGCGGGTCGCCCTCCTGCTCCTTGCGCTCGCGCTTCATCTCGCTGCGGGTCATCCGCTGGTCGCGCAGGAACAGCCAGCGCTGCAGCGCCATGTCGAGCAGGGCGAAGACCAGCAGCACGGCGACGATGCCGATCAGCACCGGCTTCAGCGTCGCCACCAGCACCAGCCCGACGCAGTCGCGGCCGCATTGCGGCGCCACCAGCACCGCCCGCAGCGCGCCGAGGGCGATCACCCCGATCACCCCGATCAGGGTGCAGGCCTTCAGCAGCGCCTTGGCGAACTCGATCAGGTTGCGCAGGCTGAACAGCCGCTGGAAGCCGGCGACCGGGTTGATCTTGTCGCTGCGCGGCACGATCGGGTCCAGCGAGAAGGGAATGCCGCGCAGGAAGCCGACATTGGCGACAATGCTGGCAACCACGATCACCAACACCAGCGGGGCCACGATCCGCGCCGCCAGCGCCAGCAGGGTCGGGATGATGGTGTAGCTCTGGTCGAACGGCTTGGCGGTCAGGGCGATCGGCTCGGTCAGGATGGCGCGAAACGCCTCCATGATCTCCGCCCCCTCGACTGCGAGATACAGGAAGCCGGCGACCAGCGCGACCACGGTGACCAGGTCGCGGCTGTGGGCCACCTGGCCCTTGCGCCGGGCATCCGCCAGCTTCTTCGAGCTGGCCGGTAAGCTCTTGTCCTCGCTGGTCTGGCTCACGGCAGCACCGTACGGGCGAGGTCGAGCACGCCGCGCATCGACCCCAGGCTGTCGTCGAAATAGGGGACCAGGAAGATGGCGTAGATCGGCAGCACCAGCAGCAGCGCGGCGGATTTCACCGACAGCGACAGGTCGAAGACGTTGAGCTGCGGCGCCATGCGGCCGATCACGGCCAGGCCGATATCGGCCAGCAGCATCACGATCACCAGCGGCACGGCCAGCAGCAGGCCCAGCCGGACCACATGGTCCAGCAGGCCCAGCAGCAGGGCCGGCGTCTCGCCGTTGAAGGCCGGCAGTAGCTTGGTGACAGGCCAGATCGCATAGCTGTTGTAGAGCGCCTCGGCCACGATGCCGAGGCCGTTGCCGGCGAAGAACAGCGCCAGCAGCACCAGCACGAACAGCGTGCCGACCGGCGAGGCCTGGCCCGAGGCGTTGGGGTCGATCAGATAGGCGCCGTTGACGCCGCGCTGCATGTCGATCAGCTCGCCCGCCGCCTCGACCGCCCAGAAGGGCAGGCCGAACAGCAGGCCCAGCAGGATGCCGACCACCGCCTCCTTGGCCACCAGCATCAGCACTTGGCCGGGCTGCAGCGGCGTCAGCACCGCCAGCTCCGACGTCACCTGCGACACCATCGGCAGGGCGAGGGCGATGACCACCGCGTTGCGCAGGATGCCGGTCAGGCCGAGCCAGGAGAACACCGGCAGCACCGCGGCCAGGGCGACGGCGCGGGCGATGGCGACCGACAGGGCGGTGAGGTACGGCCCGACCAGCTCGGCCACGAACCGGAAGGATTCGATCATCGGGGCGGCCCAGCATCGGCCGGCATCGTGCCGCGGGTGATGGCGGGGAAGTCGGTGAAGATCCGGTCGGTGTAGCGCACCAGCGGGCTGGCCAGCATCGGGCCCAGCAGCACCAGGGCCAGCACCACGGCGATCACCTTGACCGCCATCGGCAGGGTCTGGTCCTGGATCTGCGTCACCGCCTGCAGCAGGCCGACCAGCAGGCCGACCGCGGCGGCGATCGCCAGCGCCGGCAGCGCCAGCAGCAGGGTCAGGGTCAGCGCCTCCTGCAGCAGATGTGCGATGGTGGCCTGGTTCATGGGTGCTCCCCCGGCGCCGGCAACCCCTCTGTGTCATGCCCGGGCTCGACCCGGGCATCCAGAGTCTGTCGAGACCTTCTGGATTGCCGGGTCAAGCCCGGCAATGACACGAAGGGGGGACGTCCGGACCGCATCGCCGCCTCAGCCGTAGCTCAGGATCAGGCCGTGCAGCAGGCGCGACCAGCCGTCGACCATGACGAACAGGAACAGCTTGAACGGCACCGAGATCGCCAGCGGCGACACCATCATCATGCCCATCGCCATCAGGATCGCCGAGACGATCAGGTCGATGACGATGAAGGGCAGGTACAGGAGGAAGCCGATCTCGAAGGCCCGCGTCAGCTCCGAGATGACGAAGGACGGGACCAGGATCACCAAGTCGTTCGGCGTGGCCGCGGCGCTGGCCTCCGCCGGCCAGACCCGGGACGTGGCCGACAGCAGGAATTCGCGCTCCGCCGGGTCGGTGAAGCGCATCAGATAGGCGCGCACCGGCTCCACCGCCGACTGCATCACCGCCTGCCAGTCCTGGATGCTGCGCAGCCGCAGCGCCGGGTCGCTGACCCGGGCATAGACCTCCGCGATCACCGGGCTGGTGATGTAGATCGTCAGCATCAGGGCGATGCCGTACAGCACCATGTTCGGCGGCGTCTGCTGGATGCCGAGCGCGTTGCGCAGCAGCAGCATGACCACCGAGATCTTCAGGAACGCGGTTAGGGTGACGACCAGGAACGGGATCAGCCCGACGATGGTGACGATGCCGAGAAGCGGCAGGACGTCCGGCTGCGCCTCATTCATCGCCGAACAGCCGCACCACGCGCACGCCCAGCTCGTTCTCGATCCGCACGATCTCGCCGCGGCCGATGCGCCGGCCGTTGGCGACGATGTCGACCGCCTCGCCCGGGTCGCGGCCCAGCGGGATGACCGCGCCGGGAGCCAAGCCCTGCACCGCCGCCAGCGGCAGCTCGCTGCGGCCCAGCTCGAACACCAGCGTCACCGGGAGCTCATCCAGCCGCTCCGCCGGCGGCGTCGCGGCATCGCTGTCGGGATCGGCCATCCATCCTCCTCCATCCTGCAGGGCCAGGGGCCGCCGCGGCCCCGTGATCGTGACCGCGCCGCGCTCGTGCTGCGCCGTGTGCGACCAGCGCTCGCCATAGACCACCAGCGCCTCGCCGGCCCGGCAGGCGACATCGGGAAAGACGACGTCGCCGGGCTCGATCCCGCGCAGCTCGGCCAGGGACAGGCGCACCGCGCCGATGCGGACGGCCATCGGCACCGGCAGCCCCGCGGCCGGCGCGGGCCGGGATGGCGCGGCCTCGATCAGCCGCCTCAGGGCGGGGCGGGCGGCCTCGTCGGCGGCGAGGGGCAGCGCCGTCTCGGCGAAGCCGTGGCGGACAGTCACGGCGCAGCGGAAGGCGGCCGCGAAGCCCGGCATGGAGATGCCGACGCTCTCGATCGCGATCGGCGCCCCGGCCGCCGCCTCCAGCGCCGGCAGCAGGTCGGCGGCCACGGCCTCGAGCAGCAGTCCCGCCAGCTCCGGCTCCAGCTCGGCCACGGGAACGCGGGCCGCCTCCGCCAGCGCCTGCTCGACCAGCAGCGCCGGCACCTGCAGCACCAGGCGGCCGCGGCCGAGGCGCAGGGCGATGGCGACGCCGTCCGCCTCGGGCAGGGAGAGCGTTGGAATGACGGCGAGCGGCGCCTCGATCTCCAACCCGCCGATGCGGACCGGAACGGCCGTGCAGCGCCGGGCCACGGCATTGGCGTCGCCGGCCTGCTCGCGGGTCAGGGCCGGCGGGTCGAAGGGGCGGATGGCGAGACCGGAGGCCTGTGGATCCGCCGCGCGGATCCGGGGCGCGGCGGCGGTCATGACCGGCCTCCGCCTGGAGCGAGGCTGGCCTCGTCCTCGGCCGCGACATCGTCGCGGATCTCGGCGGCCTTGCGCCGGGCCAGGCCGCGGCGCTCGGCCAGCCGGTCCAGCCGGTCGGCATCCCGCCGCCGCTGCTTCCAGGCCTCGCGCGCGGCGTCGGTGTCGCTCTCGGCCCGGCTGGTCTCGGCCCGGCGCTCCCGCACCGCGGCGTCCTGGCGCCGGGACCCGGCGGCGAGCTCCGAGATGCGGTCGCCCAACCGTTCCAGCGCGTCGGCCGCGGCCGGCTGCTCCAGCGCGGCGGTGTAGAGCCGGTCCTCCTGCGCCGCGCGCTGCGCCTCATAGGCGTCGCGGTCGGCCTCGGCCTGGCGTTCCCGTGTCTCGGCGGCGGTCAGGGCGGCGCGCTCCTGCCCCAGCGTCTCGATCGCCAGCCGCTCGCGATCGCGCCGCAGCTTGCGCAGCCGGTCGAGGGCGTCGGGTTTGGAACGCAGGCTCATCGGCTCAGCCGCTCCAGCTGCTCGCGGGTCTGGGCGAAGGTCGAGGCCTCCTCGAAATCCTGCTGCAGGAAGCGGCGGATGTCGCCGATCTTGGCCACCGCCTCGTCGGCCAGCGCGTCGGCGCCGGCCCGGTACTCGCCGACCTGCAGCAGCAGCTCGATGTCGTTGTGCTTGGCCATCAGCCGGCGCATCTGCACCGCGGCCCGGCGATGGCCGCTGTCGATCACCGCCTCCATCACCCGGCTGCGGCTGGCCAGCACGTCGATCGCCGGGAAATGCCCGGCGCTGGCCAGGGCCTGCGACAGCACGATGTGCCCGTCCAGCAGGCCGCGGGTCTCGTCGGCGATCGGATCGGTCTCGGCGTCGCCCTCCACCAGCACGGTGTAGAAGCCGGTGATCGACCCGGTCGCCGCCGGCCCGGCGCGTTCCAGCAGGCGCGGCAGCATGGCGAAGAAGGAGGGCGGGAAGCCGCGCCGCGTCGGCGGCTCGCCGGCGGCCAGGCCGATCTCGCGCACGGCGCGGGCGAAACGGGTGACGCTGTCCATCAGCAGGGCGACGCGCATCCCCTGGTCGCGGAAATACTCGGCGATGGCGGTGGCGACGAAGGCCGCCTTGACCCGCTCGATCGCCGGCCGGTCGGAGGTGGCGGTGACGATCACCGCCCGGCGCAGCGCCTCCGGCCCCAGATGCCGGTCGATGAACTCGCGCACCTCGCGGCCGCGCTCGCCGATCAGGCCGATGACGATGGCGTCGGCATCGGCGCCCTTGACGATCTGCGCCAGCAGCGAGGATTTGCCGGTGCCCGGCGACCCGTAGATGCCGATGCGCTGGCCCTCGCCGCAGGTCAGCAGGCCGTCGATGGCGCGGATGCCCAGCGGCAGCGGCCGGCTGATCAGCGGCCGCAGCAGCGCCGGCGGCGCCTCGGCATGCAGCGGATAGGTGCCGTCGGTGTCCAGCGGCCCGCGCTCGGCGGTATCCAGCGGCCGGCCCAGGCTGTCCAGCACCCGGCCCAGCAAGGCGGGGCCGACGCCCAGCCGCAGGGCGCGGCCGGTCGGGATCGCCTCGGTCCGGGTCGACAGGCCCTGCAGGCTGCCGATCGGGGTCAGCACGGCGGCGCCGTCGACCAGCCCGACCACCTCCGCCAGGATGCTGTGGCCGGTCTGCGGGTCGCGCAGCTCGCAGATCTCGCCCAGCCGCGCGTCGTTGATCTCGGCATGGACGGTGACGCCGATCGCCTTGACCACCCGGCCCTTGACCGGGCGCGGATCGGCCTCCTCCAGCCGCCGGCGCAGCGCCTGCAGCGGGTCGGCCCGCAGCTGCAGGCCGGGGCGGGGCAGGGCGTCCGGGCTCATGCCTTCTCGCCCGGGCCGGTGCGGCGCAGCGCGTCGCGCAGGGCGCGCAGCTGGGCGTCGATGCCCAGCTCGACATGGCCGTATTTGGTCACCATCACGCAGGTATCGGCGGCCAGGCCGGGATCGGATTCCACCGTCACCCGCCGGCCGATATCGGCCAGCGCCGGATCGGCCAGCCGGCCGCGCAGCACCTCGACCATGTCCGGCGCCACCCGCAGCGTCGCCGCATGGTCCAGCCGGGCCTGGCGCAGCGCGTGGTCGACCGCCTGCAGCAGCAGGTCGTGCCGGTCGAAGCGGCCGAGGATGCGTTCGATCGTGTCCTGCACCAGGTCGGCCAGGGTCTGGTCCAGCCCGGCCAGATAGCGGTCGATCTGCAGCCCGGTCGTCGCCAGCAGGGCGGCGGCCTCCTCGCGGGCATTGGCCAGGCCCTCGGCATGGCCGCGCTCGCGCTCGGCGGCGAAGGCGGCATCGGCCCCGGCCCGCAGCCGCCCGGCATGGGCCTCGGCCTCGGCCACGTATTGCTGCGCGCTCCGCCACTGGCCCAGCGTCTCGGCCTTCACGACCGGGCCGCTGCGGCGGAAAGCCGGGCGGGCGGACTCAGCCATGGGGCGCCACCGCGCGGGCGGCGGCCGCGAACAGGGCGGCGGCGCGGGGCCGCTCGGCCGGGGGCACGCCGCCTCCCGGCCAGCGCTCCGGCGCCAGCCGCAGCCGCATCCGCTCGCCGATCGCCGGGCCGGCCTCGCCGCACCAGGCCGCGAGGCACAGCAGCCCGGCGCGGTCGATCGCCTCCTCGGCCGGCATCGCCTCCAGCCCGGCCAGCGCCGGGCCCGGCCCCTTGTGGCCGAGGCCGAAGGCGTAGGCATCGGCGCCGATCCGGCCGGTGACGCGGCGGATATCGGCGCCGAGGACGATGGTGCG
Source organism: Inquilinus sp. (assembly GCF_039594555.1). Classification (GTDB taxonomy): domain Bacteria; phylum Pseudomonadota; class Alphaproteobacteria; order DSM-16000; family Inquilinaceae; genus Inquilinus. The sequence goes on from NZ_JBCNNF010000247.1 coordinate 8,943, forward strand.
CAGCCGCGCCGCCAGCGCCGCGGCGCCGGCGTGCCGGACGGCACGGTCGAGATCGGCCGGCGACAGGCCGGCGATGCGGGCGACGTCCTCCCGCCAGGAAGCGGCGTCGCAAGGCGCGAGGCCGAGGCGCCGGCGCAGCAGCTCCGACAGGCGGGGCTGCAGCCGCGGCGTGTCGAGCAGGCGCAGCGCCGCTGCCTCCGGCAGGCCCGGGAAGGCCCGGCCGAGCTGCGCCGGATGGGCGTGCCGCGCCACCGCCCGGTCGAAGCGGCGCAGCGCCAGCCGGTCCGCCATCTCCGGCGACATGGTCATTCCGCCGCTTGCGGGGCCGCGCCGCGGCGGCGCCAGACTCGCCAGCCGACGGTGCCGGCGGCGGCGACCACGGCCACGGCGACCAGGGCCAGCAGCCCCTGCAGCCAGGGGGCGCTGGAGCGGTGCACCCAGAAGCCGGCGACATTGGTCAGCGGGTCTGTGACCGGCGGCATCGCCGCCTCCGGGTCCGTCGGCAGGAACACGACCGAGACGTTCTCGTACAGCAGGCCCTTGATGCCGTTGGCGACCAGCATCTTGATCTCGGGTGTCAGCTTCGACAGGTCGACATCGGCGCGGTGGCGGATGACCACTGAGGCGGAGGAGGGGGTGGAGGCGACCTTCAGCCCCTCGCTGTCCGGCAGCACGACGTGGACGCGGGCGGAATAGACCCCATCGATCTCGGAGATCGTGCTCGACAGCTCCTGGCTCAGCGCATAGATCAGCCGCGCCTGCTCCTCGACCGGAGACGAGACCAGCCCCTCGCCCTTGAACAGGTCCGGGATCTTGGCATAGCGCTCACGCGGATAGCCGTTGCGGCGCAGCACGTCGACCGCGTCGGCGAAGCGATCCTCCTCCACCGAGACGACCAGGCCGCGATCCTTGGTGATCTCGCGCTCGGCCGGGATGCCCTGGTGCAGCAGGATCGCCACCATCTCGTTGGCCTCGCGCTCCTCCAGGTTGCTGTACAGCTCCACCTTGCAGGCGGCGAGCAGCAGCAGCGCGGCGAACGCGAAGGGCTTGACCCAGGATTTGAGCAATTCCGGTCGACCTTTCTGAGAACCTGTCCAAGCCCGCCGGGAAAGGCCGGCGCCGCGGTCAGCCGCGCAGCAGGGTTTCCGGAACGTTGCCCAACTGCCGGGCGGTGGTGGTGACCAGGGTGGTCCGCAGCATGCCGTTGTTGAATTCCTGCGTCGCCGCCCGCATCTCGCGCATCTGGCCCTTGAAGTCGACCTCCGGCGCCGCCTGCTGCGCCGGCGCGGCGGCGGGGCCCGGCTGCAGGCCGGGCTTGGCCGCGCCCGGCGTGGTCAGCGACGCCGTCCGCGTCGCCGGGGCGGGCTCCGGCGCGTCCAGCTTGGCGCCCAGGGCCATGGTGTCCTTGTGGAACCGCTGCAGCGAGTTGAGCAGCTGGTCGCCCATCGCCGCCGGGTTGGCCAGCAGCTTG
>NZ_JBCNNF010000248.1:0-10403 GCF_039594555.1 Inquilinus sp.
ATCGCCAGCCCCTCCTCCCGCACCAGATGCAGCGCTACCTGCAGCTGGTGCGGGAGGAGGGGCTGGCGATCCAGCGGCCGATCCTCGGCCACCTGATCGGCTATTTCCACACCGAGATCGGGCCGCTGAACCATGTCGTCCACATGTGGGGCTATGCCGACCTGAACGACCGGACCGAGCGGCGCCGGCGCCTTGCCGCCGACCCCGCTTGGCAGGCCTTCCTGGTGAAGCTGACCGAGACCCTCGACACCACCGAGAACCGCATCCTGGTGCCGACGGATTTCTCGCCGCTGCGCTGAGGGTTGCTCCTGTTCGTAGGAGCCGCCGGCCGCGGGTTCCACCGCAACGCCGGAAGACGAGGGCGCCGGATCCCGGCCCCAATGATCCTGGGCAGAAGGCCCGTCGGCGCAACGGCGGGTCGCAGACAGACAGGGTGAGGACAGTGACGGACAGGATCCGCATCGAGCACCTGTACAAGGTCTTCTCCGACGCGCCCCAGCCGGCGCTGCAGCGCCTGGCCGCCGGCGCCAGCAAGGAGCAGGTGCTGGCCGAGACCGGGCTGGTGGTCGGGCTGAACGACGTCTCGCTCTCGGTCCCGGCCGGGGCGATCTACATGATCATGGGCCTCTCCGGCTCCGGTAAATCCACGCTGGCGCGCTGCATCAACCGGCTGATCGAGCCGACCGCCGGCCGCATCCTGCTCGACGGCGACGACGTCGTGGCCGCCGATGACGGAAGGCTGCGCGAGGTGCGGCGCACCCGGGTGTCGATGGTGTTCCAGCACTTCGCCCTGCTGCCGCACCGCACGGTGCTGGAGAATGTCGAGTTCGGCCTGAAGCTGCGCGGCATCGCCGCCCGGCCGCGCCGCCAGAAGGCGGAGGAGATCCTGGCCGTGGTCGGGCTGGCGCGCTGGGGCCACCATCTGCCGGGCGCGCTCAGCGGCGGCATGCGCCAGCGGGTCGGCCTGGCCCGGGCCCTGGCGACGGACGCCGACGTTCTGATTATGGACGAGGCGTTCAGCGCCCTCGACCCGCTGATCCGCACCGAGATGCAGGACGAGCTGCTGCGGCTGCAGCGCACGCTGCACAAGACCATCCTGTTCATCACCCATGACTTCCAGGAGGCGCTGAAGCTCGGCACCCGCATCGCCATCATGGCCGATGGCGCCGTGGTGCGGGAGGGCACGCCGCAGGAGATCGTGACCGATCCGGGCAGCGACTATGTCGCCGCCTTCACCCGCGAGGTCGACCGGTCGCGGCTGTTCGATGCCCGCTCGGTGATGGTCGAGGCGCGGCCCATCGTGGCCCGTGCCGACGGTACGGTCGAGCTGGCCGGCGCCTCCGGCCCCGGCAGATCCTTCGTGGTCGACGACACCGGCCGGCTGCTCGGCAGCATCGCCGCCGCCGACCTGCCGCGGCTGCAGCAGGGCATCGCCCTGCGCAGCCTGGCCTCGGTGGATTGCGCCACGGTGCCCGGCCATGCCCGGCTGGCCGATATCGCCGGCGCCTGCAGCGGCGGCCAGCCGGTGGCCGTGATCGACGAGGACGGCCGGCTGCTCGGCCGCGTCGAACCCGGCCGGATCCTCGCCCGCATCGCGGCCCCGGTCGCCGATGCCCCCGCCCAGCCCTGACGGAGCCGACGATCCATGTTCAGCGCCGACGACCTCTATGTCCTGCCCGTCGACAAGTGGATCCAGGCCGGCGTCCAGTGGATGTCGCAGAACCTGCGGCCCTTCTTCCAGCTGGTGAAATGGCCGGTCGAGCATCTGCTCGGCCTGATCGAGCACACGCTGCAGGGCATCCCGTTCCCGGTCTTCGTCATCCTGGCCGGGCTGATCGCCTGGCGGCTGTCGACCCGCGGCATCGGCCTGTTCACCGTGATCTCGCTCGTGGTGATCGCCTTCACCGGGGTGTGGGCCGAAGCGATCACGACCTTGGCGCTGATCACCACGGCGATCGTGCTGTGCGTCTGCATCAGCATCCCGATCGGCATCCTCTGCGCCCGCAGCGACACGGCCTGGGGCGTGGTCCGGCCGGTGCTCGACGTGATGCAGACGACGCCGACCTTCGTCTATCTGGTGCCGATCGTGATGATGTTCGGCGTCGGCACGGTGCCGGGCGAGGTGGCGGTGATCATGGCGGCGGCGCCGCCGCTGATCCGCTTCACCAATCTCGGCATCCGCATGGTCGATCGCGAGATGGTCGAGGCTGGGCTCGCTTTCGGCGCCACCGGCCGGCAACTGCTGTGGGAGGTGCAACTGCCGCTGGCCATGCCGACTATCCTCGGCGGCCTGAACCAGACCGTGCTGACCGCCATGGTGATGTCGGTGGTGGTCGCCATGATCGGCGCGGAAGGCCTGGGCCTGGTGGTGCTGCAGGGCCTCGGCCGGCTGGATGTCGGCCGCGCCGCGGTCGGCGGCCTCGCCATCGTGCTGCTGGCCATGACGCTGGACCGCATCACCCAGTCGGTCGCCAAGCCCAAGGGCAGCAAGGGATCGCCGCTGCGCGCCGCGCTGCTGCGGCTGGTCGGCCGCCAGGGCGTAGCCCAGCCGGTCGGCGGGCGGGCGGCGCGCCCGACCTGACTTCGTTCCAACCAAGCAACAAGCGAACTCGGAGGCACATCATGGTTTCCAGACCGGGCCCGCGCGCCCTGATATCCGCCGTCGCCTTGGCCGCGATGCTGGCGGCATTGCCGGCCGCGGCGGACGACCTGCCGGGCGCGGGCAAGACCGTCCGCATCGCCCAGGACGACAGCCTCGGCGGTAACTATGTGCAGGACCAGATCCTGCTCTCGGCGTTGGAGAAGCTGGGCTACGACGTCCAGCTCAGCACCATGAACGGCACGCTGTTCTTTCAGGCCGCGTCGCAGGGCGATGTCGACATGGGGCCGGACGTCACCCTGCCGCAGCGCGAGCCCGGCTACCGCAAGGTGGAGCAGCAGCTGGCGGTGGTGGGCGAGGGCGGCATCATCGGTGGCGGCATCAACGGCTACCTGATCGATAAGAAGACCGCCGACGCCAACGCTATCACCCGCATCGACCAGCTGAAGGATCCGAAGATCGCGGCCCTGTTCGGCGCCGACGGCAAGGCCCAGCTGATCGGCTGCGACCCGGGCTGGAGCTGCGGCGACGTGATCGAGCACCAGGTCAAGGCCTTCGGCCTGTCCGACACCGTCCATGTCGTGCGCGGCAAGTATGAGGCGCTGATGGGCGAGACCGTGGCCCGGGTGCAGCGCGGCGAGCCGGCGCTGTACTACACCTGGAGCCCGTCCTGGGTGAATGACGCGCTGGTGCCGGGCAAGGATGTGGTCTGGCTGCCGACGCCCTTCGAATCCCTGCCCGACGGCATGCCGCCGATCAAGACGGCGCTGGTGCCCCGCGTGGTCGGCTGCGCCGGCGGCCAGGACCCCTGCCGCATGGCGCTGGGCGAATGGAACTACCGCACGGTGATCAACCGCGACTTCCTGGCCCAGAACCCGGCGGTGAAGAAGCTGATCGAGATCGCCCGCTGGCCGCGCGAGACCTGGGTGTCCTGGGAGGGATCGCTGAACAGGGTCGGAAGCAGCAACCGCGACATCCGCAAGCTGGCCGATGACTGGATCGCCGCGAACCAGGCGGAGTTCGACGGGTGGATCGCGCAGGCCAAGGCGGCCCAGTAGCGCATCCGGTGCAATGCATGCCAATACCCTCGAGCGGGTCTGTGCCGAGCTTGTCGCGCGCCATCGGAAATGGCGCTCCGGTGTCGCGCAGGCTGCTTCGATCAATGACATCCACTGCTGAGTCGTCGGTCGAGCCGATGGCTACAAGCGGCCCCGCCGCCGATCTTCCACGAGCTTCAGAAGCGGAGGCTGCTTAAGCTGGTATTCCGGCTGGACCCGATCCCAGAGGCTTCCCTTGCCGAGTGCCCGGCCCAGCTCATCCTCCCGCCGGAGCCAGTCCTCGACGCTCCTGATGCGGTTGGGATGGATCTCGTCCAGAAGCGCATAGTCCCGTCGGACAGTCTCGTGCTTCCAGATGGTCCAGAAGCCGCTGAAATTGTCTCGGAAGCTCATGGTGCTCTTGTCGGCGGGATCCGCATTGTATCCGGCCGGCAGGTCCGCCGAAGCCCGCAACGGGGCGTCCCAATAGGCGTCGAGCTCCGTGTCGATGTAGCGGGCCGGGTGTCCCGTCACTCTCTCGAACGCCGCCGCGAGGTCGTGATAGCCGATCTGCGCGATGGCGACCTCGAGGTTCAGGCCGTTCGCCCGGTCGGGATTGTCGAACAGCCAGCGGGCGTAATACCCGCAATCCCCGAGCGCGACATGCGGCACGGCGCCATCGCCGAGCGGCACCCGCCAGGTGACGACGCCATCCTCGACGGAGGGCGACATCGGCGTCATGGCCGAGATCGCCATCTCCATATAGGGGCCGGTGGTGAAGACCGCCGCGCCCATCCGGTCGCGGTTGGCCTCGTTCTGGAACAGGATCCACTCGCCGATCCGGCCCTTGCCGTCGTAATGGCCTGCGCGGAACCTGGAATCGTACCCGGCCTTCTTCAGCGCGTAGTCCAGGTTCCCGTAGACGAAGAACCGGATCCCTTCCTCGATCGCGATCTCGTAGCTGCGGATCGCCCAGTACATCTCGGTCTTCTCGCCGGTGTTGAAGCCGTCGATGTTGATGTAGGCGCCGTCGCAGCCGCGGAAGCCCTGCCGCAGCGTCGCCTCATCGGCGAAGGTGCCCTCGACGATCTCGACATTGCCCAGCTCCAGCAGCGCCTTCGCCCGGCGTGAGGCGGCATCGCGGCTGAGGGCGCGGACGGAGTATCTCCCGTCCGCCACCAGCGCGCCGATCACCGGGAGGCCCTGGGCGCCGGTGCCGCCAACGACGAAGATCCGGGAGGTGGCGTGGGATGTCATGCGTGTCCCCGTGTATGTGATGAACAGGGCCGTACAGCCCCGGGCCGGTTCAGTTGCCGCGGAAGACCGGCGGCCGGCCCTCGGCCTGGGCGGTCACGCCTTCGATGAAATCCTTCGTGCGATAGAGCGCGCCATACTGCGCGCCGAGTGCGGCGAAAGCCTGGGCTTCGCCGGCATCGATCGCCAGATGGGCCGAAGCCAGGGTCGTCTGCACGCCGAGGGGGGCGCAGGCCGCCACCCTGGCCGCGATCGCCGCCGCGCGATCGAGGGCGGCCTGAGGCGTCTCCGCGATCTCCTGAAGCAGGCCCATGCGCAAGGCGTCCGCCGCCGTCCAGTGGTCGCCGGTCAGCATGTACCGCATCGCGTTGCCCCAGCCCACCTCGCGGACGAAGCGGATGGTCGAGCCGCCGCCGGGGAAGCGGCCATGCGAGGTCTCGTCCTGGCCGAACTCCGTATCGGCCGCCGCGATCCGGATATCCGCCGACAGGAACAGCTCATGGGCCATGTTCCAGGTGTCGCCGTGGACGGCGGCGACCAGGGGCTTCGTGCGCTTGGCCTGGCCATAGTTCAGCGGGTTGACGACACGGGTCATGCCGGCCAGGGGGCTGCCGGCGGCGGCCGCCGCCCGGAAGGCCTGGACATCGATGCCGCGGGAGAAATGGTTCCCGTGGCCGAACAGAACCGCGGCCCGCAGCGAGGGATCGTGGTCATAGTCGTAGATGGCCCTGGCCAACGCCTGGAATGTTTCGGGGTCGACCCGGTTCTGGACCTCCGGCCGGTTGAGGCCGAACAGCGCCACCTGTCCCCGACGTTCGATGGTCAGCTTCGTGTCCGGTCCAAGCGGCACCTCGGCCAGCGTCGCGGGCGGGGCCGCCGGCCCGGCTAAGGCCTGCTGCCCGGGCTGGGCCTGCCGTGCCGGCTCTGCCCCGAATGCGGATGTCGTCGCCGCGATCCCGGGCACCACCGCGGCGATGGTCACCGTCGCCTTGAACAGGTCGCGGCGCGCAATGATGGGGTCTGTTTCCATTTGGCTGGACTCTGATGTGGGGGGAGGCTCTCGGACCTGGAATGGTTCTCGGTCACCCGTCACGCGGGGACGGCCGCCGGAGAGCGCGAGCGCCGGAGCAGCTGGCGCACCGAGAGCGCGTGCAGGGCGAGAGAGGTGGGAACGGTGAAGGCCGGGATGATGGCGGTGGGATAGGCCCCGGTCAGAAGATTGGGATGATCGAAGGCGATGCCTTGGAGCGGTCCCGGCGAAGTCAGCGCGCCCAGCGTCACCGCGAGGACGAGATCCGCCGCGCCGAACAGGTTCCAGAGCAGGGCTGCCCGGGCGCTGCCCGGCCGGCCACCTGCCAGGACTATGGCCGTCGGCAGGGCCATCAGGCCCGTGATCACGTCGCCCGTTCCGGCCGGCACGGCGAAGACGCCCGGCGTGGTGCCGGCCAGCCAGTTGACCAGGAAGACCCCGCCGATGACGCGGTAGGCCTGTAGGCCGATCAGCCAGGCCGCCGGCATCGCGTCGAGCAGCGTGCCGATCCGGTCCGAACGCCAGAGCAGGGCGATGACGATGGCCGTCGGCACGACGATCATCAACGGCAGCAGCGGGATCGATGTCGCGCCGGGCAGGAGCAGGCCGTCGGCGACGATCGCCCAGGCCGCGCCGTGCCAGACGGTCAGCGGAACCGCGATCGCCAGCCAGGTCGACCGGCGCTGCACCGCCGTCAGGGACGTTCGCGACAGGCCTGCCCATGCCCCGCCGAGCACCACGAGATGCACGGCGATGCGCGCGACGATCACGGACACGCCTGTGCGCTGAAGCTCCGGCACCGCGACGAGCGCGGCGAGCCAGAGGCTCGTCGCGGCCGCCATGCCGGCGAAGGCGAGAAGGGGGCTGACGGAGGTGGGGGTGGTGTTCGGCGCCAAGGCGGGACCTCTTGCTGGGCGGGATCGATGAATCCGTTGCGACGATCAGCGCCGGACGCCGCATGCCGCGGCTGCTCCGGCGGCACCACTTTCCCCGAGGGCGCCAATAACTCTTATTATAAGAGTTAGTGGCGTGCAAGCGATTTGTCTACGCCGTCCGGGGCGGCGAGCGACGGTCTTCGATCCGACCGGCTCGCCCAGGGCTTCCCGGACAGACCGTTGTTGCCGGTGAACATTCCTCTTATAATCAGAGCTTGGTCCATGCTATCCGGCGGGCCGAGGGGAAGGACGATGCGCTCGAAGGGTTTCGACGGGATGGTCTGCTCGATCGCCGGCGTCATGGCGGCGATCGGTGATCGCTGGGGCCTGGTGATCCTGCGGGACCTCGTCTGCGGCCTCAGCCGATACGAGGATTTCCGCCAATCATCCGGGGTGACCAATGCGACGCTCAGCGATCGGCTGAAGCACCTGGAAGCGAACGGTCTCATCGAACGGCGGCGCTACCAGACGAATCCGGAGAGATTCGAATACCTCCTGACCGGGAAAGGCTGGCAGATCGCGCCCATCATGCCGGTGCTGGCTCAGATCGGGGATCGCCTGGGCCTGTCGGGGGCTGCCGCGCCGCCGATGATCTTCCTGAATCGCAGGACGGGCGCGGAGGTGCGCTGGGGCTTCATCGATCAGGAGACCGGGGAGCAGGTGAATCCGGGAGATCTCGAAATAGCGGAAGGGCCCGGCGCGGACGACCTCGTTCGCTGGCGGCTGACCCATACGAAGGCACGCCACAGGTCTCGGGCTGACGGCCCTGCTGACGCATGACGGTCGAGAACGGCGACGCTGACGAATAGAGCTTGTCGCCGGTGCAGAGTCCGGCTTGTGGCGCACCGCGGCCGCACCGATCGCAGGTTTGCTCCCGCTGCTTATGAGCCGATGCGCAGGACGATCTTGCCAGAGGGATGCGGCCGGGCGCCGTCCAGCATCTCATGCGCGGTCCGAGCCTCGGCCAGCGGCAGGACCGTACCAATCCGGGTGACCAACTCCCCGGCGTCGACCATGGCGGCGATCCGCTCGAGATCCGCGGTGTTCACCTGCACCAGGAAGAAGCCTGCCTTCACGCCGCGGCGCGCCGCTTCCGCCTGATCCGGCTGCGACACCGCCGAGACCAGAACGCCGCCGCGCTTGAGCACGGCGAAGGAGCCGGCCTGCGTTTCGCCGCCGACGAGGTCGACCACGGCGTCGACCGGCCCGACCCGGTCCTCAAGGCGCTCATTGCGGTCCACCGCCTCGTCGGCGCCCAGGCTGCGGACATAATCGAGGTCGCCAGCGCTGGCGGTGGCGATCACCCGGGCCCCGGCGCGGTGGGCGATCTGCACCGCATAGGCACCGACATTGCCGGCGCCGCCGAGGACGAGCACGGTGTGGCCTCGGCCGATCCGGGCCTGTCCGAACAGCGCCTGCCAGGCGGTGACCGCCACCACCGGCAGGGAGGCGGCGTCGACATGGCCGATCCGGGCAGGCTTGCGGGCAATCATGCCGGCCGTGGCGATGGCGTATTCGGCATAAGCGTCCGTGAAGCGGGCGTTGGTCACGCCGAACACCTCGTCGCCCGGGGCAAAGCCGGTGACGCCGGGGCCGACCGTCGCGACGGTGCCGGAGAGGTCCGAGCCGAGGGTCAGCGGCAAAGGCTGCGGCAAGACGCTCCTGCCGGCGCGGATCCAAGCGTCCCAGGGGCCGACCCCGGCCGCGGCGACGCGGACCAGCACTTGGCCTTCGCCCGGCTCGGGCCGCTCGACGTTCTCGAGGACGATCGCCTCCGGCGGGCCGAACCGATGGACCCGCGCAGCCTTGATGGTGCGGGGCAGCGATGTGGGGGAAGCGATGGATGTCATCGGATGATCCTTGGCGGTACGCGGCGATGCTCACGGGATCGCCGCCTAGGGAGATGGGTCAGTTGACGGGGGTGGTCAGGGCCTTGTCGTCGGAATCGACGACGAACACGGCCAGCAGCCTTGCGGGCTCGGTGGCGCTCGCATTCCGGCTGACGGAATGGCGGGATCCGGGCGCCTCGTAGAAGCTCTCTCCGGCGTGGTAGACCCGCTTGGGTCCGTCGTTCACCTGCGATTCGATCGCGCCCGAGACGACATAGGCGTAGATGAACGCCGATTTCGCATGGGTGTGTGGAGACGAAGCCGCGCCCGGCGGATAGTCGACGAGGACGGCGATCAGTGACTTGCCCGGAATGTTGGGGATTGCATGCTCAAAATTCGGCGTGACGGTCTCGCCCGGGCCGTGGGCCGCGGCCGGTGTCGCGATGGCGATGCAGGCGGCGGCGATGACAGACTTGATGATCATGGCGGTCGTTTCTCCTTCGACCGCCTAATTGACCGTTCGATGGTTCAAAGATAAGCACCAGGAACCGACAAAAGTCGTGTACCACGGGACATGACCAAGCTCCTCCCGCTGGACCTCGACCGCTCCGCCAAGACGCCGCTGGCCGAGCAGATCCGCAAGGGCATCAGCGTCGCGATCGAGAATGGCGCGCTGGCGCCCGGGGCGCGCCTGCCCTCCTGGATCGACCTCGCGGCGCAGCTCGGCGTGGCGCGGGGCACGGTGCGGTCGGCCTATGAGAAGCTGTCCGCCGCCCAGCTGATCGTCGCTTCCCGCGCCGCCGGAACCCATGTGGCGGAGCGGCCGCCCCTTGCTGTCCGCCAGGACGCGCCGCCCGACCCCGGGTCGTTCATGGAGATGTACCGGGAGCTCACCGCCGGACCGGCGGTCTTCCAGATGGGCGTGCCGGCCCAGTCGACCTTTCCCTCCAAGCTCTTCGCCCGGATCCGCGCCCATGCCGTCCGCGCGGAGTCGGGCGCCCCGGCCATGTATCCCGATCCGCGGGGAGAGCTGGAGCTGCGCCGGGAAATCGCCGCCTACCTCGCCATTGCCCGCGGGGTCGAGTGCTCGCCCTCCCAGATCATTGTCACCGGCGGCTTCGGCGGCGGCCTCGGTCTGGCGCTCCGCGTGCTTGGCGTCGAAGGACGGAAGGCCTGGATGGAGGATCCCGGCTTCTTCTTCACCCGGCGGGGCCTGGAGCTCGCACGGTTGTCGCTCGTGCCGGTCCCGGTCGATGACGACGGCATCGATGTCGACCACGGCCTGCAGCACGCCCCGGACGCGGCGGTCGCGGTCGTGACCCCGGGCCAGCAGGCGCCGCTCGGGCCGACACTGTCGCTGGCCAGGCGCCTGCGCCTCCTCGACTGGGCCGCCCGGGCGGACGCCTGGGTGATCGAGGATGATTATCTGAGCGAGCTGCAGTTGAAGGGGCGGGCCACGCCGGCGCTCGCCTCGCTCGACCGCGCCGGGCGGGTCATCCATATCGGCTCCTTCAGCAAGACCCTCAGCCCGACGCTGCGTCTGGGCTTTCTCGTCGCCCCGCCGGCGCTGGCGTCCCGGTTTGCCGAGGCCGCCGCCTGCCTCGCCCCGGCGCCGGGGCCGTCGCTGCAGCTCGCGACCGCGGCGTTCATGCGGGAAGGGCACTACATGCGCCATCTCCGTCGCACCAAACTTCGTAGCCTTTGCCGGAGAGCCAGCGC
>NZ_JBCNNF010000249.1:0-10393 GCF_039594555.1 Inquilinus sp.
CTGCGCGCGTCCGCGCGCGAATGGGCAGAGCACCAAACTCGCCGTCCGCGCCGGCTGTGGCGATCGGGGCCGGATCGACCCGAGGGAACCCCCTCCCCCTACCCCCCTCCCGCGAGGGGAGGGGGGGCTCGAAAGAGGCAATCTGTGAATTCCGTAGCCAGGCGGGCAGGAGCCCCGGGTTCGTCCCGGCAAGGGGGCGGGCGATCACTCCGAGGTCGAGCGGATCAGGGTCTCTTTCGCCGAGGCCAGATGCACCTTGCAGGCGGCTTGAACCCTGGCCACGTCGCGGCTGAGCAATGCGTCGATATAGGCGAGGTGCTCGCGGATCGCGACCTCGTTGCGCTGCCGCTCGTCGTGTTTTCTCCATTGATAGTGGTAGTGGAAGATCAAAGTGATCACGTCATAGAAATCGTCGATGAAGCGATTGGGCGTGGCCGCGTTGATCAGCCGGTGAAACCGGCTGTCGAGATCCGAGAAGTCGTGGTAGCGAGTCTCGATCTCATGGAGGAGGGCGACGTGCTCCTCGCGCAGCGCCTCGATCCTCCGCCACAGCGGTGAGCTGTCCGGCAGCGCCGCGAAGGCCATCGCCGAGCGCAGCTCGAACATCTCGCGGATCTCGAACAGGTCGAGCGCGAAGCTGGGGGTGAAGCCCTTGAACGCCCAGCCCGCGCTCGGGCGCCTCTCGATCAGGCCGAAACGCTGGAAGCGGTTGAGGAATTCGCGGATCCCGGTGGTGGCGACGCCGCATTGGCGGGCCAACTCCAGCTCGTTGATCGCCATCCCGGCGCGGGCATCGCCCCGCAGCGCCCATTCCATGAAGCGCTTCTCGATCTGCTCGGCCATCGGCACGGTTTCCGCCGCCGGGAAGCGCCGCGTCGCGCCGCCTTCCGAGCGGACGGTCCGCTGGCGCCCGGTCCCGGCCACGATCCCCTGTCCGGCCAGGGTCGAGAGGACCTTGCGCACCGTCGTGCGGCTGACGCCGAGCTGCGCGCTGAGGGTCGGCTCCGAAGGAAGGGCTGCTCCATCGTCCAGCGCCGCGATCAGGTCCAGGGCGTCGTTGAAGGCGCGCTTGAACACCGTGTCCGTCTTCATGCGGGTCCGTCCCTGGTTCGAAACGATATGTCTCTTAATCCATAAAAAACAGTTTGACCATAATATGTATTGGTTTTTCTGTATAAGGAACAAACAAGACATACAGGGAGGACGAGATGTGCGATGGGAGACTCCGGCTCATTGCGGGGCCGATCTGCCGGCCCGGGCGGGTGAGTGCTTGAGCCCGATCCTCGACATCGCCGGCCTGCGCAAGAGCTTCGGCCCGGTCGAGGCGCTGCGCGGCGTCGACCTGCAGCTCCGTCCGGGAGAGGTGCTGGCCGTCGTCGGCGACAACGGCGCCGGCAAGTCGACCCTGATCAAGCATATCTCCGGAGTCTACCGGGCCGATGCCGGCCGGATCCTGCTGGCCGGCCAGCCGCTCGACCTGTCCTCGCCGCGCGAGGCGCGGGAGCGGGGGATCGAGACGGTCTATCAGGACCTGGCGCTGGCCGACGACCTCTCGGTCGGGGCCAACATCTTCCTGGGCCGGGAGCCGGTGCGGCGCCTGTTCGGCGTCCTGCCCTTCATCGACGATCGCGCCATCCGGCGCGAGACCGCGGAGCTGCTGCGGAAGATCCGCAGCGAGATCCCGGCCGAGGCGCGCACCGTGGCGCGGCTTTCGGGCGGGCAGCGGCAGGCGGTCGCGATCGCGCGCGCGATCTACTGGCAGGCCAAGGTGGTGCTGTTCGACGAGCCGACCGCGGCGCTGGCGGTGATGGAGCGCGAGCGGGTGATCCACCATGCCCGCGACCTCGCCGCGCATGGCGCCGGCGTCATCTATATCGGCCACAACCTGGTCGAGATCCTGAAGGTCGCGGACCGCGTCGCCGTCATGTTCCGCGGCCGCGTCGTCCACGTCACGCCGGCGGCGGCGACCGACCAGGAGACTCTCATCAAATACATGACCGGCTACAGCGATTCGAAGAAGGCGGCCTGAGCGCCGCACAGACGGGGAGGACTCTATGAAACGCAATGTGGTGATGGCGGCCTCGGCGGCCGCCCTGATGGTCGCGGGCATGACCACCGCGCGGGCCGCGGACACGGTCGCGGTGATCGTGAAGGCGACCACGTCGGAATACTGGCAATGGGTGTTCAAGGGGGCCGAAGACGCCGGCAAGCAGCTCGGCGTGAAGGTCGACAAGCTCGGCACGCCGAAGGACGACGCCGCGGGCCAGATCTCGGTGCTTGAAAGCGCCGCCGGCTCCAAGCCCGCCGCCGTGGTGATCGCGCCGACCATCTTCGAGGCGCTCGGCGATCCGATCTCCGCGGTTAGCGACGCCGGCATTCCCGTCATCGTGATCGATTCCGGGGCAAAGACGGACAAATACGCCGCCTTCCTCACCACCAACAACGAGGCCGGCGGCAAGGCCGCGGCCGACGCCGTGGCGGCCTGCCTCAAGGAGCGGACCGGGAAGGCGGCCGGCAAGGTCGGCTACCTGACCGCCATGGCCGGCCATGAATCGCTGGATTCGCGGGACCGCGGCTTCGTCGAGGGGCTGAAGGCCTATCCCGACATCACGCTGGTCGGCAACCGGGTCGCCAACAACGAGGAGGCGGAGGGCATGACCCTGACCTCCGACATGCTGACCAAGGATCCGGATCTCGTCGGCCTGTTCGCCGACAACGCGCAGATGGGCACCGGCGCCGGCGCCGCGGTGGCCGAGCAGAAGCTCGGCTCGAAGCTCTGCCTGGTCGCCTTCGACTCCGATGCCGGGGAGCTGGAGCATCTGAAGGACGGCTCGATCTACGCCCTGGTCATCCAGGACCCGTACATGATGGGCTACGCCGGGGTCTGGTACGGCTACGCCGCCGCGCATGGCGTGCGCCTGCCGAAGGACGTCGACACCGGCGTCGGCACGGTGACGAAGGCGACCATGGACGACCCGAAGCTGGCCGGCCTGCTCGACGTCTCGAAGCGCAAGCTCGGCTCCTTCCTGGGCAACTGATCTGCCGCGGTCGGGCCGGGCTGCCGCGGCCGCCCGGCCCCCGCATCATCACGGAGGTCCGATGACGGATCAGCCCCTTCCGCGCGTTCGACCCGGGGCGCGCCTCAGCGGCGGCGCGGCGGGCGGGTCCGTCCGCGCCCTGCTGCGGCGCCTGCCGATCGAGACCTATGTCATCGCCTTCACGGTCGCGCTGTGGGTGGTGCTTTCGGTCACCACCCCGAACTTCCTGACCGAAGGCAATGTCAGCAACCTGATGCGGCAGACGCCGATCGCGGCGATCGTGGCGATCGGCGTGATGTGCACGATCGTGATCGCCGGCATCGACCTGTCGGTGGGGTCGGTGGTCGCATTCTGCGGCGTCGCCTTCGCCCAGATGTGCGGGCATGGCCTGGGTCTCGCGCCCGCCGCCCTGCTGACCCTGGTCGCGGGGGCGGGGGTCGGGGTGGTCAACGCTGCCGCGATCAGCCGGCTGGGCATCCCGCCCTTCATCGTGACGCTGGCCGGCCTGCAGGTCTATCGCGGCCTGGCGCTGCTGCTGGCCGGCGGTGTCACCCTCGGCGGCCTGCCGTCCGAGGTGAAGGAGTTCGCCCGCGGCACAACCGGCCTGCCCAATCTGTTCTGGGCGATGGTCGCGATCGGGATCGCGGTCCACTATCTGCTGCGGTACACCCGGACCGGGCGGTACATGTACGCCATGGGCTCGAATGCCGAGGCGGCGCGGCGGCAGGGCATCAACGTCTTCCGCATCACCCTGACCGCCTATGTGCTGAGCTCGGGCCTCGCCGCCCTTGCCGGCATCCTCCTGGTCTCGCGCCTCAGCATCGCCTCGCCATCCATGGCCAACGCCTATGAGCTGCAGGCGATCGCGGCGGCGGTGGTCGGCGGCGCCAGCCTGTTCGGCGGCCGGGGCACCGTGCTCGGCACGGTGGTCGGCGCGGTGCTCTTCACCACCATGAGCAACGCCGCGGTCCTGCTCGGCGTCGACCCGTTCTGGGAGATGGTGCTGGAAGGGCTGCTGATCGCGCTCGTGGTCTATCTCGACAACCTGCAGAAGCGGCGGCAGCACGGGGCCTGAGCCCGGCACTGCCGATCTTCTCGACCGAGGAACGGACGAAGCCATGCGGGCAGTGGTGTGCCGGGCACCGGGGGAGCTGGCGCTCGAAGACCGGCCGGAGCCCGAGCGCGGCGAAGGCGAGGTGCTGGTCCGGGTCCGGCGGATGGGGATCTGCGGCACGGATTTCCATATCTATGAGGGCAGCCACCCGTATCTCCACTACCCCCGGATCATGGGGCACGAGCTGTCCGGCGAGGTGCTGGAGGCGCCTCCGGGCAGTCCGCTGGCGCCGGGCGAAACGGTCATCGTCAACCCCTACGTCTCCTGCGGTGCCTGCATCGCCTGCCGCAGCGGCAAGCCCAATTGCTGCGTCCGGATCGCGGTGCTCGGCGTGCATCGCGACGGCGGAATGTGCGAGCGGATCGCCGTGCCGGAGGGCAACCTGTACCCGGCCGGCAGCCTGACGCTCGACCAAGCAGCGAGCATCGAGTTCCTGGCGATCGGCGCGCACGCCGTGGCCCGGTCCGGCCATGCGCCGGGCGTCCGTACCCTGGTGGTCGGCGCCGGGCCGATCGGGCTCGGCACCGCGCTCTTCGCCGGGCTGGCGGGCGGAGACGTGTCGATCATGGACCGCGACGAAGACCGGCTCGGCCTCGCTCTGACCAGCGGCATCGCGAGGCACGGCATCCCGGCCGGCAGCGGCTCGGCGGAGTTGGTCCACGCGGCGACCGGCGGAGATGGTTTCGATGTCGTGTTCGATGCCACCGGTAACCTCGCCTCGATGGAGGGCGCCTTCGGCCATGTCGCCCATGGCGGCGCGCTCGTGCTGGTCAGCGTGGTGGCCGAGACTGTCCGCTTCTCGGACCCCGAATTCCACAAGCGGGAGATGACTGTCCTGGGCAGCCGCAATGCCCTGCGCGCGGATTTCGAGCGGGCCGTCGCCGCGATCGGGAATGGCCGGGTCCCGCTGGAGCATCTCCTCACCCACCGCACCAGCCTTGCCGACGCGCTCGCCGATCTCCCACGCTGGGCGACCGGGAAAGGCGGGCTCGTCAAGGCTCTGGTCGAAATCGGCTGACCTTCGGCGACCTCCCGCTCACTCAGAGACTCGTCGTATCGGATGGGCGTGCCCTGCGCCTGACCGGGGTCGTCACTTCACGCGGTGCGCCGCCCGGTCCTGGGCGCGGACGAGGGCCAGCGACCCGACGAGCGCGACCATGGAGATCAAGGTGCCCAGGCTGAACAGCCAAGCGTAGCCGAAGCCGTCAGCCAGCGCTCCCGACAGCACCGACCCCAGCAGATAGGCGGCGTACTGGGCACAGGCCAGGATGGTGAAGTCGGTGCCCGGCTGGGCGGGCAAGGCCACGGCCATGAACAGGCTGTACAGCACCACCAGCTCGGAATACCGGATCAGGGTCTGCAGCGCCGCGGCGCCGAACAGCAGCTGCAGCCCGGGCAGCAGGCCGGCGGCATGCAGCGCGAAGACCAGGCAGGCCAGCACCCGCAGCGTGCCGATCACGCCGAGGGCGACGGCGGCGCCGCGGCGCTGCAGCAGCCAGGCCAGCAGCACCGTCCCGGCCATGCCGGCGATGGCGGCCGACGCGCCCGCCAGCAGGGCGATGGCGTCGAGCCCAACCCGGGCGTCGACCAGATACGGCGCCTCCATCGGCTTCACCAGCCCCTCGCCGGCCCGGAACAGCAGGGCGATCCACAGGATCCGCCGCGCCTCCGGCCGCTGCAGGAAGGCGGCGATCCGCGGGCGAGGCCGCGCCGCCGGCCGGATCTCGCCGCCGTCCTGCAGGTGCTCCCGCATCCCCGGCACGGCCATGAGCGGCAGCAGGCACAGCCCGGCCATGCCCAGCGCCATGCCGGACCAGCCGAGCCGGTGGTGGAGCAGCAGGCCGAGGCTGCCGCCGAGCACCACGCCGGCGGCGGCCGCGCCGCTCTGCACCGCATTGCCCGCCGCCCGGCGGTTCGGCGGCAGCGCCAGGGTGGCATAGCCGTCGGTGGCGATCTCCTGGGTCGAGATCAGCATGGCGATGGCGAAGGCGATCGGGATGAAGCCGAGCAGGTCGCCGGGGCGGATCAGCAGCAGCGCCGGCACCGCCAGCACCACGCCGATCTGGGTCAGCACGATCCAGCCGGCCCGGTGCGCCCGGGCGACAGGCCGCAGCCGGTCGACCAGCGGCGCCCACAGGAACTTCAGCACGCCGGGGATCGCCAGCAGGCCCAGCGCGCCGAGCGCGGTCCGGGTCACCCCCTCCTGCCGCAGGATCGGCGGGATCGCGGTCACGAACAGCGAGGTCGGGATCGCCTGGGCGAGGTAGAGGCCGGCCAGGACCAGCAGCAGCCGGGGCGGCCCGGCGCGGGCGGAGCCGGATGCGGTCACGGCCGGCCCCATCCGTCAGCCCACCGCCAGCCGGGCCAGCGGCGGCGGCAGGCGCAGGCCGGGCGCCGCGGCGCGCAGCCGACCGGCCCGCAGCGCCGTGGCCGGGTCGGCGGGATCCTGCGCCAGCAGCAATTCTGCTCCCGCCGCCGCCAGCAGCGCCTGCAGCCGGTCGCGCGCCTCGACGATCGGCGGCAGCCGGATGCCGGGCAGCAGCGGGCCGCGGACCAGGCCGACCGCCAGGTCGAAGGCAGCGAGGCGGGCCGCCGCCCCGGCCGCCGGATCCTGCAGCGCCGACAGGGCGGCGCGCAGCCGCGCCACATCCGTCCGCACCTGCGCCGGCGCGAGGCCGATATGGTCGTCCTCGTGCCGGATCGCCCGCGTCCCGATCAGCTTGCGCAGCCGGTAGATCGTGGAGCGCAATGCGGGGATGGCGCGGTCGCCGTCCAGCTCTGGCCACAGCTGATCGGCCAGCTCTTCCTGCGCCCAGCCCTCGGCCGGCCCGGCGATCAGGCACCACAGCAGCTCCATCGGCTTGCGCTGGGCCTTGCCGGTTCCCATGGCGACGCGCGACCCGCCGACCTGCACCGCGAAGCCGCCGAGGGCGCGGATCTCGACCGGGAAGGGCCACAGCTCGTGCGCTCCTTCGGGCGGCGGCAGATCCCACAGCGCGATCACCCGCCGCGTCGCCTGGACCTCGGCGCCGGCAGCCAGTGCCGTGTCGGCCAGCCGGGCCAGGGCCGGGCGGTTCATCCCGGCGATGCGGCGGAACCCCAGGCGGCCGGCGGCCTCGGCGGCGCGGTTCCAGGGGCCGGCGACATCGCCGCCCGCGGCCGCGGCCAGGAACGCCTCGGCCAGGTCGGCATGCAGCAGGAAGGTGGCGTTGCCGGTCCGCCCCGCCACCTCGCGCAGCGTCTCGATATAGGGCCGCGCCGCTACGTCCCCGGCCATGGCATGGGCGATCGCCAGCAGCAGGCTCTGGGTCGCGACCTGGTGCGGCCCGCCATGGCGCCGAGCATAGTCCAGCGCCTGCCCGGCCTCCGCGATCGCGGCGGTGGTGTCGCCGGCGCACAGCGCCACGACCGCACGCAGATGGTGCAGCCCGATGAAGTCGGTGCGGCGCCAGCGCTGCTGGGCGCAGGCGGCGTAGCGCTGCAGCATGGAGTCGGCCGCGGCGCGGTCGCCCGCGGTCGCC
This sequence comes from Inquilinus sp., assembly GCF_039594555.1. Classification (GTDB taxonomy): domain Bacteria; phylum Pseudomonadota; class Alphaproteobacteria; order DSM-16000; family Inquilinaceae; genus Inquilinus. The sequence continues at coordinate 7,674 of NZ_JBCNNF010000249.1, forward strand.
ATCGCCTGGACCACGACCCAGAAGGCGTTGGTCAGGCGGTGCGAGACGCGACGGTCCCCGGCGAAGGCGACGACCTCGTCGGTCAGGCGGCGCAGCGCCTCGTCGTCGCCGTCGAGATAGGCCTCGGACAGGGCGGCGTAGTACCAGGTCATCACCGACAGCGGCGCCATGTCCCGCTGCCGCGCCAGCGCCTCCAGCCGGCCCAGGAAGGGGCGGGCGGCGGCCATGTCGCCGCGCCACCAGATCAGGTGGTTGACCAGCACGCTGCCCAGCAGCAGCTGGACGGTCGGCGGCAGGAAGGGCAGGGCGCCCTCGATCCAGCGGCGCGCCTCGCCGGCGTCCGGATGGTCCGGCCAGCCGATCAGGATGGCCATGCAGCGGGTGATCGCCAGGGTCTGGCGGGCGGGCGGCACCGCGTCGCCCAGCCGCGGCAGGGCATCGTCGATCTGCTCGACCAGTCGCGGCAGCTCGCGGAAGTCGAAGAAGTCGGACAGCACCGCCCGGGCCTCGCCGTTCAGCGCCCAGGCATATTCCAGCGGCGCCGTCTCCGGCGCCAGCGTCCGGCGGATCTCGGCCAGCGCCTGCTGCGCCTGGCGCGGCTCATAGGGCATCCGGGCATAGGCCAGCCAGATGCGCGGCCGGGGCCCGGCCAGGACCTCGGCCGGAAACAGGTCGAGGGCTTCGCGCAGTTCGCGGTTGCGGCCGGCCAGCGACAGGGCCGGCCCGTGGTCGAGCACGAGGTTCAGCGCCTCGTCCCCGGCTCCCGCGGCCAGCAGCAGCCGGGCCGCCGGCAGCACCGCGCCGCGCCGGCCCAGCAGCCGGGCCGCCCCCGTCCGGGCGCGGTCCAGCGCCGGCGGCGGCAACTCGGCCGCGGCGGCCTGCTCCAGCGCGGCCTGAAAGGCGTCCTGCTTGCGCAGGCCTCCACCCGGCAGGTCTGAGACCAGCCCGCCGGCGCCGGCCAGGCGGTCCAGCAGCGCCGGGGCCCCGGCCCCGCCCAGTTCGGCCCACTCGGCCGCGCTGCCCTCCTGCAAAAAGGCCGTGGCCAGCAGCAGGCGCCGCTCGGCCGCCTCGTTCCCGCCCGGCCCGGCCAAGCCCGCCTGCAGCAGGGCAGGAGTCAGCGCGGCCAGCACGCCGGGCAGCCAGCCGCCGGCCCGGCGCAGACCGGCCAGGAACAGCTCCCGCCGTAGGGCGCGGCCGCCCGGCAGGTCGCGGGCGAAATCCGGGTATTCGGCGGCGGTGACGCGCAGATCCGTGACCGGCCCGGCCACGGCGGCCGGGTCGGGCGGGTCCAGCCGCGATAGGCACAGGATCCGGTCTTCCGGTGGCAGCGCCGCGGCCAGCACCGGCAGCAGGGTGATCGTCACCGCCTCGGGCGGCACAAGGTGGACATCGTCGAACACGATCAGCCGGGGGCCGGCCCTGCGGCCTGGCGGGGCCGCATCGAGCCAGCGCCGCGCCGAGCCGGCGATCTCGGCGAAGGCCTGCGGCGTCGGCTCGGGCGGGATGTCGGTGCCGAAGCCATGCGGCAGGCCGAGAAAGCCGCCGAGCGTGGCGAAGAGCCGGAGCGGATCGGCGTCGCTCTCCTCGACCCCGTACCACAGCACCGCGGCGCCGTCGGCCGGGCGCCACCGCGACTCGGCCCAGGCGGCGGCCAGCGCGGTCTTGCCGGCGCCGGGCGGTGCCGTGATCCACAGCGGCGTCCGCGGCGGCGCGCCGTCCAGCAGGTCGAGCAGGCAGGTGCGCAGGACCAGCCCCGCGATCGGCGGAACGCCGGACGCCTCCAGGTCGCCCGTGTCGTCCTGGCGGTCCACTGCCCGCATCTTCGGCCCTCAGCTGCAGCCGGGCCGTCCGGCCATCCGGGCGGCGCCGGATGATCGGAAAATTTTCTCGGCCGGGCAATCGGTGATGCATCGGTGACGGGATCGCGGGGATCCGCCCCGTATGGTGCGGCCATGGACGACATCCATGCCAGCTTCGACCACGGCTACGATCCGGACACGGTCGAGGCGTGCCCGATCGTGACCCGGCGCTGCCGGGCCGACGGCCGCCCAGCCGGCCACTGCCTGGCGGTCGTCGGCTATGACGATGGCGTCGGCGCGGTGCTGCTGCGCAACAGCTTCGGCCCCGGGGCGGCAGCGGCGGCCATATGTGGATGGCCTACCGGACCTTCCAGGCCCTGGCCCAGGGCAGCGCCTGCTTCATCGACGAGGTTGAACCGCCCCGCACGCACCACGCACGCCATCAGGGAGGCACGTCATGGCCAATTATCTCTTCTCCGTCGACGGGCCGGAGACCGGCTCGGTCGGACCCGGCGAATTCGCCATCGTCAACAACCCTGCCTTCTTCGACACCACCGACACGATAACCGGAGCGGCGAACGCCACGCTCGGCTTCGGCATCGCCGGCGACCTGGTCCTGGACCTGACCGGCTATGCCGGGATCACCGGCTTCCCCATCGTCAACGCCCAGGCCACCGGCAGCGTCGACCTGACCATCGGCCAGGATTTCTACGACGCCAACGTCACCGCAGGGACGCATCTCACGGTCCAGGGCACCGGCAGCACCGTGACGCTGAACGCCGGCGGGCTGGCCGGCGAGCGGCCGGTGGACCTGATCTCCTTCTCCTCCGGGAACGACGTGCTCACCGGCGGGGGCGGCGGCGCACGCACGCGTTCGTAGTCGAGGCCGATGCTTTCCATCACGCCTGGACGGAAGTTCTG
>NZ_JBCNNF010000025.1:0-30513 GCF_039594555.1 Inquilinus sp.
CTTCTCCGGCTTGCCGACCGTGTAGAAGGCCATGCTGATCGCATGCGAGGGCCCCCGCAGCAGCGGGTTGGCCGAGGCGTCGCCCGGCTGTGTCCGGCCGATGCCGACGCTGACATATTGCGGCCCATCGGCCGAGCTGCCGTCGAAGAAGCCGGCGGTGAAGATCGTCCGCCCCTGCCGCATCGCCTCGACCAGCCGTTCCATATGGGTGGTCGGGAACAGGCTGCCGGCCGGCAGCGCCTGCTTCAGGTCGGCCGGCGTCTTGAACACGGCGCTGCCACCGGCGGTGCCGTCGAGATGGGCCGTGCCGCGGATATCCTCCTTGTCCTCGCCATTGGTGGAGGAACTGAGCTTGTAGGTCAGCTCATGCCCGTCGGCGGATTCCCAGCCGGCGTAGCGGGTCTTGCGGGTCAGCGTGTCGCCCGAGGCATAGACCATCGACACCTGGTAGTTCTGCTCGAAACTGGAGCCATCGCAGGCGGCGGCCCAGCGATACTCCATCTGGCCCTCGATCGAGACCACGCTGCGCTGCCCGCGCGTCATGTCGAGGCTGAGGGTGTAGACCGCCCGATGCGGCTGCAGCGCCACCGCCGGGGAGGCCTGGGCCGCGCCGGACAGGAGCAGGAGGGCGACGGCGGCGAGCGAAGCGATGCGGATCATCGCGCATCTGAGCCCGAAGCCCCGGGCGGATGCAAGCGCCGCGGCGCCGCGCCTCAACCTGCGATCTTCACGCCCTGCAGCCGCATCAGCCCGTCCGGATAGGGGGTGAAGCCCTGCACCGCCCGGCGCATGCCCCAGACCGAGCGGTAGTGGTACAGCACGATCTGCGGCAGGTCGCCCAGGAACACCCCGGCGGCCTGGCGGTACAGCGCCACCCGCGCGGCCTGGTCGGTCGTGGCGCGCGCCTGCGCCAGCACCGCGTCGAGATCCCGGCTGCAGTAGCGGCCCCAGTTCTGGAAGGCGTCGCAGCCGGCCCAGGCGGCCATGTTGGCGTCGGGGTCCAGCCGGCCGCTCCAGATCGCGATCGCCGCCTGGAAGTCGCCGGCATCGGCGCTGGCGGCCAGGGTCGCCGCCTCCAGCGCCTGCAGCTTGATGTCGAAGCCGGCCTCGCCCGCCATCGCCTGGATCATCTGCCCGACCTGCTGGGTGACCGGACTGTTGGTGACCAGCAGGGTGAAGGACGGGTTCGGCACCCCGGCCTCGGCCAGCAGCGCCTTGGCCTTGTCGATATCGCGCGCCGGCATCGGGTGGCCGGGATCCTCGAAGGTGCTGCCCGGCACCTCCGGCTGGTTGCCGGGGATGAACATGCCCTCATAGGCCGCGGCGTTGATGGCGTCGCGGTCCAGCGACAGCTCCAGCGCCCGGCGCACCCGGGCATCCTGGCCGATCGGCGACTTCGCCTTGTCGCCATGGCCGATGTTGAAGGTGATCAGGTCGTAGGCGATCGAGGGGGCGTCGACCACGGTCACGGCCGGGTCGTCGCGCAGCCCCGCCACCTCGACCGTCGGCACATGCTCGATCAGGTCGAGATCGCCGGAGCGCAGGTTGAGCAGCCGCACGGTCTCGTCCGGCATCGGCCGGTAGGTGACGGTGTCGAGGAAGACCGCGTCCTTGTTCCAGTAGCGGTCGAAGCGCTTCAGCAGGATGTGGTCGCCCTGCTGCCGCTCGACGAACTCGAACGGACCGGCGCAGACCGGGTGCTGGCCGATGCCGTCGCCGGCCTGGGCCAGCGCCTTGGGCGACAGCATCATGCCGGCGCGGTCGGACAGCACCGCCACCAAAGGCGCATAGGGCTGGGTCAGAGTGATCCGCACCGTCAGCCGGTCGACCGCCGTCACCTCGGCCACCGGCTTCAGCTCCGACTTGCGGCGCGAGATCGGGGCCGTGCGGTAGCGGTCGAGATTGACCTTCACCGCCGCGGCGTCGAATGGCTCGCCGTCCTGGAACAGCACGCCGTCGCGCAGCGTCAGGGTCAACGCCTTGTTGTCTTCGGACCAGCTCCAGGCGGTCGCGAGCTCGGGCCGGAAGCCGCCGCCGCCGGGGGCGACGCCGACCAGCTTGTCGCAGAGGGCGGAGAAGACCTGGCGGCCGGAGACCGAGCCGCCCTGGGCCGGGTCCAGCACGTCCGGGTCGGCGTCGAGGCCGATCCGGAGGCCGGCGGCCAGGGCCGGCGCGGCGACAACGAGACTCAGCAGCGCCGCGGCAAGCGCGGCTGTCCGTCCAGACCGTCCGATCATCGGCAGCATCCCTGCGTTCTGTTCTGATCGCAGGGTCGAGGCGCGCCCTGCCGGGCCGCCGGCCGCGAGTCGGCGCGACGACACGGGCCAGGGTAGCGCGGCCGCAGCGCCGCGACGATGCCCAAATGTGGGATCTAAAGAGAAGCCGCGGGCGGGGAGATCCCTGAGACCGTTTGAGAATGCGCTGGCATGAGTCGGCTGGCGGTGGTTTCGAGAACCGGAGCGCAGCGGACGTTAAAGTCCGTGAGCACCGGAAGCGGAGAAACCGCCGTCAGACGGCCACGCCAGTAGCATTATCAGAGGGTCTCAGGCCTTCTTCGGCAGGTCCAGCTTGATATGCAGCTCCTTGAGCCGGGCCGCGTCGACCTCGGCCGGGGCGCCCATCAGCAGGTCCTCGGCGCGCTGGTTCATCGGGAAGGCGATGACCTCGCGGATGTTCGGCTCATCCGCCAGCAGCATGACGATGCGGTCGATGCCGGGGGCCGAGCCGCCATGCGGCGGGGCGCCGAAGCGGAAGGCCGACAGCATGCCGCCGAACTTCGCCTCCAGCACATCCCGGCTGTATCCGGCGATCTCGAACGCCTTGATCATGATCTCCGGCTTGTGGTTCCGGATCGCGCCCGAGGACAGCTCGACGCCGTTGCAGACGATGTCGTACTGGAATGCCTTGATGGTCAGCGGATCCTGCGTCTCCAGCGCCTCCAGCCCGCCCTGCGGCATCGAGAACGGGTTGTGGCTGAAGTCGATCTGCCCGGTCTCCTCGTTCAGCTCGTACATCGGGAAGTCGACGATCCAGCACAGCTCGTACCGGTTCGGGTCGATCAGCTCCAGCTCCTGCCCGATCCGGGTGCGGGCGAATCCGGCCAGCTTGGCGGCCGCGGCCTCCAGGTCGGCGACGAAGAACACCGCGTCGCCGTCCTCGGCACCGGTGGCCGCGCGCAGCGCGTCCTGCGCCCCCGCCTCGAGGAACTTGGCGATCGGGCCCTTGCCGGCGCCGGCCTCGAACACGACGTAGCCGAGGCCCGGTGCCCCCTGCTCCTGCGCCCAGCCGTTCAGCTTGTCGAAGAAGCTGCGCGGCTTGTCGGCCACCTTCGGCGCGCGGATGGCGCGCACCACGCCGCCCTTCTCGATCACGCCCTTGAAGGCGCGGAAGGTCACGTCCTCGCGGGCGAAGACGGCGGTGACGTCCGTGATCACCAGCGGGTTGCGCAGATCCGGCTTGTCGTTGCCGTATTTCAGCATCGACTCGGCATAGGGGATGCGCGGGAAGGCGCCGGCGGAGACCGCGCGCTTGGTGCCGGTGAAGTCCGAGAACTCCTCGAACACGCCGCGCAGCACCGGCTCGATCGCCTGGAACACGTCCTCCTGGGTGACGTAGCTCATCTCGAAATCGAGCTGGTAGAACTCGCCCGGGGAGCGGTCGGCGCGGCTGTCCTCGTCGCGGAAGCAGGGCGCGATCTGGAAGTAGCGGTCGAAGCCCGCCACCATCAGCAGCTGCTTGAACTGCTGCGGCGCCTGCGGCAGGGCGTAGAACTTGCCCGGGTGCTGGCGGGCCGGCACCAGGAAGTCGCGCGCGCCCTCGGGGCTCGACGCCGTCAGGATCGGCGTCTGGAACTCGCGGAAGCCCTGGTCGATCATGCGGCGGCGGATCGAGGAGATGACCTCGCTGCGCAGCACGATGTTGCGCTGCATCTTCTGCCGGCGCAGATCCAGGAAGCGGTTGCGCAGGCGGATGTCCTCGCCGGCATCCTCGTCCGACGCCACCTGCAGCGGGATCACCTGGGCTGCCGACTGCAGCACGAAATCGTCGATCCGCACCTCGATGCCGCCGGTGGGCAGCTTGTCGTTGGCGGTCTCGGCGCTGCGCTTGACCACGGTGCCGGTGACGGTGACGACGCTCTCGACGCGCACCGCCTCGGCCGCCTTGAAATGCGGGCTGTCGGTGTCGACAACGCATTGCGTCAGGCCGTAATGGTCGCGCAGGTCGAGGAACAGCAGATTGCCATGGTCGCGCTTGCGATGGACCCAGCCGGACAGGCGGACGGTCTCGCCGGCCTGTTCGGGACGGAGCTGGCCGCAGGTGTGGGTGCGGTAGGCGTGCATGGGGATGCTCTCGGACCAGGGCAGAAACGCCGGTCAGTGACACTGCCTGCGCCGGACTGTCAAGCCGCGGCTCGACGCCCCTGCCCCTTTCCCGCGGCATATCCCCGGGAGTTTCATCGAGCCGACGCCCGCCCATGCTATCTTCGTTTAATGCGAGTCGAGGCTTCCGATCCACGATGGCCGGCGTGACGGCCCGGGCGCAGCGGGCGCCGAATTCCCCCCGGGCTCCCCAGAGCCGGGCCGCCCAGGACCGGGTGACGGTCGACCTGTCGGCCGTGGTCGTGGCCGTGGCCGGCGAGACGCCGCGCGTCCTGGCGCTGCGCGGGCCGGACGGCGCCGACGCCTTGCCCGCCGGCCCGCTGGAGCCGCAGCACCGGACGCTGGAGCTGGGGCTGCGCGCCTGGGTCGAGGCGCAGACCGGCCAGCCGCTGGGCTATGTCGAGCAGCTTTACACCTTCGGCGACCGCGACCGGCAGCTGGCCGGGCCGGGCCGGGTGCTGTCGGTCGGCTATCTGGCGCTGCTGCGCGAGGCGGCGCCGGCCGGCGCCGGCGACAGCCTGTGGAGCGACTGGTACCGCCATTTCCCCTGGGAGGACCGCCGCGCCGGCCGGCCGGAGCTGCTGGACCGGATCGAGGCGGCGCTGGCCGGCTGGGTCGAGGCCGCCGCAGCCGAACCGGAGCGGCGGCGGCGCGAGGCCCGGCTGCGCCTGGCCTTCGGCCTGGGCGGCCTGCCCTGGGGCGAGGAGCGGGTGCTGGAGCGCTATGAGCTGATGTACGAGGCCGGGTTGGCCGCCGAGGCGCATCGGGACGCCCCGGGCGACGGCCGCGACCGGGTCTGCCCAGCCCTGGCCGAAGGCGCGCCGATGGCGGCCGATCACCGCCGCATTCTGGCCACCGGCATCGGCCGGCTGCGCGGCAAGATCAAGTACCGGCCGGTGGTGTTCGAGCTGATGCCGCCAACCTTCACCCTGTCGCAGCTGCAGCGCACGGTCGAGGCGCTGGCCGGCCTGCGCCTGCACGCGCCGAACTTCCGCCGCCTGGTCGACAGCCAGGGGCTGGTGGAGGAGACCGGCGAGGTCGCCGGCGGCACCGGCGGCCGCCCGGCCCGGCTGGTGCGCTTCCGTCGCGAGGTGCTGCAGGAGCAGCCCGAGCCCGGCGTCCGCCTGCCCCTGTCGCGCCGGCCGGCATGACCGTCGCGCTGCGCCCGCTGGCCCGGGCCGACCACGACCGGCTGCTGGCCATGGCGACCGCCTTCAACGACGAAGACAACCACCCGCTGACCCCGGGCGGCCGCCGGGCGCTGGCGGAGATCGTCGCCGGCACCCGCTTCGCGTCCGGCTGGATGATCGAGGCCGACGGCGCGGCGGTCGGCTACCTGGTGGTGACCTGGTCCTGGAGCATCGAGTTCGGCGGCCGCGACGCCTTCATCGACGAGTTCTACATCGAGCCCGCCCATCGCGGCCGCGGCCGCGGCTCAGCCGTGCTGGAGGCCCTGATGCGGCTGCTGGTGGCCGAGGGCGTGCACGCCGTGCATCTGGAGGTTGAGGCCGGCAACCCCGACGCCGCCCGCCTGTACCGCCGCCACGGCTTCGCCGGCACTGATCGCGCGATCCTGTCCCGCCGCCTGTGACGCTGTGATGGCCTGCACTGATCGGCCGGCTTACCGCCCCGCCTCGTCCAGCAGCGTGATCTCGTCGGCGGTCAGGGTCAGGCGGGTGGCGGCGATCTGGTCCTCCAGCTGCTCCGGGCTGGTGGCGCTGGCGATCGGGGCGGTGATGCCGGGCCGGGCGATCAGCCAGGCCAGCGCCACCGTCGCCGGGCGCACGCCATGCGCCTCCGCCACCGTGTCGAGCGCGTCGAGGATGCGCAGGCCGCGCGCGTTCAGCCGGTCCTTCATGCCGCCGCCGCGGGCGCTCTGCGACAGATCGGCCTCGGTGCGGTACTTGCCGGTCAGGAAGCCGGAAGCGAGCGAGAAATAGCTGATCACGCCGATACCCTCGCGCCGGCACAGATCCTCCAGCGGCCCCTCGTAATGCGAGCGCTCATAGAGGTTGAAATGCGGCTGCATCGTCTCGTAGCGCGGCAGGCCCTGCTCGCTGAGCTTCAGGGCGGAGGCGAAGCGCTCGGCGGAGAAGTTCGAGGCGCCGATCGCCCGCACCTTGCCGGCCTTGATCAGCTCGGCATGGGCCGCCAGCGTCTCTTCCTGCGGCGTCTCCAGGTCGTCGTGATGCGACTGGTACAGGTCGATGACGTCGACCTGCAGCCGGCGCAGCGAGTTCTCGACCTCCTCGCGGATCCAGGCGGCGGACAGGTCCTTGCGCTGCGGCCGGCCCGGCATCTCCCAGCCGACCTTGGTGGCGATCACCACCTTGTCGCGCTTGCCGCTGCGCTTCAGCCAGCGGCCGATGATCGTCTCCGACTCGCCGCCCTTGTTGCCGGGCGCCCAGGAGGAATAGCAGTCGGCCGTGTCGAGCAGGTTCAGCCCGGCATCGACGAAGGCGTCGAGCACCCGGAACGAGGCCGCCTCGTCCGCGGTCCAGCCGAACACGTTGCCGCCCAGGGCCAGCGGCCCGACCCGGATTCCGGACCGGCCGAGATTGCGCTGCTCCACGATGTCTCTCCTTGGCTTCGGCCGGGCGCCGCTGCGCCCGGGCCGCGGGGACGGGGTTGGTCTTGCAGGGGACCGGCGGCGAGTCCTGCCCCTCCAATGTAGCCCCGCGGCCGCCGCTGCCAATGCAGCCGCTGTGTCGTCCCTTGATTTTCTTATTCTGAGAATTATAGTAACCAAAGCGACACCGATTCGGGCCGCCCCTGTCCTCGTAATTCTCGAAGTGAGCAGAACCCGATGTCAGCCCATGCCGAATACACCCCCGCCGTGGCCGCGCGCATGGCGCCGCTGTACGGCCGCCTGTCCCGCGTCATCCCGGCCTTCGACTGGCCGGGCTTCGCCCCCGACATCGACGCCATCCTGCGGCTGAAGCGGGAGCGCGACGCGGTGATCCTGGCCCACAACTACCAGACGCCGGAGATCTTCCACGGCATCGCCGACATCACCGGCGACAGCCTGGCCCTGGCGCGCGAGGCGGCCCGGGTCGAGGCCGCGGCGATCGTGCTGTGCGGCGTGCACTTCATGGCCGAGACCGCGAAGCTGCTGAACCCGTCGAAGACCGTGCTGATCCCCGATTCCCGGGCCGGCTGCTCGCTGGCCGAATCGATCACACCGGAGGATGTGCGCCTGCTGCGCCACCGCTATCCCGGCGTGCCGGTGGTGACCTATGTCAACACCTCGGCCGCGGTGAAGGCGGAGAGCGACATTTGCTGCACCTCCGGCAATGCCGTGAAGGTGGTGGAGAGCCTGGGCGTGCCGCGCGTCATCTTCATCCCGGACCGGTACCTGGCGGCCAATGTCGCGGCCGAGACCAAGGTCGAGATCATCGCCTGGCAAGGCGCCTGCGAGGTGCATGAGCGCTTCGGCCCGGACGACATCCGGGGCCTGCGCGACCGCCATCCCGGCGTGACCGTGCTTGCCCATCCGGAATGCCCGCCGGAGGTGGTGGCCGAGGCCGATTTCGCCGGTTCCACCGCCGCGATGAGCGACTATGTCGCCCGCGAGCGGCCCGGCCGGGTGGTGCTGGTGACCGAATGCTCGATGAGCGACAACGTCGCCGTGCAGTTCCCGGAGATCGACTTCATCCGGCCCTGCAACCTGTGCCCGCATATGAAGCGGATCACCCTGCCCGCGATCCGGCATGCGCTGGAGACGATGACCGAGGCGGTAACGCTGGACCCCGCCGTCGCCGGCCGCGCTCGCACCGCGGTCGAACGCATGCTGGAGGTGCGCTGATGGACACGATGTCTTCCCGCCCGCAGGACCGGGTTGTCGTCATCGGCGCCGGCATCGCCGGCCTGGCCGCGGCGCTGCGGCTGGCGCCCCTGCCGGTGCTGCTGCTGTCGGCCGCGCCGCTCGGGACCGAGGCCGCCACCGGCTGGGCCCAAGGCGGCATCGCCGCGGCGCTGGGCGCCGACGACGACCCGGCCCTGCACGCCGCCGACACGCTGGCGGCCGCTGCCGGCCTGGGCGACCCGGAGGCGGCGCGGCGCGTCACCGCGGCGGCGCCCGACGCCATCGCCTGGCTGGCCGGACTGGGTGCGCCCTTCGACCGAATGGAAGCCAGCGGCTTCGCGCTCGGCCTGGAGGCCGCGCATTCCCGCCGCCGCATCGTCCATGCCGGCGGCGACGGCACCGGCGCCGCGGTGCTGCGGACGCTGGCCCAAGCGGCCGGGGCCGATCCGCGGATCACCATCCGCCACGCCCGCGCCACCGCCCTGCTGCGCGACGAGGCCGGGGTGTGCGGCGTGCTGGCGCGGGAGGATGGAGAGCCGGTGGCGATCCCGGCCCGGGCCGTGGTGCTGGCCACCGGCGGGATCGGCGGCCTGTACGCCCACACCACCAACCCGCTGGGCGCGGCCGGCACCGGGCTGGCCTTGGCCGCGCGCGCCGGGGCGGTGCTGCGCGACCTGGAGTTCGTGCAGTTCCACCCGACCGCCATGGCCGTCGGCCGGGACCCGATGCCCCTGGCCACGGAGGCGCTGCGCGGCGAGGGCGCCGTGCTGGTGACGGCCGCCGGCGACCGGGTGATGGCCGACCATCCGCAGGGCGATCTGGCCCCGCGCGACGTCGTCGCCCGCGCCGTGTTCCGCCGGGTCATGGCCGGCGAGCCGGTGTTCCTCGATGCCCGCCCGCTGGGCGCCGGGCTAGAACGTTTCGCCAAGGTCGCCGCGCTGTGCCGCGAGGCGGGTCTGGATCCGCTCCGCCAGCCGATCCCGATCCGCCCGGCCGCCCATTACCACATGGGCGGGGTGGCGGTGGATGGCAGGGGCCGCAGCTCCGTCCCCGGCCTCTGGGCCGCGGGCGAGGTGGCGGCGACCGGGCTGCACGGCGCCAACCGCTTGGCCAGCAACTCGCTGCTCGAGGCGCTGGCCTATGCGGGGTGGATCGCCAACGACATCCGCGGCGGCGAGGCCCGGCCACCGCTGCGCCCGCTGCCGCTCGGCGCCGGCCGCCGCCCCGCCGCGGATGTCGGCATCGTTGCCGCGCTGCGCGGGGTGATGGAGCGGCATGTCGGCGTGGTCCGCGACGGGGCAGGGCTGCTGGCCGCGATCACAGCGCTGCGCCCGCTGGCCGATGCCGCGCCCTCGCCCCTGGCCGACCGCGCCTTGGCCGGACTGCTGATCGCCACCGCCGCGCTGCGCCGGCGCGAGAGCCGCGGTGCCCAGTGCCGCAGCGACCGGTCCGAGGCCGACCCGGCCTCCGCCCCCTCCTTCCTCACCCTCGCCGATGTGCTGGAGGGCGACGCCCCCCGCACCGGCACCGCCCGCCCGTGAGCCCACCATGGATCTCCCTTCCCTCCCCGCCCTGCTGGTCGAGCCGATCGTCCGCGCCGCTTTGGCCGAGGATCTCGGCCGCGCCGGCGACATCACCGGCGCCGCGGTGATCCCGGCCGACGCCCGGATGCGCGGCGCCATCGCCGCCCGCCAGCCCGGCACCGTGGCCGGCACCGACGCCGCCGCCCTCGCCTTCCGCCTGCTCGACCCCGCCATCGCCGTCGCCATCCTGCTGCCCGACGGCAGCCGGGTGGCGCCGGGCGACGCGGTGATCCGCATCGACGGCCCGGCCCGGCCGATCCTGGCCGCCGAACGGGTGGCGCTGAACCTGCTGTGCCGCCTGTCGGGCGTCGCCACCGCCACCGCGACGCTGGCCGCGGCCGCCCGGCCGCACAAGGCGCGCATCGCCTGCACCCGCAAGACCACGCCGGGGCTGCGGGCGCTGGAGAAGCACGCCGTCCGCGCCGGCGGCGGCGTCAACCACCGCTTCGGCCTCGACGATGCGGTGCTGATCAAGGACAATCACATCGCCGTGGCCGGCGGCGTCCGGCCCGCCATCGGTCGGGCCCGCGCCGCGATCGGCCATCTGGTGAGGATCGAGGTGGAGGTCGACACGCTCGTCCAGCTCGACGAGGTTCTGGCCGAGGGCGTCGACGCCGTGCTGCTGGACAACATGACCCCGGACCAGCTGCGCGAGGCGGTGCGCCGGGTCGACGGCCGGGCGGTGACCGAGGCGTCGGGCCGGGTGACGGCCGAGACGGTGCCGGCCATCGCCGCCACCGGCGTCGACCTGATCTCCGCCGGCTGGATCACCCACAGCGCGCCGATCCTTGACCTCGGCCTGGACTGGGAGGGGTAGCCAATGCGGATCGTCGATATCCGGGAGCGTTCGGTCGCGATCTCGCGCTATGCCGACCCGGCGATCCCGTCGGGCGGTCTGACCACCAGCATCGTCGCGGCGGTCACCGACGTGGTGCGCGACGGCCGGCCGGTGGTCGGCTACGGCTTCGGCTCGATCGGACGGTTCGCCCAGGGAGGGCTGATCCGCGAGCGCTTCGCGCCCCGGCTCCTGGCCGCGGCCGACGGCGCCCTGGCCGATACGGCCGGCACCAATCTCGACCCGCTCCGGGCCTGGGCCGCGATGATGGCCGGGGAGAAGCCGGGAGGCCATGGCGAGCGCTGCGTCGCGGTCGGCACACTCGACATGGCGCTGTGGGACGCCGCCGCGAAGATCGCCGGCCTGCCGCTGCACCGGTTCCTGGCCGACCGTCTCGGGCGGCCGGTGCCGGAGCGGGTGCCGCTCTATGCCGGCGGCGGCTACCCATACCCGGCCGACGATCTCGCCCGGCTGAGGGACGAGATGCGCCAGCTGGCCGATCTCGGCTACCGCCGCGCCAAGATCAAGATCGGCGCGGCCGGGCTGGCGCAGGACCTCCGCCGCATTGAGGCCGCGGCGGCGGCGCTGGGCGGGGCCGGGAACCTCGCCGTCGACGCCATGAACGCCTATAACGGCCCCGCCGCGCTGGAGGCCGCCGCCGCCCTGGCGCCGCTCGGCCTGTGGTGGTTCGAGGATGTCTGCGACCCGCACGACTTCCCGACCCAAACGGCGGTGACGGCTGCCTATCCGGGGCCGGTCGCGGCCGGGGAGGCGCTGTTCTCGGCGGCCGAGGCCCGGCTGCTGGCGCGGCATGGCGGGCTGCGGCCCGACCGCGACATCCTGCTGTTCGACCCGGTGCACTGCTACGGCCTGCCGGGATATCTTCGCATCATCGATGCGATGACCGCCGCCGGCTGGCCGCGCCAGGCCTTCTGGCCGCATGGCGGGCACCTGTTCACCCTGCATGTCGTCGCCGCGCTCGGCCTGGGCGGCGCCGAGGTCAACCCGCTCTGCTTTCCCCCGTTCGGCGGGATCGGGGACGGCGCCATCGTGACCGACGGCTTCGCCAGCCTGCCGCAGTTGCCCGGCATCGGCTTCGAAAGCCGCGCCGGGCTACACCGGCTGTTCAGAGAGCTGGGGTAATGGAGGATGGCGGGCTCGCGTCACCCGGCTGCGGGAGGCCGCCGCCGGCCATCCCCTCAATCGGATGGAGGCGATTCCGGGGACTGACGCTCACGCCACTCATCCCTAGTGAGCTGTTCCACAGCGGAGAAGCGGCTCTCATAGCTCACACCGTTGTAGACGTATGTGACTCGACCCGTGGCCGGATCGGTCGATTCCCTGATCGCCTGCATCGACGGCGGCGGCGATGACAATGAAGAAGCTCGGCCCGGCATCGGCATGGCCTCTTGCTGTGCCCCGAGTTTCCGCCGCAGCTCATCCCGCAACGAGCCAAGCTCTGCCCGCATCCGCTCGGAGTTGTCGATGATCTCGGCCAGCGCCGCGAAGGCGGCAGCGGAGATCGCGCCCGAGACTAGGACGGTAAGCCCCAGGACGAAGCTCTCCGGCCTGCCGAACCAGCACCATAGCGCCAGCAGCAGGCCTGCCAGCAGCTCGAGAATGGCAATCGTCCTCAGGATCGACGGCACGTTCAGCTCCGTCCGGGTGTCATGTCATCGGCTACCGGCTGCATGGCCCGATGATCCGGTCGACCGACAGCACCGGAACGGCTGCGGCGCCGCGACGGTCGAACCGGCCATGGACCAGGAGGCAGCCGCCGGAGGCCCAGGCGCGCCAGATCTCGGTGCGGGCCTGCTGCAGCAGCGCGCCCTGCGCCGCGATCGCCGGCGGCGCGTCGCCGGCATAGGCCGGGGGAACGGTGCCGGCGGCGACGCTCTCGTCATCGACCGGCACCACGCCGCGCCACGGGCAGGGCTGCTTCAGGCAGCGCACGCCGGTGTCGCCGACCCGGAACAGGCCGGGCGGCGTCTCACCCTGCGCGGCCGCGCCGGCAAAGGGCAGGGTCGCCGCCAGCACAGCCACAGCCGCCGTCGATGCCAGGGATCGTCTCATGCCGCCCTCCTTGCCGTCTCCACGCTCCCGAACAGCCATGGCGAAAGCATGGCTTCGTTCCTGCCCCGGCCCTCACCCCGGTCGGGCCCAGCCTAGACGGATTCGGCATCCACGGCAGTCGCTTCGGCGCAAACCACTCGGCAACTGCAAGTGCATCCGCTACAACCCTGGGGATGACTCTGATCACCTCCTCCGCCGAGCTCGCCGCCTTCTGCGATCGCATGGCAGCGGCCGACTACATCGCCATCGACACCGAGTTCATGCGCGAGCACACCTTCTGGCCGAAGCTGTGCCTGGTGCAGATCGCCGGGCTGGACGAGGCGGCGGCGATCGACCCGCTGGCCCCGGGCATCGACCTGGAACCGCTGTTCGCGCTGGTGCACAACCCGAAGGTGCTGAAGGTCTTCCACTCCGCCCGCCAGGATGTGGAGATCTTCGATCACCTCACCGGCCGGGTGCCGACGCCGCTGTTCGACACCCAGGTCGCGGCCATGGTCTGCGGCTTCGGCGAATCGGTCAGCTACGAGAACCTGGTCGGCAAGCTGGCCAATGCGCGAATCGACAAATCCTCGCGCTTCACCGACTGGTCGCACCGGCCGCTGACCGAACGCCAGATCGACTACGCCCTGGCCGACGTGATCCATCTGCGCCCGGCCTATGAGGCGCTGCGCCGCCAGCTGACCAAGTCCGGCCGCGAGGCCTGGCTGGCCGAGGAGATGGCGATCCTCTGCGATCCCGGCACCTACCGCACCGAGCCGGACCAGGCCTGGCTGCGGCTGAAGCCGCGCAACGCCTCGGCCAAGTTCCTGTCGATCCTGCGCGAGGTGGCAGCCTGGCGCGAGCGCGAGGCGCAGAAGCGCGACATCCCGCGCGGCCGCATCCTGAAGGACGAGGCGCTGCTGGAGATCGCGGCCCACACCCCGCGCGACATCGACGGCATGGCGCGGATCCGGGGCATGAGCCGCAACATGGCCGAGGGCTGGCAGGGCCAGGGGCTGATCGCGGCGGTCGAGCGCGGCCTGGCGACGCCGACCGACCAGGCGCCGAAGCTGGCGCAGCGCCCGCCGACCCCGCCCGGCATCGCGCCGCTGGTCGAGCTGATGCGCGTGCTGCTGAAGATGAAATGCGAGGATGAGGGCGTGGCCCAGAAGCTGGTCGCCGGCAGCGACGACCTCGAGGCCATCGCCATGGATGACGATGCCGAGGTGCCGGCCCTGCACGGCTGGCGCCGCGAGCTGTTCGGTGAGGACGCGCTGGCGCTGAAGCGCGGCGGCATCGCCCTGGCGGTGCAGGGCCGGCGGATCCGGGTGGTAACGCTCTAAAGTCTCGAACCGCTGCGCCTCCCGCGCGTATGGCAAGGGAGGCATTGTATCCGATTGCCGAAGCGGCCCGTCCGCGTCATCAACGAGCGGATGGTCAAGGGGGAGCGGATGATGCGGAACGCCCTGGTCGGACTCGTCCTTCTCGCCGCGCCCGCGGCTCCCGCGCAGGAGCAGGAGCCGCGCTTCGCCTGGCCGGTCGCCTGCACCCTGGGCAAGGACTGCTTCATCCAGAACTACGTCGATGCGGACCCCAGCCCGGGCCGTGCGGATTTCCGCTGCGGCCCGCTCACTTATGACGGGCATGACGGCACCGACATCCGGCTGCCGGACCTGGCCACGATGCAGCGCGGTGTCGACGTCCTGGCCTCCGCCGACGGCACAGTGCTGCGCGTCCGCGACGGACAGCCTGACGTTTCGGTGAACGAGCGCGGCAAGGACGCGATCAAGGGGATCGAGGCCGGCAACGCTGCGATCATCGAAATCGGTAATGGCTGGCAGACCCTATATGCCCATATGAAGCGGGGCAGCCTGAAGGTGAAGCCCGGCGATGTCGTGAAGGCAGGTCAGCCGCTGGGCCAGATCGGCTTGTCCGGCGACACCGAGTTCCCGCATCTGCACTTCAGCGTCCTGAAGGGCGAACAGCGCATCGACCCCTTTACCGACGAGCCGCCCGGTGCGGGCTGCACGGCAACGGGGCATTCGATGTGGGCGACCGACGTCCCGTATATCCAGACCGGCCTGCTGATCGCCGGGTTCGCCACGGGCCCGGCCGATGCCAACGCCGCGCGACTCGGCCGCTACGCCAATCTCAAGGGCGATCGCCAAGCGCCGCTGGTGATGTGGGCCGAGGCATTCGGCGTCCAGGCTGGCGACCTGCAAACCATCACCATCGCCGCCCCGGACGGCACCCTGGCGTTCCAGGACCAGAACCCGTTGCCGTCCTCGAAGATTAATTGGTTCGCCTTCGCCGGCAAACGGGCGCCGAAGGATGGCGGCTGGAAGCCTGGCACCTACATCGGCCGCTACCGGCTGGAACGCAACGGCGCGATGCTGATCGACGTCGAGCGGAAGCTGGAGATCCCATGATCCCGATCCTCTTCGGCGCCCGCTACAGCGTCTATGTCCGCGCCGCCCTGTTGGCATTGCAGGAGAAGGGCGTGGGCTTCAACCTGGTCGAGGTCGACATCTTCGCCGCCGAGGGGCCACCACCCGGCTATCTCGGCCGCCATCCCTTCGGCCGCATCCCAGCCTTCGAGCATGACGGCTTCGCGCTGTACGAGACCGCGGCGATCACCCGCTATGTCGACGAGGCGTTTCCGGGCCCCGCGCTGCAGCCCGCCGAGCCTCGCGGCCGGGCCCGGATGACGCAGGTGATCGGCGTGCTGGACAGCTACGCCTACCGCCCGCTGGTCTGGGACATCTATGTCGAGCGGGTGTCGAAGCCGAAGGCGGGCCGGCCGAGCGACGAGGCGCTGATCGCCGCGGCCCTGCCGCGCGCCGGGCTGTGCCTGGACGTGCTCGACGGCTTCCTCGGCGACGGCCCGTGGCTGGCGGGCGATGCGCTCAGCCTCGCCGACCTGCATGCCGCGCCGGTCATCGACTATTTCCGCATGGCGCCCGAGGGGCGCGACCTGCTGGCCCGGCGCGAGCGGCTGGCCGCCTGGTGGGACCGCATCGCCGCCCGCCCGAGCGCCGCGGTGCTGGGCCGAAGCTAGCGAAACGTCAGGCGGTCACGGAGGCGGCGCGAGCGCGCCGGGAACAATGTCAGTGTTCTGAGCGATCCGGATCCGCCAGCCATCCGTGGCCTCGGTCAATACCAGAAGCAATATGCCCTGCCGCGGCTCGGCGGGAGTGCCGTCGGGACCTCTCAGGCCATCGAGCGTCCAGGCCACGTGCAGGGCGGCGACTCCCGGCCCCAACCGGGTGATCTCGGCGACTTCGCCCTCCAGGCGGCTTTCCTTGAAGATGGTCGCATGGGTGGCCACATGGGCGGCCCCTATTTCAGCCCGACTTCGCCACCATGCGCCGACCACGTTCACGAAGTCCGCATCCTCCGCGAACAGCGCGGCCAGCGCCGCCATGTCGTGACGGTTCCAGGCCAGGATGAACGCGGCGGGGACGTCCTCCATCCGAAGAGCCTTCGTCATCACGAGTGCCCTCAACCTGCCACTCGATATTGCCCAATCTACCGCAGAACGAGGCTGGAAGACATTCCACTACGTCCACACCCGCGAACGGTCGCAGTTGAGCAGCGCCGACCGGAGATGGGCGATGATCCGCGCCTCGTTCTCGGCCGAGCGGCTGGCCGGCCGCAAGGACGCGCGCGGACCCTCATCGTCCACGCCCCGTCGCAGAGTGATTAATCTCTCGTGATCCATAGGCCCCCCGTCATGTCGTCCAGGCAGTTCAGCCGGCAAACATGGCGCCATCGGGCCGATCCTGAGTCACGGCTCGCCTTAATCGCGGCACGAGTCAGGCCTGGTCCGGCACGAACCGCCCGGGGGTGATGCCGAAGCCGGCGCGGAAGCGGGTGATGAAGGCGCTGACGCTGTCATAGCCGACGGCCAGCGCCGCCTCGGTCACCGATGCGCCGCCGCCGAGCAGCGCCGCCGCCCGGATCAGCCGGGCGTGGTGCCGCCATTGCACGAAGCTCAGCCCCGTCTCGGCCTTGAAGCGCCGCACCAGGCTGCGCTTCGGCAGGCCCAGCATTGCCGCCCAATCATCGAGCCGGCGCGGATCGGCCGGGTCGGCCGCCAGGGCGGCGGTCATCCGGCGCAGCCGCGGGTCGCGCGGCGTCGGCAGGCGCAGCGGCTCCTCCGGCGCGGCGCGCAGCTCGTCCAGCAGCACCGCCAGCAGCCGGTCGCGGCGGCCGGGATCCTCCGCATCGACCTCGGCGATCCGGCCCAGCAGCGACAGGGCCAGCGGCGGCGCCCGCAGCACCGCCGGCCGCGACGGCAGGCCGGCGGTATCGAGATAGAGGCTGATGCCGGCCACCGGCCCGAGGGTCAGCACACCGTGCGGCACGCCCGCCGGCATCCAGCACAGCCGGCCAGGCGGCATGATCCAGTCCCCGGCGCCGCTGCGGATCAGGGCCAGGCCGCGGTCGAGGGCGAAGAGCTGGCCGAGATCATGCGCATGGATCGGCCCGTCGAAGCGACCGTCATGGCGGAAGCGGCGGATCTCGGTCGGCACGGATTGGCCAGAATGAGCAATTGTTGGACCCGTTCCCGTTAGCACGCCAGATGGTGCCCGGCTAGGGTCCGGGCCCGATCCTGAACCGAGGCTGCCGATGACGCCCCTGCCCCCCGGCCCGCTGCACCGATCGCTCGCCCGGCTCGAAGGCGCCTGGGAGGGCGAGGAGGAGGTGTTCCCCAACCCCTGGGGGCCGAGCGGGCCGGCCCGCGGCCGCTGGGATTTCCGCCTCGACCGGGCCGGCCTGGCGCTGATCCACGACTTCAGCGAGGAGCGCGCGGGCGGATACCGCTTCGACGCGCATGGCGTGCTGACGGTCGACCCGGCGGCGCAGGAGATCGTCTGGTTCTGGTTCGACAGCTATGGCTGGCCGCCGCTGGCCCCGTCACGCGGGACCTGGGACGGCGACCGGCTGGTGCTGGAGAAGCATACGCCGCGCGGCATCGGCCGGTCGGTCCTGACCGTCGGGCCCGACTGTTTCATCCATGAGATCGAGAGCCGCCCGAACGGGCAGGACGGCTTCATCCCGATCATGCGTGGCGTGTTCCACCGGCGAGGTTGAGGCCGGCGGGCACCGGATCGGCGAAGACGAAGGGTCGGACCAGCAGCCGGCGCTTCCAGTGCAGCAGGCCCAGCCCGCCCTGTTCCAGCGCGCCGTAGAGCACGAAGCGCACGCCCCGCACCCGCAGATCCTCGCGGCGCAGCAGCCAGCGCACGATCTCGACGAACAGCAGCTTCATCGCGCCGGAAGACAGGTGGTCGGCATGGCCAAGGAAGCTGACGATGCGGATGATGTTGCCGATCCGGCGCAGCACGATGGTGCCGACCAGCCGGTCCCGACCGTCGTCGATGAACACGCCCCAGTCGACCGCCCAGTGCTCCGGGCACGGCGCGTCGAGCCAGGGATCCCCCTTCACCCCGCTGCCGCGGCCGAAGCGCTGGGCGAAGGCCTGCGGCACCGGCCCGCCGGAGCGGAACAGCTTCGACGCCTCGATGTCTCGCATGTCGTCGCCCTGGCCGAAGCGGTCGAAGATCCGGCAATGATAGCCGGCCTTCGCGGCCTTGCGCGTCTCGCGCAGGATATAGCCGAAGGATTGGCTGCGGATCGCCTTCTCATAGGCTTCGGCATCGGCGAAGCCATCGAGATCCAGCAGACAGGGCGTGCCTTGCCACAACCGGGCGATGCCGTCCGGCCCGCGCCGCATGTATTTCGCCAGATAATCGCGATGCGACGACACCATGTGCCGGCAGAGGACGCCGCCGCTGCAGTGCTCGGTCTCCAGCCGCAGCGCCGCGTCCGGTAGGTCGGCGGCCCGCAGTCCCCAGACGCGCAGGCGCTGCTCCTTGCGCAGCCGGAACAGAACCGGCTCGACCCCGCCGAGATAGGCCCGCATCGCAATGCCGGAGATAGAGATCGCCATGGAATCTTCCTTCGAACTCTTTCGGCTCAACCCGATTATGGCGAAGACCGGGACCATCGATCAACGAGTCCGGCCTGAAATCTTCAAACAATCGCAGCCGATTTGATGCGAATTCGATGCAACACGTGACGCTGCCGGCTCGGTTCGGCAGTTCCGCCGCAGCCCGATCTCTGGCACGCTGATCCCGCCGGCGGTGCCGGCGGAGGCCCGGATCATGACGCTCGACGACTATCTTCTCTTCCTGCCCGCCTGCTTCGCGCTGAACATGGCGTTCGGCCCGAACAATCTGCTGTCGCTGTCGAACGGCGCCCGCGACGGCACGCTGCGCGCCGTGGCCGCCGCCTCCGGCCGGCTGGTCGCCTTCGCCATTATGATCGCGGTCGCCGGGCTGGGCCTCGGCACGCTGCTCACTGCGTCGGAGATCGCCTTCGCCGTGGTGAAATGGCTGGGTGCCGCCTATCTGATCTGGCTCGGCATCAAGCTGCTGCGCGCCGACACGCCGGCGCCGGAGCGGATGGCGGCCGCGCGACGGCAGCCGCTGCGCACCCTGATCCGGCAGGAGTTCTGGGTGGCCGCCAGCAACCCGAAGGCGATCCTGATCTTCACCGCCTTCTTCCCGCAATTCGTGGTGCCACAGGACTATGCCGCCAGCTTCACCCTGCTGGGCGCCAGCTTCCTGGCGCTGGAGGTCGTGGCGATCACCATCTATGCCCTGATCGGCGCCCGTCTCGGCCGCTACTTCCGCAGCGCACGGCCGTTCCGCTGGTTCAACCGGATCTCCGGCGGGCTGATGATCGGCTTCGGCCTGCTGCTGGCCGCCGCCCGCCGACCGGCGGGGTAGCGTTCCATTACCCCAGGAACGCCTCGATCGCCGCGGTGAAGGCGTCCGCCTGCTCGAGATTGGCGATGTGGGCGGCGTCGAGGGCGAGGAAGCGGGCGCCCGGCACCGCGGCGGCGATCTCCTGCCCCCGCTCCGGCGGGGTGCCCTGGTCCTGGCTGCCAGACAGCACCAGCACCGGCGCCCGGATCCGGCCGATCGTATCGCGCTGGTCCATGTCGCGGATCGCGGCGCAGGTGGCGGCATAGCCGTCCGGCGACGCCGCCAGCAGCTTGCGGCGGATGCCGTCAACTGTCTCCGGCGCCCGGTCGCGGAAGCCCGGGCTGAACCACCGCCCGATCACGCCGTCGACCAGCCCGGCCGTGCCGTCGCGCCGCACCGCATCGATTCGCGGATCCCAGATCGCGGCGCCGCCAGCATAGGCGGTGGTGCAGCTAGGCACCAGCCGGCGGACCCGGTCGGATGCGTGGATCCCGAGCCACAGCGCCACCATGCCGCCCAGCGACAGGCCAACGACATCGGCACGGGCGATACCGAGGGCATCGAGCAGCCCGACCGCGTCACGCCCCAGCCGGTCGAGGCTGTAGGGCCCGGCCGGCGCGTCACTGCCGCCATGGCCACGATGGTCATAGCGCAGCACCCGGAAGCGCCGGGCGAGCCGTTCCACCTGCGGCGCCCACATCTCGAGGTCGACGCCGAGGGCATGCGAGAGCAGCAGCGGCCAGGCGGTAGTGCAGCCGGCATCCATCGATGGTGGCGTAGGGCATGGTCGGCTCTCCTGGCCAGGGCGGTCGATCGGTCGGGCAGGAGATGCCCGACGGCATGGCGGCGCGGTGCCGCGCGACGCAGTGTGGCGGGATGGGCTATGGAAGTCGATGCCGCCGCATCGAGCGGAGATGCGGGCGAAGCGCGACGGAGAGGACGATGACCGACCACCGCCAACAGGCGCCTTCGGCGGCGCGCAACCGGGATCCGATCCTGGCCGTGCTGCGCCGCGTGCTGCCCCCGGCCGGCACGGTGCTGGAGATCGCCAGCGGCACGGGCGAGCACGGCGTGCATTTCGCACAGGCGCTGCCGGGCCTGACCTTCCAGCCCTCCGATCCGAACCCGGACGCCCGCCTCAGCATCGCCGCCTGGGTCGCCGACAGCGGCCTGGCCAATCTGCGCCCGCCGCTGGAGTTGGACGTCACCTCGCCCGCCTGGCCGGTGACGGCAGCGGATGCGGTGCTGTGCATCAACATGATCCACATCTCGCCCTGGGCTTCGACCGAGGGACTGATGCGCGGCGCCGCGTCCATCCTGCCGCCGGGCGCCCCGTTGTACCTCTATGGCCCCTACCGCCGGACCGGCGTGGCGACCGCGCCGAGCAACGAGGCCTTCGACCGCGACCTGCGGCAGCGCAATCCGGCCTGGGGGCTACGGGAGCTGGAGGCCATCGCCGCTGTCGCCGCCGCGGCCGGCTTCTCTAGCCCCGAGGTCACCGAGATGCCGGCCAACAATCTGAGCGTGGTGTTCCGCAGGCTCTGACCCGGTTTCAGCCTTCCACCCGCCAGCCCGGCACGGTCTTCCCGCGGAAGACATGGACGTCATCGCCGCCCGGCACCGGCAGCCGCTCCGGTAACTCCTCGGCGCCGCGGACCAGGGTGACGGTCTCCTCGTTCACCGGCAGTCCGTAGAAGGCCGGACCGTTCAGCGAAGCGAAGGCCTCGAACCGGTCCAGCGCCCCCTCTTCCTCGAACACCTGGGCGTAGCAGGCGACCGCCACCCGGGCGTTGAACACCCCGGCGCAGCCGCAGGCCGTCTCCTTGGCATGCACCGGATGCGGTGCGGAATCGGTGCCCAGGAAGAAGCGCGGGTCGCCCGAGGTCGCCGCGCGGCGCAGCGCCAGGCGGTGGGTCTCCCGCTTCACCACCGGCAGGCAGTAGTAGTGCGGCCGCACCCCGCCAACCAGCAGGTCGTTGCGGTTCAGCACCAGGTGCTGCGGCGTGATCGTGGCGCCAACCAGCCCGTCGCCCTGGTCGAGCACGAAGTCGACGCCGTCCTGGGTGGTGACATGCTCCATGACGATCCGCAGCTCCGGGAAATCGGCGCGGATCGGCCGCAGGTGCCGCTCGATGAACACCGCCTCGCGGTCGAAGATGTCGATCTCCGGATCCACCACCTCGCCATGCACCAGGAGCGGCAGGCCGATCGCCTGCATCCGCTCCAGCACGGGCCGGACCTTGGCCAGGTCGCGCACCCCGCCATGCGAGTTGGTGGTGGCGCCGGCCGGGTACAGCTTGACCGCGGTCAGCACGCCCTCGTCGCGGCCGCGGGCGAGGTCGTCCGGGTCGGTGCCCTCGGTCAGATAGGCCGTCATCAGCGGGGTGAAGCGCGCACCCTCGGGCAGTGCAGCCAGGATCCGCTCGCGATAGGCCCGGGCATCGGCGGTGGTGACCACCGGCGGCGTCAGGTTCGGCATGATGATGGCGCGGGCGAAATGCACCGTCGTATGCGGCAGCACCGCGCGCAGCATGGCGCCGTCGCGCAGATGGAGATGCCAGTCATCGGGGCGGCGGATCGTGAGGCGGTCGGTCATCGCGGGTGTCCTGCTGCGGCGGGCGGATCATGGCCATGCGTACTTTAGTCCGCAAGCCCGCTTGCCGGATGGCTGCCCCCGCCCTAAGACACCCCAAATCCGCCGGAGCCCGCCATGATCCTCTCGACCAGCTTCCCCGACCGCAAGACCATCGCCCGCCTGACCGCCCAGGCCTATCTCGAGGCCGGCGCGGTCAGCTTCAACGCCGAGACGCCGTACAAATTCACCTCGGGCTGGGCCAGCCCGGTCTACACCGACACCCGGCGGCTGATCTCCTTCCCCCGCATCCGCCGCGTGCTGATGGACTTCGCCACCTCGGTGATCCTGAGCGAGATCGGCTTCGAGAAGATCGACGCGGTGGCGGGCGGCGAGACCGCCGGCATCTCCTACGCCGCCTGGATCGCCGACCGGCTGGCCCTGCCGATGCAGTATGTCCGCAAGAAGCCGAAGGGCTTCGGCCGCAACGCCCAGATCGAGGGCGTGCTGACCGAGGGCCAGCGGGTGCTGCTGGTCGAAGACCTGAACACCGATGGCCGCAGCAAGGCCAAGTTCTGCCAAGCGCTGCGCGACGCCGGCGCGGTGGTGGAGCACGTCTTCGTCGTCTTCAACTACGGCATCTTCAAGGACACGCCGAAGTTCTTCGAATCGATCGGGGTCGAGCTGCACGGGCTGGCGACCTGGTGGGACGTGCTGGAGGTCTGCAAGGCCGGCAACCATTTCGACCCGAAGACGCTGGACGAGGTCGAGAAGTTCCTGCGCGACCCGGTGTCCTGGTCCGCCGCGCATGGCGGCATCGACAAGATGCCGACGGACTGAGACCGCCTCGCCGTTGCGGCTGAGGTCCGAGCCGATTTCCAGCTCTGCGCCCGGAGAATGGCGAGCCTGCCGGACGGGGCGGAGCGGCCGTGCTATAACACGCCGCCCGCCCCTCCTGGCCGGCCTCTCGCGATGCTCCCCATGCCGGATGAGCTGCAGCTCCTGGACCTGATCGGTCAGATCTATGACGCCGCGATCGGCGACGAGGACTGGACCCGGGTCCTGGGTGCCCTATCCCACCTGCTCGGCGGCCATGCGGCGGTGCTGCAGCGCCCCCACGCGCCGGGCCAGGCGGTGCAGGCGCTGGTGAGCGGCATCGACCCGACCTATGTCGAGCTGTACGGCGCCCACTATCACAGCCTGCTGCCGATCGGATCCTGGCTGCCGCGAATGCCGGGCGGGTCCGTCTTCGTCGACCGCATGCTGCTGCCGGATCGGGACTATGTCCGGACCGAATTCTACACCGATTTCCTGACGCCGCAGGACCAGCATGCCAGCCTGTCCTGGCTCGCCCGCGGCCGGCCCGGCAGCCGGGCCACCCCAGCGCTGATCTCGATCTGGCGGTCACGGCGGCAGCCGGAATGGGAGCCGGCACAGCTCCGCCTCCTCCACCGGCTCGGCCCGCATCTCGAGCAGGCGCTGGAGATCGAGCGTCGCCTCGCCGCCGGAGCGGCATATCAGGTGGCGATCAGCCTGGCCCGCACCGCCGCGGCCCTGACCTGGCGCGAGCGGGACTGCCTGTCGCGGATCGCCCGCGGCGCGTCCAGCAAGGACATCGCCCGCCAGCTCGATCTATCGATCCACACCGTCAACGAGTATATCGAGACGGCGATGCGGAAGCTGGAGGCGACCAGCCGGAGCGAGGCGGTGGCCAAGGCCATGGTGCTCGACCTGCTGGGGGAATGATCCCCTAATCCTCGGGGATTGAGGCTTGCCTTGCGATCCGTGATTCTCTCCCTTGAGACTCACATTGCTCGACTGAACGCAATTCAGGTTTTTTCGCGTCGAGAAGGAAACAATTCGACGCAAATTCTGTTCTGATTGTGTATGCGGCCGGCGTGATGCGCACGGACCACAGGGTGGAGGTGGACAGATGAATCCGGTTCTGATGGCAGCCTTCGGGCTGATCGGAGTGCTGCTGTGGCGCGCCGGACCGGCCTTCGCCGCTGTCACCGGCGGTACGGCCCTGTCGGCAGCGGTCCTGCTGATGACCCTGCACTGACGGCCATGACGTCCAGGAGCGTGGCCGCGGGCCCGCCGCGCTCGACCGCCCTTTCCTTATACCGCCCTCTCAGCCTCAGGAGTCGAGGCGACCGGCCTGCCTCTCGGTAATTTCCTTCCAGCGGTGCCGCGCACGCGTCGGGCGGTCGAAAGTCCATGAAATCTGCTATAGTCCCGACCGGCTGCCGGCCTCGTGCCGGTGGCCGGCCGTGCTCTTGCCTTGCTTCGCCATGCCGGATGACCGCGCCATTGCCCAGCTGGTCGGCCAGACCTACGACGCCGCGCTCGGCGACGAGGACTGGACGGTCGTGCTGGGCCGGATCCTGGAGCTGGTCGGCGGCGAGGCGGCGGCGCTGCACCCGACCGGCGCGCCGAGGGCGGCCGACATCGCCATCCGCGTCGGCTGCGACCCCGCCTACATCCCGCTCTACAACGCGCATTACCACTCGACCTGGCCGATCCTGCCGATGCTGCAGCAGCTGCCGGCCAGGCCGGTCTTCGTGGATCGCATGCTGGTGCCCCAG
This sequence comes from Inquilinus sp., assembly GCF_039594555.1. Lineage (GTDB taxonomy): Bacteria > Pseudomonadota > Alphaproteobacteria > DSM-16000 > Inquilinaceae > Inquilinus. Next base: position 24,588 of record NZ_JBCNNF010000025.1, read on the forward strand.
GCCGACTTCATCCGCACCGAATTCTACAACGACTACATCCGCCCGCAGGGCGGCCACAGCGGCCTCTACTGGGTCGATTTCGACCGGAACGGTCTTGGCGCGCATCTCTCGCTCTGGCGCTCCGGGCGCCGCCCCGACTGGAGCGACGAGGACGTCCGGCTGCTGTGGCATCTCGGCCCGCATGTCGGCCGGGCGCTGAAGATCCGCGGCCGGCTGTCCGCGGCCGCCTCACGCTCCAGCGACCCGCCGCTGCTGGCACCGCGCGAGCGCGACTGCCTGGCCTGGGTGGCCCGCGGCGCCTCCAGCAAGCAGGCGGCCCAGCACCTGGCCCTGTCGGTCTATACCGTCAATGAATACGTCGCCTCGGCGATGCGCAAGCTGCAGGCTACCAGCCGCAGCGAGGCCGTGGCCAGCGCCCTGAGCCTTGGCCTGCTCGACCCCTAGGCCCGATCCCCCAATCCTGGGGGTTGAGAGGATTTTCCCATCCTGGGACAATATCCGCAGTCGATCACGCACCCGGCGGCAGACGCCGGCAACGGCGATGCGCGGCCGGACCGGCCGCCCCGCACCATCCCCGCGACATGATCAGCCCGTCGGAGCGGCGGGCCTGAGAGAGGATTGCCATGGCCCTTCGCGTTTGTGCCGCCCTGATCCCGGTGAGGCGGCGCGCCGTGCCGCCGGGCACCGCCCGCCCTGTTTCAGGATCCGCTATAGCCCAGCGTGTGGCGCAGCTCGGCCTTGGCCGGCTCGTATTCGGCCAGGAAATCCGGGCGCTGCAGCAGCTCGAAGGCGATCACCGTGCCGGCGATGCGGCCCATCTCGATGTCGGAGCGGTAATGGATGCCGCCGATCACCCGGTTGTTCGCGAACTGCCAGGCCCGGGCCATGATCTCGGCCCGCTTCTCCGGCACCATGTCGGACAGGATGACGCCCATCAGCGTCCCGACCGTCGCATGGCCCGACGGGTAGGAGCCCGAGCTCGACAGCTTGACCGCCGGCTTGACCAGGTCGCTGAGCTGATGCGGGCGGGGCCGCTTCCAGACGTCCTTGGCCGGGTCGACCACCACGCCTTCGGTCGCGACCACGCGGTCGAAGAAGGCGCTGAACACCGGCAGGCCGGCCGGCACGAATTTCGGGCCCATCACATTGCTGAAGCGCCAGACATCCTCCGTGGCGTCGGCGATCGCCGCCTGCTCCATCTCCGGCGTGCGGGTCACCTGCAGGGTCAGCACCTCGCCCAGCTCGGCCTTGGTCTGCGCCGAGTCGTTCGCCGGGGGCGGCGGCAGAAGCTGCAGGAGGTTGATCTCCTTGTCGGTGACGAAGGGCTTCGCCTCCTCGGCCTGTGACGGGACGGGGCCGATCGCCGCCAGCACCAGAAGGCCGAAGGCCAGGATGGATCGCCGCATGGGCATGCTCCGATGGGATGAGGACGGCGGACCCTAGACCCGGCCGATGACAGCCGGATGACAGCCGCCGCCCTCCGGAGCGTCAGGCGGCGAAATCCTCGATCCGGTCGGCCGCGGCGCGGTCATAGCCGCGGCTGGCCTCGAGCAGCTGGCGGGTGTAGGGCTGGGCCACCGTGCCGTCATGCAGCTGCGCCGCGGTCAGCGTCTCGACGATGCGGCCGCGATTCATCACCGCCAGCCGCTCGCACATCACAGACACCACGGCGAGGTTGTGGGTGACCAGAAGATAGGTCAGCCCCCGCTCGGCCCGGAGGCGCTTCAGCAGGTTCAGGATTTCCGCCTGCACCGAGACGTCGAGCGCCGAGGTCGGCTCGTCCAGCAGCAGCACCCGCGGCTCCAGCACCAGCGCCCGGGCGATGGCGACGCGCTGGCGCTGCCCGCCCGACAGCTGGTGCGGATAGCGGAAGCGGAAGCTGGGACCGAGCCCGACCTCCTTCAGCACCCGCTCGACCCGGGCATCGCGGTTGTCGAGGCCGTGGATCGCCAGCGGCTCCATCAGCGTCGCATCCACCGTCTGGCGCGGATGCAGCGAGCCGTAGGGGTCCTGGAACACCATCTGGCACAGCTTGAAGAAGCCCTTGTCGCGGTGCCGCCCCTGCTCCCGCCCGTCCACCGTGACCCGGCCGGTCCAGTCCCAGTTCAGGCCGGACAAGGCGCGCAGGATCGTCGATTTGCCGGAGCCGCTTTCGCCCACCAGCCCGTAGCTCTCGCCCCGCTCCACCGCCAGCGAGGCGCCACGCACCGCGTGGGTGTCGCCGAACATGACGTCCAGCTGTTCGATCGCGATCATCGGGTCCGCCATGGTCACGCCTCCAGCCAGGCCGGGTCGCGCTGCAGCACCGGCAGGAACGGCCGGGTGTCGCCGATCTGCGGCAGCGATTCGAGCAGGCCGCGGGTGTAGGGATGCTTCGCCTGGTGCAGCTCCGCCGCCCGGCAGCTCTCCACCACCCGGCCGGCATACATAATCAGGATGCGGTCGCAGAAGCTGGCCACCAAGTTGAGGTCGTGGCTAATGAAGATCAGCCCCATGCCGCGCTGGGTCACCAGGTCGTCGATGATCGCCAGCACCTGCATCTGCACGGTGACGTCCAGCGCCGAGGTCGGCTCGTCCGCAATCAAGAGGTCCGGGTCGGGGATCAGCATCATCGCGATCATGATGCGCTGGCCCATGCCGCCCGAGACCTCGTGCGGGTACAGGCCCCACACCCGCTCCGGGTCGCGGATGCGCACCGCCTCGAACATCTCCAGCACCCGGCGCTTGGCTTCACGGGCCGAGGCGCGCTTGTGGATGCGGTAGGCCTCGGCCACCTGCTCGCCCACCGTGGCCACGGGGTTGAGCGAGAATTTCGGGTCCTGCATCACCATCGAGATGCGGCGGCCGCGGATGGCCCGCATCTGCCGTTCGCTCTGGCGCTGCAGGTCGATGCCGTCGAACACCAGCCGGTCGGCCTGGGCCCGGCCGGGCGGCCCGACCAGCCGCAGGATCGACCGGCCGGTCATCGACTTGCCGGAGCCGCTTTCGCCGACGATGCCCAGCTTCTCGCGGCCAAGGGTGAAGCTCATGCCGCGCACGGCCCGCACCGGGCCCTTGGCGGTGTCGAAGGTGACCGAGAGGTTCTGAACCTCCAGCAGCGGCCGGCTCATGCCCCCCGCACTCATGATTGCCCACCCTGCTTCGGGTCGAGGATGTCGCGCAGCCCGTCGCCGAGCAGGTTGAAGCCCAGGCTGACCACGAAGATGGCGATGCCGGGCATGGTCGCGACCCACCACTGGTCGAGGATGAAGCTGCGGCCCTTGGAGATCATCGCGCCCCATTCCGGCAGCGGCGGCTGGGCGCCGAGCCCGAGGAAGCCGAGGCCCGCCGCGGTCAGGATGATGCCGGCCATGTCGAGCGTGACCCGGACGATCACCGAGGACAGGCACAGCGGCACGATGTGCCGGGCGACGATGCGGGCGCTGGAGGCGCCCTGCAGCCTAACCGCGCTGATGAAATCGGCGTTGCGGATGGTCAGCGTCTCGGCCCGGGCGATGCGGGCATAGGGCGGCCAGGAGGTGATGGCGATGGCGATGATCGCGTTCTCGATGCCGGGGCCGAGCGCGGCGACGAAGGCCAGCGCCAGGATCAGCTTCGGGAAGGCCAGGAAGATGTCGGTGATGCGCATCAGCACCGCATCGACCCAGCCGCCGAGATAGCCGGAGACGGTGCCGATCAAGAGGCCGACCGGGGCCGCGGTGATCGCCACCAGCACCACGATCAGCAGCGTCAGCCGGGTGCCGTAGATGATGCGGGACCAGATGTCCCGGCCGAGCTCGTCGGTGCCCAGCCAATGCGCGGAACTGAAGGGCTGCAGCCGCTCCGCCAAATTCTGCTCGATCGGCGACTGGTGGGCCAGCAGCGGCGCGATCGCCGCGGCGACCAGCAGCAGCAGGACGATGACCAAGCCGACCATGGCCAGCGGGTTGCGGGCCAGGCCGAGCCACAGCAGGTACAGCCGCCCGAGCCGGGCCTGGCCGCGCGAATGCGGCGTGTCGGAGAGCAGCCAGCCGCGCCAGCTGTCGGGGCGTGGAGATGTCAGATCGGTCATCGCGCCCTCGGGTCCAGCACGCGGTACAGGAGGTCGGACAGCATGTTCAGCCCGATATAGACGGCGCCGACCACGATGGTGCCGCCGAGCACCGCATTCATGTCGGCGTTGAGCAGGGAGTTGGTGATGTACTGGCCGAGGCCAGGCCAGGCGAACACCGTCTCGGTCAGCACCGCCCCTTCCAGCAGGCCGGCATAGGACAGCGCCACCACGGTCAGCAGCGGCACCCGGATGTTGCGGAAGGCATGGCGCCAGATCACCGCCCACTCCGACACGCCCTTGACCCTCGCGGTGGTGACGTATTCCTGGCGCAGCTGGTCGAGCATGAAGGACCGCGTCATCCGGCTGATATAGGCCAGGCTGTAATAGCCCAGCAGCGCCGCCGGCAGGATCAAATGGTCGACGGCGTTCCAGAACACGTCCCACTCGCCGGCCAGCGCGGCGTCGAGCGTGATCACGCCGGTCACCGGGTCGACCAGCCCGTCATAGAAGACGTCGAGCCGCCCCGGCCCGCCGACCCAGCTGAGCTTGGCGTAGAACAGCAGCAGCCCGACCAGGCCGAGCCAGAAGATCGGCACCGAATAGCCGATCAGCCCGACCACCCTGACCAGATGGTCCGGCCATCGGCCGCGATGCACCGCCGCCAGCACCCCGGACGGCACGCCGAAGACGATGCCGAACAGCACGCCGAGCGTCGCCAGCTCCAAGGTCGCCGGGAACACCCGGCCGATATCTTCCAGCACCGGGCGCGAGGTCAGCACCGAGGTGCCGAGATCGCCCGACAGCACGTCGCCGGCATAGCGGGCGAACTGGTCCCACAGCGGCTTGTCGAGGCCGAGCTCCAGCCGCGCCTTCTCATAGACGTCGCGTGGCGCCCGGTCGCCGACCACGGCGAGCACCGGGTCGATCGGCACCACCCGGCCGATGAAGAAGGTGACCAGGAGAAGGCCGAAGAAGGTGGTCGCCAGCGAGGCGACCACGCCGGCGATGCGGAGGGCGAGGCCGCGCCGCCGCCGGCGTCGGGCAGCGCCGGGCCGGGCGGGGACCGGCTGAAGGTTGGTGGCGGTCACGGGGTCAAGACTTCCTGCCGGTCCAATACTGGTTCCTGTCATAGGTCGCCGACCAGGTGAGGCCCTGGACCGATTTGCGGCTGGCGATCACCTCGGACAGCTGGAACATGAAGGCGAAGGGCGACACCTGCTGGTGGCGGCGCTGCAGGTCGGCATAGATCTGCGCCCGCTTGGCGCCGTCGGTCTCCAGCACCGCCTGCTGCGCATCGGCGGTCATCGCCGCATCCTGCCAGCCATTGGCCCAGGCCTGGGTCTTCGAGGCCGTGGCGTCGCTGTTGTCGGCGTTGACCGCGAAGGTCCCGGCATTGGAGTCCGGATCCTCATAGTCCGGCCCCCAGCGGCCGATATAGATCTCGTGCTTGCGGGCGCGCTGTTTGGACAGGACCTGCCGGGCGTCGCCCGGGATCAGCTCCAGCGTCACGCCGGCCCGGGCGAAGCTGGCCTGCAGCGCCTGGGCGATGTCGATATAGGGCGACTGGTTGATCACATCCATCGTCGCCTTGAACCCGCCCGGCAGGCCGGCCTGGGCCAGCAGCGCCTTGGCCTTGTCGACGTCGAGCTTGAAGGGCGCGTCGTCGATCGACCCCAGCATCCCCGCCGGCACCAGGGTCTGATGCACGGTGGCGAGGCCATGCATGATGGTTCCGACGATGCCGTCATAGTCGATCAGGTATTTCAGCGCCTGCCGCACCTCCGGCTTGTCGAAGGGCGGGTGTAAACAAGTGCCTTTAATGTATCAAAATACTAAAAAATGAATGTTCCGTACAAAAAGTCATAGCCCAACCTTAAAATTACATGCTATAAC
>NZ_JBCNNF010000250.1:0-10256 GCF_039594555.1 Inquilinus sp.
GCTGTACCCTGACGTGATCGAGAGCGTGTCCTTCACCGGCGGCCCGTCGGTGACGATCAAGAGCCACCACAATGTCGGCGGCCTGCCGGAGCGGATGAAGCTGGCCCTGGTCGAGCCGCTGCGCGAACTGTTCAAGGACGAGGTGCGGGCGCTGGGCCGCGAGCTGGGCCTGCCGGAGACCTTCGTCGGCCGCCATCCGTTCCCGGGGCCGGGGCTGGGCATCCGCATCCCGGGCGCGGTCAGCCGCGACATGCTGGAGATCCTGCGCAAGGCCGACGTGATCTATCTCGAGGAGATCCGCCGCGCCGGCCTGTACGACGCGATCTGGCAGGCCTTCGCGGTGCTGCTGCCGGTGCGCACGGTCGGGGTGATGGGCGACGGCCGCACCTACGACTATGTCTGCGCGCTGCGGGCGGTGACCTCGACCGACGGCATGACCGCCGACTACTACCCCTTCGACCACGAATTCCTGGGCCGGGTCTCGACCCGCATCGTCAACGAAGTCCGCGGCATCAACCGCGTCGTCTACGACATCACCTCGAAGCCGCCGGGGACGATCGAGTGGGAGTGAGGGGTGGGACGGGGAGGTAGACGGGTTCCGGTGATTGGCTGATGCTCTTCGAGCGAATGGAAGGCCAAGCTCATGTCCGGCATCGAATGGTCTGCATCCGAAAAGAAGATCGCGCGCCGGGCCTATGAAGCCGCACTCGGTGTGGCGCTCGCGAGAATTCTAACCGAGTTCAAGGCCAAGGCCGCTGAGGCGGCGACGCCGTCCGAGATGTGGGATCTCGAATAGTACCTGCGTGAGAGACGCAGGCATATCGACACCGTCTTCGACTATCGGTATTCGCAGCTCACCTACGTCTTTGCCGTCCTCATCCGCGCAGGCTATCTGGATGAAGCCAGCCTTGCCGGCCTGGCCAAGGAGAAGCTGGACGATATTCGGCACCAGGTCGGATGGTTGCAGCGCTGATCGCAGCGCTCCGGGACGTGCGGGGGAGCGCCGAGGCGGCGGCGGAGTGACGCGGTGGCCGTTGAGAGTGCCTCTGCGCCCTCTTTCCGTCATGGCGAGGCGCGCAGCGCCGTGGCCATCCAGAGGGCGGTGCCTCTGGATGGCCACGCCCCTTCGGGGCTCGCCATGACGGATCAGGGACCAGCCGTCAGGAGGCGTGTCGGAATGCCGAGCACCGGCCCGGCGTCAGCGAGCCGCTGGTCGAGCGTGTGCACCGTGGCCCCGTGTTCCGACGCGACGGCGAGATGGAGCGCGTCGCCGGCGCGCAGTCCGAGGGTGTGCTGATCGACGAACTTCGCCGCGGTCCGGAATTGCCCGCCGGTCATCGGCAGCACGGTGAAGCTCTCAACGACCAGCTTGTTGAACATCGCCAATGCCGCCGCGCGCTGGTCGAGGGTGATCTGCCCGCTCCGCAACTTGATCGCCATGGCCGACGACAGCTCGGTGATGGTCCAGTCGCTGATCAGAAGCTGTGCCGGATCCTGCGCCGCCAGCCAAGCCTGCGCACGAGCGGTCGCGATCTCATTGGAGAGCGCGGCGACGATCAGCGATGTGTCGAGATACAGCATCAGTACCGATCGCCATCCCGCATCGATCGCACTAGTTCGGCGGCGTCCTGCGCCTCCGGTGGCATGGTTGCGGTCAGGGCCTGGAGCATCGGCAGATCGACCCGCTTGCGCGGCCTCGCCACGGCGGTGAGCCTGGCGACAGGCTTGCCACGCCGGGTAATGTCGATCGAATCCCCGGCTTCCACCCGGTCGACCAGCTCGCTCAGATGGGCCTTGGCATCCGCCAGATTGACCGGGTCCATGTCACGCTCCTGACCATGTAGATGGTCATATAGCGCGTGGCGGTGGGCAATTCCAGCGGAGAGAGAGATCCGGCGTGAATTCCACCCTGAACACATTGTGCAGTTGCCTTTAACTCCGATTCTAGTTCATGATATGTTCTATGGACGAGGCGCAGACCGATCAGGCACCGGAAGCCCCATCCGCTCCCCAGGAGGAGCGGGCGGCTCGGCATCTGCGCCTGCTCGGCCGGATGGCCGAGATCCAGATGGAGGTCGCCGAGGCCGTCCGCACCGAGGCGGTCGAGGCGCCGCAGCCGGGCGTCGACTATTGCCGACGCGTCGCCGTGATCGCCCGCTCGCTGCGGCTGACCCTGCTGCTGGAGGAGAAGCTCTCCCGCCCGCCGGAGGAACGGCCCGAGACGGAAGGCCCGGCCGCGAAGCGGCCGGCGGCGGCCCCCGAGGCCGACCGCGCGCAGCGGGTGTTCCTGGCGGTCGCGGCGGCGATCGGCGAGACCGCCGAAAGCGACGCGGAGGATGCCCGCCTGTGCCGCGAGGTCCAGGAGTATCTGGAGCGGCCTGAGGTGGCCGAGCGGGTCGAATCCTGCCCGGCGCCGGAGATGGTGGCGGAGCTGTGCCGCAAATACGGGCTGCCGGCGGACACCGGGGAATGGCTGGCCGCCGCCGACGCGACCCTGGGGGAACTGGGCTATACGCCGGCCGAAGATGTGGTCGCGGTCCCGGACCGGGCGGTGATCCGGCGGCGGCTGCGGGTGATCACGGCGCTGGGCGCCGCGATCCGGGCCGAGACCGAGGACGAAGAGGAGTGCGACCGCCGCTTCGCCGCGATGGCCGAGGAGATGGACCGGCCGGACCTGCGGGAGATCGCCGACGGTTTCCCGGCGGCCGAGGCCGTGGCCCGTCTCTGCCCGACCTTCGGCCTGCCGCCTGAGGAGGCGGAGCGCTGGGTCGAGGAGGCCGACGAGGATCTGGCGGAGATGGACCTGCCGCCAGTCGATGGCGACCTGCCGGAAGTCGCGGATACGGGGTGAGCCCATCGGTCGGGTGCGCCCGGCCGCCGTCGCTGGATGCAATCCCGATCGTTTTGCCCTCCTGCTTGCCAAGCCACTCCCCCCTGGCCCCTCGCCGTCATTGCGAGGAGGCGAAGCCGACGAAGCAATCCATCGCTCCGCACGAGCTGCGGCATGGATTGCTTCGCTGCGCTCGCAATGACGGCAAGGGGATTTGAAAGGGTCTCGCTGGCGGGAGACACTGGCCCCACCTGCCGGGGATCGCCCAGCCATGGCCGATTCCGACGGCCGTCCTATATCGCTGCCATCCGATCCCGCGGCGCCGGAGCTCTCCTGCCGGTCTCCACCCGCGCGCCGCGGCCCGCCCATGGCAGGAGCGAGCGATGACGTCCGGATTGCAGCGGCTGCGGCTTTCGTCGGGAACCGAGCTGGCCTATCGCGAAGCGGGAGACGAGGGCGCCCCGGCGCTCCTGCTGCTGCACGGCATGCCGAATTCGTCATCGGGCTTTCGCGACGTCATCGGCCCGCTGGCGCGGCATGTCCGCGTCATCGCGCCAGACCTGCCCGGCTCGGGCGGCTCGGACCCGCTGGCGCAGCCGTCCTTCGAGGCCTTCACCGACGGCATCGAGGAGCTGCTGGCCGCCCTGCGGGTCGGCCGCCGGTTCATCTACCTGCATGATTTCGGCGCGCCGGTGGGGCTCAGCCTGGCCATGCGACGGCCCGACCTCGTGCGCGGCCTGATCATCCAGAACGCGAACGCCCATCGCGCCGGCCACGGTCCGCAATGGGCCGAGGTGATGGACTTCTGGACCTCGCCGAACCCGCGCAACGAAGCCGCAGCCACCGCGCATCTCACCCTGGAGGGCACGCGCGACCAGTATGTGAAGGGCGTGCCGGAGGACATCGCCGCCCGCATCGACCCGGCGCACTGGATCGAGGACTGGCGCGTCATGTCCTTGCCCGGCCGGCTGGAGAGCCAGCGCGCGCTGGTCGCCGATTACGGCCGGTACGTGGCGCGCTTCGGCGAGATCGCGGCCTACCTCAAGCGGCACCAGCCGCCGGCGCTGCTGCTTTGGGGCCGGCACGACATATATTTCGAGCTGGCGGAGGTGCTGGCGTGGATGGAGGCGCTGCCGCGGATGGAGGCGCATATCCTCGACGCCGGGCACCTGCTGCTCGAGACCCATTCCGGGCCGGCCGCGCGGCTGATGACGGCGTTCGTCACCGGACAGGCCTGACCGGCGCCGCCGGCGGCCTCAGCCGCCCCGCTTCGGCCGCCGCACGGCGCGGACCTTGCCGATGTTGCCGCCGCCGCAGAAGAACTGGTCGCCGCCGTCGGATTCCAGGCCCGACACGTTCACCCCGGCCGGCAGCTCCACGCTCTCCAACACTTCGCCCGATTGCGGGTCGATCCGGCGCAGCTCGCTCTCCTCGGCCTCCCAGGTGGCGTGCCACAGCTCGCCGTCGACCCAGCTGACGCCGGTGACGAAGCGGTTGGAGTCGATGGTCCGCAGCACCGTGCCGGTCTCGGGGTCGACCTGGTGGATCTTGCGCTCCCGGTGCTGCCCGACCCACAGCGTGCCCTCGCCCCAGGCCAGGCCGGAATCGCCGCCGCCGCCCGGTGCCGGGATGGTGGCCAGCACGCGGCCGGTCTCCGGGTCGATCTTCTGGATCCGGCTCTCGGCGATCTGGAACAGGTGCCGGCCGTCGAAGGCCGTGCCGGCATGCGCCGCCACGTCGATCGTGCGCGTCAGCCGGCCGCTCTTCGGGTCGAGGGCGTTCAGCCGGTCGCCCGAGGCGAACCAGACATGCTCGCCGTCATAGGTCACGCCGGCCACCTGGTCGACGCCGGGGAACGGCCCGTATTCGCGGATGATGTCAGCCATGGATCGCTCCTCCGATCGTGTCCGTGAACGCGTCATGGGATCAGCCTAACCCTCGGGCAGCGGGGCCGGGAGTAACAAGGCGGTCGTGAAACCGGGCAGGGGCGGGGTCACCCAGCGCCGGGCCCGGCCATGGCCGAAGGCCTGCACCTTGCCGTCTTCGCCCAGCGCGTCGAGCGCCCGCTGCACCGTGCGCTGGCTGGCCCCCAGCGCCAGGGCCAGGGCCGAGCTGGACCAGGCCTCGCCATCGGCCAGGAAGGCCAGCACCGCCGCATGCCGCTCCTCCACCGGCCGGGCCAGCACCACCACCTCGCGGCCGTCGCGCGGCACCAGGGCGAAGCCCCGCGCGGTCGCGGCCACGCCCGCCAGCGGCTTCAGCGCCGCGCGCAGCCGCCCGATCTCGACCCGCAGCCGGGCGCGATGCGACTCGTCGGCGAATTTCGCGCCGAAGGCCCGCTGCAGCAGCACGCCGCGCGGCACGTCGCCGGGCCAGGCCTCGCCCAAGGCGCGGGCCAGCGCGAACAGCACCGGCCGGCGGGCGAGGGGGACCGCCGTGCCCGCCTCGCGCACGGCGTGGCGGCAGGCATCCACCACCAGCGTCGGCGGCACCGGCGACTCCAGCAGCGCCTCGACCTCGTGCAGCCGCAGCGGCCGCTCGCTGCCGCGCGCGATCAGCCGCGCCGCCGGCTCCTGCAGCATGCGGGACGCGCTCTCGACCTCCGCCGCCAGGGCCGGGATCCGGGCCTGACGGGCGGCCTGGCCGGCCCGGGCCAGCGCCTCGCGCGCCGGCGCCGTGCGCAGGCGGCGCATGGCGATGCCGGCCACCACCAGCTCATGCACGGCCCGCCAGGGCGGGGGGAGGGAGGAGGGGTCGAGGCCGGCCAGCGCCTGACCGGCCTCGTCGATCCGCCCGATCAGCACCAGGCGTCGGACCGCGAGCAGGCGGGCATGGGCGGCATTCAGCCGGTCGCCCTGCGCCTCCAGCACCGCCCGGGCCGCGTCCAGCGCCTTGGGCGGCCAGCCCAGGTCGCGCGAGGCCAGCGCCACCTCGGCCTCCGCCACGATGCAGCGGGCGCGGGCGACGGCCTCCCGCGTTCCGAAGGCGCGGCCCGCCCGGCGCAGCAGCGCCTTGGCGCGCGCGAGGTCGCCGAGCTGGGCCATGGCGATGCCGCGCAGCGCCAGCGCCGGCGGGTCGTCGCGCAGCGCCACCCGGTTCAGGGCGCCGAGCGGATCGCCCGTCGCCAGCGCCCGCGCCGCCGCCGTGATCAGAGAGTCCATCGGAATCCCGTCACACTTGTCACTCCCCGCCTTCCGCCAGCCGGCACCAGTCTACCCCAGCACCACCGGACACCAATGGAGAGTGAACGATGACGGCACACCGCACCGGAACCCGCGAGGAATGGCTGGCGGCGCGGCTCGACCTGCTGGCGGCGGAGAAGGACCTGACGCGGCAGAGCGACGAGCTGGCGCGGCGGCGGCAGGCGCTGCCCTGGGTCCGGGTCGACAAGGACTACCGCTTCGAGACCGATGACGGCATCGCGGCGCTGCCGGATCTGTTCCAGGGCCGCTCGCAGCTGCTGGTCTATCACTTCATGTTCGGGCCCGACTACAAGGCGGGATGCCCGTCCTGCTCGATGATCGCGGACGGCTTCAACGGCTTCGCGGTCCACCTCGCCAACCATGACGTGGCGTTCTGGGCGGTCTCGCGGGCGCCGATCGCCAAGCTGCAGGCCTACAAGCAGCGGATGGGCTGGAGCTTCCCCTGGGCGTCCTCGGCCGATGGCGCGTTCAACTACGACTTCAACGTCTCCTTCACCGAGGAGCAGCAGCGCGGCGGGACCATCGAATACAACTTCCGGCGCAGCGGCCTGGCGATGAAGTCGACCGCGATCCCGGCGCCGGTCGCGCAGTTCGCGGCGATGTGCGGCACCGACGCGCCCGCCTATATGCGCGACAAGCCGGGGCTCAGCGCCTTCGTGCTCGAGGACGGCGTCGTCCACCACACCTACTCGACCTATGCCCGCGGGCTCGACGGCCTGTGGGGCTCGTATCAGTGGCTCGACCGCGCGCCGAAGGGCCGCAACGAGGCCGGGGTCTGGTGGCGCCGCCACGACGAGTACGGCCATGACTGACCGGCCGCTGGCCCGCCGCCCGCTCGACGCGGCCGGCTGGCTGCACCTGGCGGCGGCGCCGGTCTTCGCCGCCATGGCGCTGGCGACGGCCGTGTCCGGCGGCGAGGCGGATGTCCTGTGCACGGCGATGGGGGCCTCTCCGCTGGCCGGCATGGTGCCGATGTACCTGCTGATGGCCGTGTTCCACGCGGCGCCCTGGCTGAGGCTGGTCGCCGGCCGGCGCGCCGCCGACCCTTCCTGAAGGAGACCGATCATGAACGACATCGCGCCGAAATCCGACACCCAGCACATCGTGGTGGACACCGACTTCCCGCACCCGCCGGAGACGATCTGGCGGATGCTGACCACCAGCGAGCTGATCGGCCGCTGGATGATGGTGCCGGCGGGGTTCGAGCCGGTGGAGGGCAATCGCTTCACCTTCCAGACCACGCCGGCCGGCGCCTGGGACGGCGTCATCCACTGCCAGGTGCTGGAGGTGGTCCCGAACGCGCGGCTGGTCCACAGCTGGCAGGGTGGGCATGAGGGCAATGCCGGATACGGCTCGCGGCTGGACACGGTGGTCACCTGGACGCTGGTCGCGACGGAGACCGGCACGCGCCTCCGCCTGGTTCATTCCGGTTTCGTCACCGCGCGGAACGGATCCGCCCTCGCCACCCTCGGCGACGGCTGGAAGAAGGTCGTGCCGAAGATCGGCGCCGTCGCCGATGAGGGCCGGCCTGCGCGGGAGGAGGGCGGGACGGGCGTTGCCTGGACCGGCGGATGCGCCTGCGGCGCGATCCGCTACGAGATCGCGGCCGGGCCGGTGTTCATGAACGACTGCCAGTGCCGCGACTGCCAGCAGCGCAGCGGCACCGGCCACGGCTCCTACCTGACCTTCCCGAGCGCGGGGGTGAGAAAGCTGCAGGGCGAGGCGACGCGCTGGGACATCGTCGCCGACAACGGCAATCTGAAGAGCCATGCCTTCTGCCCGGTCTGCGGATCGCCGGTCTACCTGACCTCCGTGGCCAAGCCCGATTTCTTCACCGTGCACGCCGCCAGCCTCGACGACCCCGCCCGGTTCAGGCCGCAGGCCGTGACCTACCGCATCCGCGGCCATGCCTGGGACCGCATCGACGAGGCGCTGCCGCAATTCGAGAAGATGCCGCTGGTGTGACGGCGAAAGGGCGCCCGGATCGTTCCGGGCGCCCTTCTCGTGTTGAAGCGGTGAGGGATGTCAGCCGGCGACGGCGGCCGGGTCCATCCACATGACCTCCCAGACATAGCCGTCCGGGTCCTCGACGTTGCGGTTGTACATGAAGCCGTGGTCTTGCGCCGGGTTGGGGTCGGCCCGGCCGCCGGCGGCGACCACCTTGGCCACGGTCGCGTCCACCGCGTCGCGGCTCTCGACGCTGAGCGCGATCAGCGCCTGGCTCTCGCGCCGGGCATCGCCGATCGGCCGCTGGGTGAACTGCCGGTAGCGGTCATGGGTCATCAGCATCACCCCGATCGCGTCGGAGAACATCACCGCATTGGCCTGGTCGTCGGAGAATTGCGGGTTCACCGTGCCGCCCAGCGCGACGTAGAAGGCGGCGGAGGCCGGCAGGTCGCGCACCGGCAGGTTCACGAAAATCATCTTGGGCATCGGTTCCTCCTTCACCGCGGCGGCAGGCCGCGTTATTGTCTCGATATAAAGTTAGTATATGGAATGTATCTTTTCGTCAAGATACATTCCATAGAGAGGATTTGAGGATGGATCGAGCCGCCATGGCCGTCGAGCAATGGGGCCGCGAGCGCCCCGACCTTCCCGCGCTGCCGATGGCGATCTTCGGCCGCCTGTCCGACGCCGCTGAGCGGGTGATGCGGGACCACATGAACCCGCTTTTCGCCGAGGTCGGGCTGCAGCCGGGCGAGTTCGACGTGCTGGCGACACTGCGGCGTTCCGGCGACCCCTGCATGCTGTCGCCGACCCGGATCTACGAGGCGCTGATGATCTCCTCCGGCGGCATGACTGCTCGCCTGGACCGGCTGGAGCGCGCCGGGCTCGTGGAGCGCCGCCCCGACCCGAACGACCGCCGCGGCAAGCTGATCGCGCTGACCGAGGCCGGTCGCCGCCTGATCGACGAGACCATCGGCCGCCATGTCGCCAATGAGGAGAAGCTGCTGTCGGTGCTGACCCCGGCCGAGCAGGAGACCCTGAACGCGCTGCTGCAGAAGCTGATCGCCGGGCTTAGGCCGTCGCGCCGCGGTCCTTGATGAAGTCGACGAAGGCGCGCAGCGGCGCCGGGACGTGGCGGCGACCGGGATAGTACAGGAACGGGCCCGGGAAGCTCTCCCACCACGACTCCAGGATCGGCTCCAGCGCGCCGCTGTCGAGATGCGGGCGCAACATGCCCTCGAACAGGTGGATGATGCCGATCCCGGCCACGGCCAGTTCGACCGCCAGCTCGATCGCCGCGCCGGGGCGGACCAGCAGCGGCCCGGGCGGGTCGACACGGATGGTCTCGCCGTCGCGCTCGAAATCCCAGGTCGGCATGGCGCCGCCGGCGAACTGGCCGCGCAGGCAGGCATGGGACAGCAGGTCGCGCGGATGCTCCGGACGGCCGCGGGCCGCGAGGTAGTCGGGCGCCGCCGCGGTGGCGAAGCGCTGAATGCGCGGGCCGATCGGCACCGCGATCATGTCCTGCTCCAGCCGCTCGTCGTAGCGGATGCCGGCGTCGCAGCCGGCGGCGAAGACGTCGACGAAGCTGTCCTCGACCACCACCTCCAGTCGTATGTCGGGATAAGCCTTCAGGAACCCGGCCGCGATCGGCGGCAGCACGACGCGGGCGGCGCTGGACGGCACGTTGAGCCGCAGCGTGCCGGACGGCCGGTCGCGGAACGCGTTCAGCACGTCCAGCGCCGCCTCCATCTCGCCCAGCGCCGGGGCCAGCCGTTCGATCAGACGCCGGCCCGCCTCGGTCGGGGTGACGCTGCGGGTGGTGCGGTTCAGCAGGCGCAGGCCCAGCCGTGCCTCCAGCCGCCCGACGGCGACGCTGAGGCTGGAGGGAGAGACGCCGCCGATCCGGGCCGCATCGCGGAACCCGCCGGCCCGGGCCACGGCGACGAAGGCAGCAAGGTCGTTCAGGTCCAGGGCCATTGTTCACGACTTTCAACAGCCCGTGCAGATTAGGGTCAATTATCAAACGGAACAATCACGGCCATATCGGGCCCGTCCTCTCAAGGAGACCCGCCATGACTCAGACATTCTTCCCGCTCGCCGGCCGCGCCGTGAACCGCATGGGATACGGCGCCATGCAGCTGGCCGGCCCCGGCGTGTTCGGCCCGCCGAAGGACCGCGCCGCCGCCATCGCCGTGCTGCGCGAGGCCGTGGAATCCGGCGTCGACCACATCGACACCAGCGACTTCTACGGCCCGCATGTCAACAACCAGATC